>NZ_DATGBO010000085.1:0-30164 GCF_035312645.1 Arenimonas sp.
AAGACCTCAGGCATTATGCTCGCCACATGAAATCTCCCGACGACCAGAGCCGCAGCCTGCCAACGAGTTGGACTTTCTTCCGGCAATGGCTCAAGGACCCACTGGGCGTTGCGGCGATTTCGCCATCCAGCCCGCAACTGGCGCGGCAGATGATGTCGCAGCTGCCCAAGACCTGCCGGCGCGTGATCGAGCTCGGCGGCGGCACCGGCGTCTTCACCCAAGCATTGTTGACCCACGGCATCGCCTTGGCCGACCTGCTGGTGCTGGAGCTGAACGAGGAACTGCACCAACACCTGCAGCGTCGTTTTCCGGGCATGGCCATCGTCTGTGGCGACGCCGGCAACCTGCGTGCGATCGCCGAAGAGCAGGGCTTTTCCGGTGAGGCGCGCGCCGATGCGGTGATTTCTGGCCTGGGCCTGCTGTCGATGCCGAGGCAGTTGCAGCAGACCATCATGTCGGCGGCGTTCGACAGCCTGCAGCCCGAAGGGCGCTTCGTGCAGTTCACCTATGGCCCGGCCAATCCGGTGACGCGGGAAGTGCTCGAGGCCCTGGAATTGACCGCCCGCCGCGCCAGCTTCACCTGGTGGAACGTGCCGCCGGCGACGGTTTACGTCTACACCCGTCGCGTATCACGGGCAGTGACGCCGCGTTCGATGCGCTGATCGGTCGGAGGCGATTGATCGGTCGATAGTCGACTGATCGATCCGCGCGGTGCTGGTTCGCCAGCGATTCTGCCTCGTGCCGTACGACATCCTCATCGCATGACATCGATGGCGCGATGCGCCGAATGCGTCAACCCGATCGCGAGTGTTCGTTTTCCAGCAGGCCCAGCAGGATGCTGTCCTGGATTTCGCCATCCACCTGCCAGCGTTGGCGCAGGTAACCTTCACGCTTGAATCCGAGTTCGCCCAGCAATGCGAGCGCATGTTGATTGCGCGGATCGATGTCGGTCTCGATGCGCCGCATCTGCAAATCGCCGAAGGCATGGTCGAGCAGACGTTGCAGCAGTTCATGGCCGTAACGCTGGCCGCGGTGCGCATGCGCGATCATGAAGCTGATCTCGGCACGCCCCTGTACGGCATCGATTCGCGACAGGCTGCAGGTTCCGATGATTTCACCGGTCGCGGCCAGTGCCACGCCCCATTGATGGCGGATACCGCGTTCGAAATCGCTCTGGATCGCTTCGAGATGGATGCTGGCGTCGTCGCGGCTCTGGAATGGCGGCTGATTCCAGAAGCGCAGCGATTGCGGGTCGGAGAAGACGTCGAACAAGGCGTCGATGTCTTCGACTTCCAGCCAGCGCAGTTGCAGGCGGGCGCTGGTCAGGGTTCGCAGGATCGGATCCGCGCCATCGACCGTCGCGGTCTCGGCCAGGGCCAGCGGGCGGCGCAGTGATCGGGACAGGCGCAGGTTCATGGTCGCCTTGGTCGGGGGATGCCGGTAATTTGACGCGGAAGTTCCACAAATCCGGTCAGCCGGGCAACGCTGGGTTGCGGCTGCGGGCTTTGATCTGACTGGATCCAGGCCCCAAATCAGCGGGAACATCGTCAATGGAGAACCTCGATGACCACACCCACCCTGCGCCCAATCGCTCGTCGTCTGCGCGGCCAACCCGCGTCCGATGGCGCCGGCGTCCGCCTGACCCGGGTGATCGGCAACAGCCAACTGCCCGATCTCGACCCCTTCCTGATGCTCGACGAATTCGGCTCGGACAAGCCCGGTGACTACATCGCCGGCTTCCCCTCGCACCCGCACCGCGGCTTCGAGACCGTGACCTACATGCTCGACGGGCGCATGCGCCACAAGGACAACCATGGCAACGAAGGCCTGCTTACGCCGGGCTCGGTGCAGTGGATGACGGCCGGTCGCGGCATCGTGCATTCGGAAATGCCCGAGCAGGATCACGGCCTGATGCGCGGCTTCCAGCTGTGGGTGAACCTGCCGGCCAAGGACAAGATGTCCGCGCCGCGATATCAGGAGTTTTCTGCCGAAGGTATCCCCGAAGTGCAGCCGACGCCAGGCGTGCGCGTGAAAGTGATCGCCGGCCAGATCGGTGATGTCGTTGGCCCGGTCCGCCAACCCGCGACGGATCCGACCTATCTCGACATCGCGCTCGCCGCGGGTGCTTCGTTCGAACACGCGCTGCCAATCGGCCACAACGTCTTCGCTTACGTCTACGAAGGCGTCGCGACCATGGCTGGCGAGGACATCGTGCCCAAGGGCGATCTGCTGGTATTCGGTGCTGGTGATGCCATCCGCATCGCTGCCGGCAGTGCGCCGGCGCGGTTGATCCTGGTTGCAGGCCGCCCCTTGAACGAGCCGGTCGCGCGCTACGGCCCGTTCGTAATGAACACGAAGGAAGAGATCATGCAGGCCTTCGTCGACTACCAGGAAGGCCGGTTCTGATTTCTGTGTGTAGGAGCGGCTTTAGCCGCGATGGCTCACGTCGACACGGTGGCTGTCGCGGCTGAAGCCGCTTCTACGCGATCAATTATTTTTCCGGCAGCGGAATGAATTCCGTCTCGCCGGGTACCTGACCGAGACGGCCTTCGCGCCAATGAGCCTTGGCCTGTTCGATGCGTTCTTTCGAACTGCTGACAAAATTCCACCAGACATGTCGCGGGCCATCCAGCGGCTCGCCGCCGAGCAGCATCACGCGCGATGCGCCTACGGAGCGCAGCAGGGGCAGGGTGTCGGCATCGAGCACGGCCAATTGCTGATTTGGCAGACGCTCGTCATCGAGCCACAATTCGCCGGCGACCGGATACAGCGCGCGCTCGGCGTGTTCGGCGGGAATCACAAGTTCGGCGCCATCGGCGAGATCGATCGAGACATACAAGGTATCGCTGAGCACCTTCACCGGCGACCGTTCGCCGAAGGCGTGGCCGGCGACGATGGTCAATTGCACGCCGTCGCCTTCGATCATCGGCAACGTCGCTTTCGGGTGATGCGCGAAGGTCGGTTCGGTGTCTTCATGTGCCATCGGCAGCGCGACCCAGGTCTGCAATCCGTGGAAAGCATGATCGATGCCGCGTAGACGTTCGGGCGTACGTTCCGAATGCACGATGCCGCGGCCCGCGGTCATCCAGTTGACGTCACCAGGATTGATCTCCTGCACCGAGCCGAGACTGTCGCGATGCATCATCGCGCCTTCCCAAAGGTAGGTGACTGTCGCCAATCCGATATGCGGATGCGGCCGCACCGCGACTGGCTGATCGCCGGACAACACGGCTGGGCCGATGTGATCGAAGAACACGAAAGGCCCGACGCTGCGGCGCTGCGCGCTGGGCAACACGCGTCCGACGGTGAAGCCACCCAGGTCATGCATGCGGGGCGCGATCAGTAGTGGCATGGTGGCGAGCTCCGATGAGGTGGCGGAAGCATGCCACGCGTTCGTCGCTGATGCTGCAATCGCGCCGAAACGCAGCGTTTTCGCGATCCGCGTCGGCACTCAACGCAGCAGCGGTGGCACCCGTTCCTGCAGCAGGGCGACCAATGCCGGCGCCATGAAATCGTAGTCGTCGCGGATGTCGAGGCAGACGATGCGCTTGTCGCGCAGGTGCCGGGAAAAGCGTCGCGCCAGTTCGCGCTTGTGCTGTTTCTCCATCACCACGATCAACTCGGCCCAGGCCAGCAATTCCGCATCCAGCACTTGTTCGGCATCGCCCTTGAGTCCGGCGGAATCGACTTCGATGCCGGGCCAGTCGCGGAACAGTTGTTCGGCGGTTGGACTGCGCAAGCGGTTGCGGCTGCAGACGAACAGGACGCGCATCAGGCCTTGAGCAGCGCGAACAATCCGCGCGCCGTGCGCAGGCGCGAGCCGGCATCGGGCAGGTCCAGGCGCACGCGCAACTTGTCCGGACCGTCCATGGAATACACCTTGGGCTGCGACTGGATCAGCCGGATCACCGACATCGGATCAACGTTCGGCTGCGCCTGGAAATGCAGGCGGCCGCCATGTTCGCCAAGTTCGATCTTGCGCAGGCCCAGGCGCGTGGCTTCAAGTTTCAGCTCGGTGACGGCGAACAACTGCTTGGCCTGTTCCGGCAGCACGCCGAAGCGATCGACCATCTCCACCTGCAGTTCGCGCAACGCCTCTTCGTCGCGCGCCGAGGCGATGCGTTTGTACAGCGTCAGGCGTGCGTGCACGTCGGGCAGGTAGTCGTCGGGGATCAGCGCGGGCAGGTGCAGTTCGACATCGGCGCCGTGCCGGACGCTCGGATCAAGATCGGGGATCTTTCCGGACTTGATCGACTTGACCGCGCGTTCGAGCAGCTCGGTGTACAGCGAGAAACCGATCTCGGCGATCTGTCCGCTCTGGCCTTCGCCAAGCAGCTCGCCGGCGCCGCGGATTTCGAGATCGTGCGTGGCCAGCGTGAAGCCAGCGCCGAGTTCCTCCAACGAGGCCAGTGCTTCCAGGCGTTTCTCGGCGTCGCCGGTCATCGCCTTCTTGTTCGGCACGACGAGGTAGGCGTAGGCGCGATGATGCGAGCGACCGACGCGACCACGCAGCTGGTGCAACTGGGCGAGACCGAAACGGTCGGCACGGTTGACGATGATCGTATTCGCGCTCGGGATGTCGATGCCCGATTCGATGATCGTCGTGCAAACCAGCACGTTGAAGCGCTGGCGATGGAAATCGAGCATCACCTGCTCGAGCTCGCGCTCCGGCATCTGCCCGTGCGCGATGCGGATGCGCGCCTCGGGAATCAGCTCCTGCAGTTCGCGCGCCATCTTCTCGATGCTGTCGACTTCGTTGTGCAGGAAATAGATCTGGCCGCCGCGTGCGAGTTCGCGCTGGAACGCCTCGCGGATCAGCGCGTTCTCCCATTGCGTCACGAAGGTCTTCACCGCCAGCCGGTGTGCCGGCGGCGTGCCGATGATCGACAGCTCGCGCAGCCCGCTCATCGCCATGTTCAGCGTGCGCGGGATCGGCGTCGCGGTCAGCGTCAGCAGATGCACTTCCGCGCGCAATGCCTTCAACGCTTCCTTCTGGCGCACGCCGAAACGCTGCTCTTCGTCGACGATCACCAGTCCGAGGTCATGGAAGCGCACGTCGCCCTGCAGTAGCCGATGCGTGCCGACGATCACGTCGATCTTGCCTTCTTCCAGCAGGATCAACGCCGCCTTTATTTCTTTCGCGGATTTGAAACGCGACAGCACCTCGACGCGGATCGGCGAATCGGCGTAACGGTCGCGGAAATTCCGGTAGTGCTGTTCGGCCAGCAAGGTGGTCGGCACCAGCAGCGCGACCTGTTTGCCGGCGACTGCGGCAACAAAAGCCGCGCGCACGGCGACTTCGGTCTTGCCGAAGCCGACATCGCCGCAGACCACGCGATCCATCGGCTGCGGATTTCCGAGGTCACGGATCACGGCGTCGATCGCAGCCAGCTGATCGGGGGTTTCCTCGAACGGGAAGGTTGCGGCAAACGGCTCGTACATCGCGCGGTCGACCGTCAGCGCCAAGCCCTGGCGGGCGTGTCGACGCGCCTGGATTTCCAGCAATTCGGCGGCCACGTCGCGGACTTTTTCCGCCGCCTTGCGCTTGGCCTTTTCCCAGGCTTCGCCACCCAGCGAATGCAGCGGCGCGAATTCCGCCGATATCCCCGAATAGCGGCTGACCAGCTGCAGCTGCGCGACCGGCACGTACAGTTTGTCGCCCTTGGCGTATTCGATGCACAGGTATTCGCCATGCACGCCGCCGGATTCGAGCGTGATCAGGCCCTGGTAGCGGCCGACGCCATGATCCTCGTGCACGATCGGCGAACCGATGGTGATTTCACTGAGGTCGCGCAGAACCTGGTCGGGATCGCGGGCCGCACGCTTGCGGCGACGGCTCTGGTCGGTGCGCTCGGGAAACAGCTGACGCTCGATGAGCACCGCGAGTGCGGGCTCTGTCAGCGCGAAGCCATCCTCGAGCGCGGCGATGGTGATGGCGAAACGCGCAGGCGGGACAGCGTCATTCGATTTCCCGACCAGGAACTCTTCCCAGCCGGAAATCGTCGCCGGTTTCAGCTCGCCTGCGGCCAGCACTTCGATCAAGGCCTCGCGACGCCCCGCCGAATCCGCAGCAAGCAACACGCGACCGGGATAGTTGGACAGGAACGAAGACAACGCCGTGCCCGGCGCCAGGCCTTTCTCGTTCCACGGCAGCTTCGGCGCCGGCTGTTCGGCCATCGCCACGGATTTTTCGAACTGCGGGTGATCCACGCCGCAGATTTCCGTGCGTGCGTTGCGGTTGAGTTCGGCGCGCAAAGATTCCGGCGACAGGAAGATTTCTTCCGGCGGCAGGATCGGACGCTCGACGTCGTGGCGACGCTGTTCCCAGCGGTCCTGCGTTTGCGCCCAGAACGCCAGCGCGGCGGCATCGACACCATCACCGAGGATGGTCAGCGTATCGCGGTCGAGATGTTCGAACAGCGAGGCCGTTTGTTCGAAGAACAGCGGCAGGTAGTACTCGATGCCTGCCGGCGAACCGCCTTCTTTCAAATCCTGGTAGATCGGGAAGCGGCGCGGGTCGAAATCGAAGCGTTCGCTGAGCTTCTCTCGCACCCGTTTTGCCGCAGCGGCATCGAGCGGAAATTCGCGCGCCGGTAACAGCTTGATCGAGTCGACGGGATGATCGGAGCGCTGAGTTTCCGGATCGAAACTGCGCAGGGAATCGATCTCGTCGTCGAACAGCTCGATGCGGTACGGCACATCCGAACCCATCGGGAAAAGATCGAGCAGCGCGCCGCGCACGGCGAAATCGCCGGGGTCGAGCACTTGCGGCACGTTGCGGTAGCCGGCCGATTCCAGGCGACGTTTTTCCGCATCGAGATCGAGCTTCTGGCCGCGCCGCAGATCGAGCGCATTGCCGGCGATCCAGCTCGGCGGCGGCAGGCGTTGCATCAACGAGGACACCGGTACGACCAGCACGCCGCGCGTGGTCGTCGGCAGTCGATACAAAGCGGCGACGCGCTGCGAGACGATGTCCGGATGCGGACTGAAAAGATCGTAGGGCAGGGTTTCCCAGTCGGGAAAATGCAGCACCGGCAGATCAGCGCCGCCGAGGAAAACGCGCAGATCGCTTTCCAGCGATTGCGCCGAATGCGTATCGCGGGTGACGGCGAGCACCAGGCCCGGATGCTGGCGTGCGGTTTCGGCGATGCCCAGGGCCAGCGCGCTGGCGCTGCCCGGCGCACGCCAATAAGCGCGCAATTGCCCGGCGCGCGGACGCGGTGGCGTGGGAAGGTTGGGGCGTGTCGTCATCGGCCGCGAAGTTTATCAGGCCAGGTGCGGGCCGCGCCTGCGCGGGGGTGACGAGCAAAATATTTCCGCTCACCGCTCACCGCTCACCGCTCACCGCTCACCGCTCACCGCTCACTACAGAAAATGACGGGTGATGCGGATCAGGCCGGGTGCGCCGCGAATCGCGTCGCGCTGGAAGCCCAGGCTTTGCGCGAGCCGCAGCATCGGCGCGTTGTCGTCCATGACATCGCCCCAGAGTTCGCGGATGCCATGCGAGGCCGACCATTCGACCAGGCGTTCCATGAGTTTGCGCCCGAGCCCGAGGCCGACGACGAAATGCGTCACGAGGATGCCGAATTCCGCCCGCGTCGGGTCTTCATCATCGCGCGACAGCCGCGCCACCGCGCAGACCAGGCCGTCGCCCGGCGGCAGCGGCTCGGCCGCGACCACGGCGAAGGCGAGCGCGGGGTCGGGGTGCGTGAGCTTGAACAGATGCTCCTCACCCAGCGCCTTGATCGGGTGCAGGAAGCGCTTGCGCACTTCGTCTTCGTTGAGCAGATGGAATGCTGCGGCGATTGGCACCGCGTCGAGCTCGGCGATCGGCCGGATCTGCAGGTGGCGACTATCAGCCAGGTGCAGATTTTCGATCCGGAAGGGATCGGGTGAAGCGGATTTGCGGGGGCGCTGGCGGCGGGCGGAACTCACGCGGCTAGACTGCCAGAAAATGCCTGCACTGCCGCTCTAAATCGCTGCGGATTGTTCACGGTGAAATAACTTTCCCGACACGCCCGGGCCTGATGTTCATCGTTCAGCGCTCGCATTCCACGGCACCGCTCCCGTCACCCAACCGATTCACTCTGTCGTTGCGAAATGCGCAAACGTCACAAAGTGGCCACCAGGCTCGCGGATGGTGATTTCGCGCGAGCCGTAGAACGTGTCGCGGATCGGCGTGATCACTTCGCTGTCGCCGAGCTTGGCGACGACGGCATCGAGGTCAGGTACTTCGATGAAGACGAAGCTCGCTGCATCGTGGTGTTGCGCGGCGATGGCGGGCAGGTCGGCGGCGAGACTGGCGCGCGATTGCAGCATGATCTCGACGCCATCGCGAACCAGCAGCACGAAGCCCAGATGCTCTCCCTCCGGAACTTCCGCCACGCGCTGGAAGCCCAGGCGCGCTTCCCACAGCGCCAGCGAGGGCTCGATGCGTTCGACGAACAATACCGGCGTCGCCTTGTTGATCAGCTTGTTCATGATTGTTCTCACCGCGCGGGTGGAATCGGAAGCCGATGATAAACTGCGGCCCCCACGACAACGCGACATCAGGACAGGCCATGGCCGGCAAGGGCGATTCCGTCAAGACCATTTTCTATGCCCTCGGCGCCAATTTCGCGATTTTCGTGACCAAGGCCGTCGCTGCCAGCATCACCGGCTCCGGCGCGATGATGGCCGAGGCCGTGCATTCGTTGGCCGACTGCGGCAATCAGGGCCTGTTGCTGCTCGGTATCCAGCGCGCCAAGCGGCCACCGTCGCCGGATTATCCGCTCGGCTACGGAAAGGAAATCTATTTCTGGTCGTTCCTGGTCGCGTTGATGCTGTTCTCGGTCGGCGGCATGTTTTCGCTGTACGAAGGCTGGCACAAGCTGCATGCGCACGAAGCGCTCAATCGCCCCTGGCTCGCGGTCGGGGTACTGACCTTCGGCATCATCGCCGAGTCGATATCGATGCGTGCCTGTCTCGCGGAAGTGGCGAAGGCGCGCGGCAAGCTCAATCTCTGGCAATGGTTCCGGCAGAGTCGACAGGCCGAACTGGTGGTGATTTTCGGCGAGGATCTCGCCGCGCTGCTGGGTCTGGCATTCGCGCTGATCGCAATCCTGTTGACGATGATCACCGGCAATCCGTTGTTCGATGCGATCGGCACGCTGGGTATCGGCGCGCTGCTGATCGTCGTCGCGGTGTTCGTCGCGGTCGAGATCAAGGCGATGCTGATCGGCCAGAGTGTCGAACCGGTGACGCGCGAAGCGATCCGTTTCTTCATCCAGGAACGCCCCGAGGTCAAGAGCATTTTCAGCCTGATCACCCTGCAGATGGGCAACGACATCATGGTCGCGGTGCAGGCGGAAATGGCCGATCCGACGCTGGGCACCGCCGAAACCATCGTCCGCATCAATGCCACCGAGGCGGCGTTGAAGGCGAAATTTCCGGAAGTGCGCTGGTGTTTCTTCGAGCCCGACGACAGCAATTGATGGCTTTGTCGACGCCAAGATGAGCGGAGATTGCGTCGAATCAAGTTGAACCGGCCGCCCACCAGTGACCGTCTTCACATCCCCGCCCGGCGCTTGTTGTTGGGCCGGCGGCTATCCACTACATTGCCGGCATGAATGATCGCCGTCGTCTGGATGCCGCGCATGTCCCCTGAGCGCCAGCCGATGCGCGGTTCCGGGTCGGACCGGGTATGGGTGGCGTTTCTGGCGATGGCCTTGCTGCTCCCGCTGTCGCCACTGCAGGCACAGACCCCGGCAGCGGCGACGCCGGCACCGGTCTCCGCCAATTCGGCCACGGCGCTGACCCATCATCCGCTCGAGGATCGCGCGCTGGTCGATCCCACCGCCGTGCTCAAGGAATTGCCGGCGGCGCTCGCCGCGGCCCGTGCCAGCAACGATCAGCGCGAGCTGGCCCTGCTCCTGCTTGCCCAGGCCAATGCCTGCCGGGTGATCGCCAACTGGTCCTGCCAGCACGATGCTGGCGCCGCGGCTTACCAGGCCGCGGAAGCGGCGAAACTGCCCTTGCTGGCCGTGCGCGGCCTGATTGCCGAGAGCCGCGCCAGCATCGCGCAGCAGGACTACACCCGCGGCGAGCGCCTGCTTGGCCAGGCGGAAGTGATCTTGCAGCGGTCGCCGTCTCCGGATCTGTCGGCCGATGTGCTGCTCGCGTATTCGTCGCTGAGCTTTTCCCTCGGCAAGCATGCGCTCGCCGCCGAATACGCCGACCGCGGCTTGGCCGTACTCAAGGCCGATCAGGCTGTTCCCACGCAGGCGCGACTGCTGCGCAATCGTGCGCGCGCCGAAGCCCTGCTGGGAAATTTCCCGGCATCGACACTGACATTGGCGAAAGCCCAGGTACTCGCCGACCAGGTCAACGATCCGAAACTCAGTGCCGAATTGTTTCTCGAATCGGCGCGGCTAGCGCGCAAGTCCGGCGACATCGGCCTGCAGAATCGCGCCGGGCAGAGCATCCTGGTGTTGTCGCAGCGGCTGCAGAATTCGCAGCTCGCCGGTCTCGGCCACGAAGTGCTCGGGCTCGCGGCCATCGACAGTCACGACACCGCACTCGCAGAGAACAAGCTCAAGGCCGCTTACGATTCCTTTCATTCGCTGGGCCTGGCCCGCGATGAATTGCGCGTGCTGCGCGAACTGGTCCGCATCAAGCTCGGCCACGCCGACTCCACCGACGAATTGATCGTGCTGACCCAACGCTTCCTCGAACTCGACGCGCAGATCGAGCAGGGCGATCGCACCCAGGCCGCCGATGACTTCGACGCGCGCCTGAAATACGCGCAGCAGGAATTCGATCTGTCGAAGCTGCACAGCGAAGCCGTACTGGCGCAGCAGCGTGAAAAATCGCTGTCCGAACGCAACCGTCTCGCGCGCTGGGTGGCGATCCTGAGTCTGCTGCTGGTGGCGATCCTCGCGGTGTTCTACCTGCTGCAGCGCCGCGCCAATGTGCGCCTGCGCTCGGCGATGCAATCCCTGCGCCTGAGCGACGCCCGCGCCGTCGATCTACTGCGCCTGAGCAAGGGCTTCGTCTTCCTGCACGATCTCACCGGCAAGCTGCTGCTGGTCAATCCCGCGACGGCCGATGCGCTGGGGCAATCGCCGGAAGCGATGGTGGGAAGGTCCTTGCTCGACTACGCCGCGGAGTCGGCGAAGCACGAATTCCACGGCTATCTTGAGCGCGTCAGCCAGCACGGTCAGGACGAGGGCATCATCCTGGTGCGCGGCGCCGACGGCAGCGAACGCCACTGGCGTTACAGCAATCGCCTGTCGGCACCGCACGATTCCCGCGCCTATGTGATCGGCAATGCCGTCGACGTCACCCAGCACGTGCTGCATGCCGAAGAGCTGCGCCAGCAAAGCGTGCACGACGCGCTGACCGGCATTTACAACCGGCGTTACCTGGACGGATTCGAGGCCGCACACAGCGGCGGCCAGCCGTGGGCGGCGATCACCGTCGATCTCGATCATTTCAAGGACGTCAACGATTCCGAGGGCCACCAGCGTGGTGACCAGGTGCTGGTGGAAGTCGCGCGTTTCCTGCATGAGAAGTTGCGCACGAACGATGCCGTGGTGCGCCTGGGCGGCGACGAATTCGTGATCCTGGTGGTCGACGCCGATCCGGCCCTGGTGGCGAAACTCGTCGAGCGGATCCGCAACGACGCGGTGAATGCGCCCTGCGCGTTCTCGATCGGATCGGCCATGCGCGACGACGCCGAAGCGCTTTCGGCAACCATCGCCCGCGCCGATGCCGCGATGTACCAGGCAAGACGCATCGCCAGACAGGCGAACCCGATTTAGGGTGGCTGTTTTTGCGGTGAGCGGTGAGCGGTGAGCGGTGAGCGGTGAGCGGTGAGCGGTGAGCGGAAAAAGCATATGGGACTTCGTCATCCCCGCGAAGGCGGGGATCCAGTGGCTTTTCTTGTCATCGCGACAGAGCCAGAAAACAAAGACACTGGATCCCCGCCTTCGCGGGGATGACGAGCAGAATCTCACTGCTCACCGCGCTTGCTAGCCACGCAGCGAAGTCTTAGCCTTCGCGCATGTCCAGCAAGATCAAGAAATACACCGGGCCGGCCGGCGGTTGGGATTCGCTGATCAGTTCGTTCCGGGCCCTGCGTGAGCAAGGCGTGGTTGGTCGCGGCGCCGCGACGATGCTCAAGGCCAATCAACCGGAAGGCTTCGATTGCCCCGGCTGTGCCTGGCCCGACAAGAACCATCACTCGACCTTCGAATTCTGCGAAAACGGCGTCAAGGCCGTTGCCGCCGAGTCGACCAAGCGCCGCGTGACCGCAGACTTTTTCGCGCAACACGGCGTCGAAGCCCTCGCGCGACAAGACGATCATTACCTCGAAGCGCAGGGTCGGTTGACCGAGCCGATGTTCTACGACGGCAGCGACGACCACTATCGCCCGATCGCCTGGGACGAAGCATTCGCGGTCATCGCCGCCGAACTCAACGCTCTCGATCACCCCGATCAGGCCTTGTTCTACACGTCCGGACGCACGTCCAACGAAGCGGCCTTCCTGTATCAGTTGTTCGTGCGCGAATTCGGCAGCAACAACCTGCCCGATTGCTCGAACATGTGCCACGAACCTTCCGGCGTGGCGATGGTCGAGCAGATCGGCATCGGCAAGGGCACGGTCACGCTTGCGGATTTCCAGAAAGCCGAGGCGATCTTCATCTTCGGGCAGAATCCCGGCAGCAACCATCCGCGCATGCTTGGCGAATTGCGCGAGGCGGCGAAACGCGGCTGTCGCATCGTCGCCTTCAATCCGTTGCGTGAGCGCGGCCTGGAGCGCTTCGCCAATCCGCAGGATCCGTTCGAGATGCTCACCGGCACGTCGACCGAGATCGCCGCGTATTACTACCAGCTGCGCATCGGCGGTGATCTCGCTGCGATCAAGGGCTTGGCAAAAGCCGTAATGGAGACCGGCGGTCTTGACGAGGCTTTCATCGCCGAGCACACACAAGGCTTCGCTGCTTTCCGTGAAGACGTGCTTGCCGAAGACTGGACAACGATAGAAGCCGAATCGGGTCTGACGCGTACGCAGATCGAGCAGGCCGCCGCAGTATATTCGGCGTCGAAGGCGACGATTTTCTGCTGGGGCATGGGTATCACCCAGCACAAGCATTCCGTCGCGACCATCCAGTTGCTGATCGACCTGCTGCTGCTCAAGGGCAATATCGGCCGGCCCGGCGCCGGCGCCTGTCCGGTGCGCGGGCACTCGAACGTGCAGGGCGATCGCACGATGGGCATCTACGAAAAACCTGGCGACGATTTTCTTGATCGCCTCGGCGCCGCCTTTGATTTTTCGCCGCCGCGCAAACACGGCCACGATGTCGTCGCGGCGATCGCGGCGATGGCCAGCGGCGAGTGCAGGGTGTTTTTCGCGATGGGCGGCAATTTTGCCGTCGCCACGCCGGACAGCGAGCGCACCGCGGCGGCATTGCGGCGTTGCGATCTCACCGTACATGTCGCGACAAAACTCAATCGCTCGCATCTGGTGCATGGGCGACGCGCGCTGATCCTGCCCTGCCTCGGCCGCACCGAGATCGACCGCCAGGCGATGGGCGTGCAAGGTGTGACGGTCGAGGACTCGATGAGCTGCGTGCACGTCTCGACCGGCATGAACGTGCCCGCATCCGAGCATTTGTTGAGCGAGCCGGCGATCGTCGCGCGCCTGGCGGCTGCGACGCTCATGCAGTCGAAAACTCCCTGGCTGTGGTTGATCGGCGACTACGACCGTATCCGCGACAAGATCGCTGAAGTGGTTGAAGGCTTCGCCGATTTCAACGCGCGCGTGCATGTGCCGGGCGGGTTTTATCTGGGCAACTCCGCCGGCGAGCGCCGCTGGCGTACCGCTGCCGGGCGCGCGATTTTTTTTCCGCATCCGATCCCGCGCACGCAGGCACCCGGCGACGCGGCGCTGCTGAATCTGACGACGTTGCGCAGCCACGATCAGTACAACACCACCATCTATGGTTTCGAGGATCGCTATCGCGGCGTATCCGGTGAGCGCCGCGTGTGTTTCATCAATGCCGGCGATCTGCAGCGCTTGGGATTCCAGGCCGGGCAGTGGGTCGATATCGTTTCCGTCTGGCACGATGGCGAACGCATCGCCAAACGTTTTCTTCTGGTCGAATACGATATTCCTGTTGGTTGTGTCGCTTCCTATTACCCGGAGACCAACGGCTTGGTGCCGCTGGATAGCGTCGCCGACCGCGCCGGCACGCCGACCTCGAAATCGATTCCGGTTCGTCTGCAGTTATCGAAGGCGATTGCGCTGCAACTCGCCACCGAGGCGAATTGACATGCGCGACGGTGCGTGGGAAGAGACGGAATTGGTTGCGCGCTTTGCTGCCGTGATGCATTTCGTTGCGGAAAATGATGGTGCGTCCCTGGCCAGAGCCGCGAAGCAATTGGGCTTTGCGCAGAGTGAATTGCTGCGCATGCTGGCGGAGCTCGGTGAACACGGCTTCGGCTTGATCGCGGTGACGCCCGAAGAGTCACGGCAGGTGCTGCATCTCACGAAGCAGGGTCGCCAATGGCTGGATGCTCGGACATGACGCATCCGACCTTGCACTCGCTGCCGGCGACGCGCATCGAGAATGGCCGCGAAACACAGAGCGCCGAGATTCTTGCGGAAGAAACCCCGATCGCCTTGCTCTACAACGGTCTGGCGCACGCGGTGATGATGGCGACGCCGGCCGACCTGGAGGATTTCGCGCTGGGCTTCAGTCTCAGCGAAGGCATCGTCGAGCACAGCGGTGAAGTGCGCATCGTCGATCGCGTACAGACGGCCGATGGCATTTCCATCGAGATGGCGATTCCGCAATCGCGCTTTGAGGCCTTGGAGCAGCGCAGTCGCAGCCTGACCGGCCGCACCGGTTGCGGCCTTTGCGGCACTGCGACGCTGGCCGCGGCGATCCGGCCGGTGCGGCGCGTGACAACGACAACGCATCCGGACCCGGCGATGTTGTTCGCGGCATTCGCGCAACTGCAGGCGCGGCAGCCACTCAACGATGCCACCGGTGCGATGCACGCGGCGGCGGTCCTTGCGTTCGATGGCGAGTTGCTGGTGCGCGAGGATGTCGGCCGACACAACGCGATCGACAAGGTGATCGGTGCGACGATCCGCGCCGGGCACGTTCCGCAGGCATTGCTGGTGACATCGCGGGCGAGTTACGAGGTGGTACACAAGGCTGCACAGGCCGGCTGTGGCCTGGTTGCGGCGATTTCCGCACCGACTGCGCTGGCGGTGCGCATCGCCGAACAGGCCGGCATCCGCCTGATAGGCTTTGCGCGCGATCCGCGGATGACGGTATATACGAATCTGTAGGAGCGATGGAAATCGCGACTGATCTACGCGGCGAAACTTTCGCGTTGATGGGAGGTCGCGATTTCCATCGCTCCTACGACGCCCCAACAATACTCAATGCCACCGCTTCCGCCACCTTGATGCCGTCGACGCCGGCGGACAGGATGCCGCCAGCGTAACCGGCGCCTTCGCCGGCCGGATACAGGCCGCGTGTGTTCAGGCTCTGGCAATCGTCGCCGCGCTTGATGCGCACTGGCGACGAGGTGCGCGTTTCCACGCCGGTGAGAATCGCGTCCTGCATCGCGAATCCGCGCAGTTGCCGATCGAAGGCCGGCAGGGCTTCACGGATCGCGTCGATCGCATACGTCGGCAGCGCATCGCCGAGATCGCCGAGGCGCACGCCCGGTGTGTACGAAGGCGAGACGCTGGCGAATTCCTTCGATGGCTGCTGCGCGATGAAATCACCGACCAGTTGTCCCGGTGCTTCGTAGTTGCCACCGCCCAATTCGAACGCCTTGCTTTCCCAATGCCGTTGCAATGCGATGCCGGCAAGCGGCCCGTCGCCGTAGGCGGCGTAGTCGTCGGGCGTGATGCCGACCACGATCGCGGCGTTGGCGTTGCGCTCGTTGCGCGAATACTGGCTCATGCCGTTGGTGACCACGCGCCCGGGCTCCGAGGCTGCGGCGACAACCGTGCCGCCCGGGCACATGCAGAAACTGTAGACCGAGCGACCGTTGCGGCAGTGATGCACGAGCTTGTAGTCGGCCGCACCGAGGATCGGATGCCCGGCCTGCGGACCAAAGCGTGCCTGGTCAATCAACGATTGCGGATGTTCGATGCGAAAACCAATCGAAAAAGGTTTCGCTTCCAGATACACGCCGCGCCGATGCAGCATCTCGAAGGTGTCGCGGGCGCTGTGCCCGACTGCGAGCACGACATGATCGGCCGGCAGGTGTTCGCCACTGGCGAGCGTGACGCCACGCACCTGGCCGCTCTCGATCACGATGTCGTCGACACGGCTGCTGAAGCGGATCTCCGCACCCAGCGCTTCCATGGTCGCGCGCATGCTTTCGACCATCGACACCAGCCGGAATGTGCCGATGTGCGGCTTGCTCACGTACAGGATTTCTTCCGGCGCGCCGGCCTTGACGAACTCGCCCAGTACCTTGCGGCCGTGATGCTTCGGATCGCGGATCTGACTGTAGAGCTTGCCGTCGGAAAACGTGCCGGCGCCACCTTCGCCGAACTGCACGTTCGATTCCGGATTGAGGATGTTCTTGCGCCACAGACCGAACGTGTCGACGGTGCGCTCGCGCACTGCCTTGCCGCGGTCGAGGATGATCGGCCGGAAACCCATCTGCGCAAGGATCAAGCCGGCGAACAGGCCGCAGGGTCCGGTGCCGATCACGATCGGACGCAGCGGCAGCGCGGCGGGTGCCTGCGCAACGAAACGATAATTCGTGTCCGGCGTCGGGCCGATGCGGCTGTCGTCATGGAAGTGCGCGAGCAATTCCGCGTCGCGCGTGGTTTCGACATCGACGATGTAGATCAGCACGATCGCGCCGCGCTTGCGCGCATCGTAGCTGCGCTTGGCGACGCTGCAGGTCAGCAACTCCTGCGCCGCGATGCCAAGCCTGGCCAGCACTGCTTCGTGCAACGCCGGCTCGGCATGGGCCAGCGGCAGCTTGATTTCCGTCAGTCGCAGCATGGGTCGGGCCCCGGGGGAGGGCGCCATTGTAATCGCGCATGAGCGGCCATGACCGTTCCTACGACGGCTTGAGCTGCAGCAGATCCCAGAGATTGCCGTAGAGATCGCTGAATACTGCGACCGTGCCGTATGACTCTTCCCGCGGGGTTTCCCGAAACGCAACGCCACGGGCGTGCATCGCGGCGTAGTCGCGCTGGAAATCATCGGTCTGCAGAAACAGCATGACCCGGCCGCCGGTCTGATCGCCGATTCGTGCCGTCTGCTCAGGCGTTGCGGCACGCGCCAGCAGCAAACTTGTTTCCGGCGCGCCTTTCGGTGCGACCAGCACCCAGCGCTTGCCGGGACCACGCGCGCTGTCTTCGATCAGATCGAAACCAAGTACGTCCCGGTACCAGGCGATGGCCTCGTCGTAGTCGCGGACGACGAGGGCGATAGAGCCGATTCTTTGCTTCATTCCGAATCCACGCCCGCCAGCGCCAGCACCCAATCGGGCACAGCGGGTTCGCCGGCATAGAATTCCTTCGGCTTTTTCTCCGCCATCGCCCAGCGATGGATCCAGCTTGGGCCGTATTTCCCGGTATAACCGTCGGGACGCAGGTAGGCGGGATCCTTCATCGCTTCGTCGAGCGTGATGAAGCCGTAGCCGCGCGCACGCATGCCGGCGATGAGGTCGCTGTAGCAATCGGCGTTGAGCGCGTTGGCATGGATCAACAGGATCTGCGGCACGTTGTAGCCGAGCAGGGCGATCGATTCGTGTTCGAAGAAATCGAGCTTAGCCAGCATATAGGGCACGTAGTCCTGGCGCAGATGCAGCAGCGTTGCATCCTTGCCGCCGCCATCGGGACCGGCGAGAACCTTGCGATACGCCGCGGCGTAGACCCAGTCGCCGTTGTCGACGGTGACTGGCGCGATGCGATAACCGTGTTCTGCCAAGAAGGCCTGCAATGCCGCGCGATCTTCCGGCGTACGACCGGCGCGCAGATACGGATGACGGAACCAGCGCGGCGTCTTGCCGACTTCATCGAGCAGCGGCTTGAGGAAAATTTCGCCTTGCAGGATATCGGCCTCGTAGGCTTCGAGCCCGACCGCGTGCAGATCGGCGTGGCTGTAGGTGTGATTGCCCAGGTCGAAACCGGCGCTGACCCAATCGCGCAGCATGTGCACGCGCGCGGTGTCGATCTTGTCGCCGGCGACGAGTTTGCCTTCGTTGACGAAACCGATGACCGGCGCCTCGGCCTTGATCATCGCGGCGATCAGGTGGTGATGACTGGCGAGTACGTCGTCGGGAATCGACTTGCCGTTCTGCACGGGCCAGTTGGCATCGTTGATGCCGGCCCAGGGCAGATCGTCGATGGTGATGGCGATGCGGCGGTCGACGATGGGCGCCGCAGGTTTGACCTGTGTCGCGACGCTCATCGCGGTCATGACCGCTTCCACGCTGCCCATGACATTCGTGCTGAAGGGAAGGAGAAAGGCGATCAGGGCAAGACGGAGCAGGGGCATGTATGACCTCTCTTGATGCGTTTCGTCCCGGGCAAACGTGACTCTGCGGATCAGTCGCTCTCGCGCTTCAACCATTCCAGCCGCGAGCTCGCGCCCTGTTCGCCCAGCAATCGCGCCAGCACCGGCAGCACCGGCGCGAGCTCGCTGTCGAGCTGGAAAGGCGGGTTGATCACCAGCATGCCGCTGCCGTTGAGACGGAGCGGTGAATCGTCGGGGCGCACCAGCAACTCGGCGAAGAACGCCGATTTGCAGGGCAGGTTGCCGGCCTTGCGGAAAAACTGGTTGAGCGTGCGGCGCTGCTTGATCGGATACCAGAGCGCGTAGATGCCGGTCGGCCAGCGCACCAGCGCATCCTTGAGGGCGGCAAGGACCTGTTCGAACTCGGCCTCCTGCGCTTCGTAGGGCGGGTCGATGATCACGAAGCCGCGTTTTTCCTTGGGTGGGACCATCGCCTTGATCGCCGCGTAACCGTCGCGGGCGTGCACACCGACACGCGTGTCGTTCTTGAACAGCGTGGTCAGCGCCCGCGCTTCTTCCGGCTGCAGTTCGCAGGCAACGAGGCGGTCGTGTTCGCGCATCGCCTGGGCGATGAACATCGGCGAGCCCGGATAGTTGATCAGTGCGCCGACCGGATTGTCGGCCTGGACGCGCTTGAGATATCGCTGCGCCAGCGCCGGCAAACCATGCAGCACCATCAGCCGGAAGATGCCGCCGCGCGCTTCGCCGGTCTTGTCGGCATGCTCGCCCTGCAGCAGGTACTGGCCGCGGCCGGCGTGGGTGTCGAGCGCGAAGAACGACGCGTCCTTGCGCTTCATCGCCTCCAGCAGGCCCAGCAGCACGATGTGCTTGAGGACATCGGCGTGGTTGCCGGCGTGGAAGGCGTGGCGATAATTCATGGGCCGAGGATATAGACTTTACCCGGCCACTCACAGCCTCACGGAGCCCCGATGCCCGTCGCCTTCGTCCCGATCGGATCTTCCCGTCATCACCCCTGCGACAGACCGGGCTGAGCCGCATGTCGCGCATTCTCGTGATCGAAGATGAAATCGCCATCGCCGATGCGGTGCTGTATGCGTTGCGCGCGGAGGCGTTCATCGCCGATCACAGCCTGCTCGGCCGCGAGGGGTTGCTGCGATTGCGCGAAGGCGGTTACGACCTGGCGATCCTCGATGTCGGTCTGCCCGACATGACCGGCTTCGATGTCTGCCGTGAACTGCGCACGGTTTCGAACCTGCCGGTGATCTTCCTGACCGCGCGCAGTGGCGAGATCGATAAGGTCCTCGGCCTCGAACTGGGCGCCGACGATTACATGGTGAAGCCGTTTTCGCCGCGTGAGCTGGTGGCGCGCGTGCGCGCGCGGCTGCGGCGGGTCGAGACTCTGGCCGCGGAGAATACGAGCTGGCGCGAGACTGGAGCGTTTGCCCATGACATCGCTGGTCAGCGCATCCGGTTTACCGGCACGGAACTGTCGCTGACGCGCTACGAATACCTGTTACTGGCGGCGTTGCTGGCACGTCCGGGCGCGATCCTCAATCGCGAACGCCTGATGGCCGATGTCTGGCAGGACGCGCCGGAAACCGTCGATCGCACTGTCGACACGCACATAAAAACGCTGCGGGCGAAACTGCGCGCGGTGGATGCGTCGCGCGATCCGATCCAGACGCATCGCGGGCTTGGTTATGGGTTGAAGGTTTGATGATGACTGGCCTTCGCGACAGTGGTCGCGGTCATGCCCGCTTCTGCGAGGGCAGGCGATGAGGATCGGGCTGCGGATTTTTCTTGGATATTTTCTGATCGTCGGGCTCGCCGGATTCTTCGTGATGCGGGTGTTCGTCAATGAAGTCAAGCCGGGCGTGCGCCAGGCGATGGAGGCGACGCTGGTCGACACCTCCAGCGCGTTGGCGGCATTGGCGGCGCCGGAACTGAGTGACGGGACGATCGCCGACGGACGCTTCTCGCGCGCGGTCGATGCGCTGGAATACCGCACGCTGACCGCGAACATCGCCGGTGTGCGCAAAAGCCGCTTCGACTACCGCATCTATGTCACCGATGCGCACGGCATCGTCGTCTACGATTCCGATCATCACGATGTCGGCAAGGACTATTCGCGCTGGAACGACGTTTACCTGACCTTGCGCGGGAAATACGGCGCGCGCTCGACGCGCGGCGATCCCGACGACGAAGGCAGCAGCGTGATGCATGTCGCCGCGCCGGTGCTGGGCAGCGACGGCAGCATCATCGGCGTGTTGACGGTGGCGAAAGCAAACCGGCGCACCGAGCCGTTCATCGCCAACAGCCAATGGGCGATCCTCAAGCAGGGCTGGGTGCTGCTCGGCCTGTCCTTCCTGATCGGACTCGCGGTGACCTGGTGGCTGTCGCGCAGCGTCGACCGTCTGAATCGTTATGCGACCGCCGTGGCTGCGGGTGAGCGCGCGGCGTTGCCGGCGGTGGGCGGTGGCGAGCTCGGCGAACTTGGCCGTTCGCTGGAAACCATGCGCGAGAAACTCGACGGCAAACAATATGTCGAGGGTTACGTGCAGACGCTGGCGCACGAGATGAAAAGCCCGCTCGCGGCGATCCGCGGCGCCGCCGAAATACTGGAAAGCGATCCGCCCGAAGCCGACCGCCGGCGTTTCGTGCGCAATATCGACAGCCAATCGGCGCGGCTCGCGCAGATGATCGACAAGATGCTCGCGCTCGCGGCCGTCGAATATCGGCAGGCGTTGGAGAACACCGAGCCGCTGCCATTGCGTGAACTGCTCGACGATGCCGTGGAATCGGTCACGCCGCGCATGCTGAAAAAGCACGTCGAGATCGCGATCGAGGCGATATCGACACCGCTGACGGTGCAGGGCGATCGTTTCCTGCTGCGTCAGGCGATCGCCAACCTGCTCGACAACGCCGTGGATTTTTCGCCGCCGGGATCGACGGTGCGGGTCAAGATCATGCAGGAAGGCAACGAGGCCGGCATCGTGATCGCCGACAACGGGCCGGGTATCCCTGACTACGCCGGCGAGCGGATCTTCGAACGCTTCTATTCCCTGCCGCGTCCCGACGGCGCGCGCAGCAGTGGACTTGGCCTGAGCTTCGTACGCGAGGTCGCGGCCTTGCATGGTGGCAGCGTCGCGCTGGCGAATCGCGATGAAGACGGCGCCGAGGCACGGTTTTTCCTGCCGGCAATCTGATTGTGAGCGCGGGCTCGCGACTTCACCTTCACCACACAATCGCCACCTCGCCGATTCACCCGACGCGCCTAGTCTGATCCTGCAAGCCGGGCCGTCGCCCGGTGGGGAGACAGGCGAATGGATTTGCATTGGTTCAAACCACTGGGATGGTTTCATCTTCCCGTATCGCCGATGGGTGTGCTTGCGTACATCGCGGTGCTGGCGTTCTGCGTCAACGTGTTCATCGCCATCGATCGCCACAGCCATTCCAATACCGACACGCTCTACGGCGTATTTCCGTTTTTCGCCTGCACCTTTCTGTTGCTCGACTGGCTGGCACGCAACACCAGCGCGATGCGGGGGGAGACGCGATGAGCCGCATGCATTTCGTCTTCAAGGGCGCGCTTGTCGCCTTTCTCAGCCTGCTGCTGCTGGTGCCGCTGATGGTCATCAACGGCACCATCGGTGAGCGCCAGGCGTATCGCAGCGAGGCCGTCGAGACAGTGACGCAGAGTTTTGCCGGGCCGCAGACGCTGGTCGGGCCGGTGCTGGTCGTACCGTATGCCGAACAGGTGCAGGTTGTCAGCAAGGACAAGAACGACAACGATGTCACCCGCACCGAAACCCAGCAGAAGCAGTGGTTCTTCTTTCCGAAGGCGATGACCCTCGACGGTGGCATCCGGCCCTCGGAGCGCAAGCTCGGTCTGTACAACGTGCGCATCTACGAGTTGCAGACGCGGATCGCGGCGAATTTCGACGCCGTCGTGCCCAATGACGCTGGCGTCGTGCGCACGATCGGACAGCCCTACCTGAGCCTGTCGATCAGCGATGTCCGTGGCTTGGCCGGCACGCCGGTGCTCAAGGTCGATCATGTGCCGGTGGCGTTGATGCAGAACGTCGGCGGTCATCGCAAGGACAACGGCTTGCATGCACCGCTGCCGGCGGTCGCGTTTGGCCAGCATGTCGCGATGACGGTGGATCTGCAGTTGGCTCTGGGCGGCACCGAGACCCTGGCGGTCGCACCGATTGCCGACAGCAACCACATCACGCTGAAGTCAGCCTGGCCGCATCCGCATTTCGCCGGCAGCTTCCTGCCGCACGACCATACGATCGGCGACCAGGGTTTCAACGCGAACTGGGACATCTCCTCGCTCGCCGCCGGCACGCAAGGCCAGTACCTGGAGGGCGACGACAAGCAGATGGATGTGCTGAGCATCGGGCTGGTCGAACCGGTGAATGTCTACACGCAGGTCGATCGCGCCAGCAAATACGGATTCCTGTTCGTGATGCTGACCTTCGTCGGCTTCTTCATGTTCGAACTGATCAAGCGCCTGGCGATCCACCCCATCCAATACGGCCTGGTCGGGCTGGCGTTGGCGATCTTCTTCCTGCTGCTGCTCAGCCTGTCGGAGCGCATCGAGTTCTGGATCGCGTATCTGATCGCCAGCGTCGCCTGCATCGGATTGCTTGGCGTGTATCTGTCCGCGGTACTCAAGAGTCGCGGTCGCGGCCTCGCATTCGCGGCGATGCTGACCCTGTTGTACGCGGCACTGTACGGGCTGCTGGTTTCCGAGGACAACGCGATGGTGCTGGGCTCGCTGATGCTGTTCGCCATTCTCGCCGCGATCATGCTGGTGACGCGCAAGATCGACTGGTACGCATTGAGCGCAGGCAACGCACCGCCGCCGATTCCTGCACCAGCCTTCTCCGAATCGACTGCTGCTTCGGCGTAATAGTGATGCATACGCGCCTTTGTCTGCTGTCCCAACGCCAGGCCTGGCCCTGGCGTTGGGAAATGGCTTTGCTGGAAGTCGGTTGCCAGCAGGGCTGGCGTCTGCCGGGCGCGGACGTGTTGGCGCAACGTGCGCGGCAACTCGGCCGGCAGTTGCAGGAAAGCGACGCGACGATTGCGTTGGCGTTCGAAGGCTACAGCGTGGTGGGTGCCTGCTGGATGTTTATCGCCTCGACAGCCGCCGATGCCGGACAACTTTCAACCCGGATCGGACCGTATGTGCTACCCAACCAGCTGGGTCGCGGCCTCGCCGATCAACTGCAGAAAAGGATCGCTGAAGCCGGCGCTTCGCTCTCATCAAATCCAACGTTGGTGCCTGCGCTGTCGATGGCGGCGAATGGTTGAAAGCTTTTATGCGTTGGATCGTCCGCGCCTGTCGGGCTCAGAAAAACAGACTGACCCCAGGCACCAGCCAGAGCGACAGCGACGCCAGCGCACCACCGATCGCGGTCGCGGCGAGAACATCACTGGGATAGTGCATGCCCAGCACCACGCGCGAAATCGCCACGCTCAGCGTGAAGGGCAGCAGCAGCCAGGCCAGCGCAGGATAGTAGGCGAGCGCGACCAGGGTGAACGAGACCGCGTGCAAGGTGTGGCCCGAGGGGAAACTGAATTCGTCGAGTGGTGCGATCCACGCTTGGATGCGCGCATCGGTGGCGAATGGACGCGGCCGCTTCGTCCAGCGCTTGAGCTTGCGATACAGCACCGCCGCGACGGCACCGGTGGCGAGCATGTGGCCGGCGGCGGAAAGACCGCGCCAACCCTCGAACAACGCGAACATCGCCATCAGCGCATACCAGAACGCGCCGTCGCCGAGCCGGCTGACCATGCGGAAATACGCGCGCACCACCTGCCGCGTGCCCCAGCGGTTGGCGACCAGGCACCAGGCCTGTTCGCGATCACGCAACTGGCTGGCGACGGGTTTCATGCGGCCTGCTTGATCTCGGCCAGTGCATGCAGCAGGCGCGCGAATGCACGGGCGACTTCATCGGGATGCAGATGTTGGACTGCGCCGCGCGCGGCTTCGCCCATGCGAAACAGCGAAGCCTGAGTACCGATCCGCAGCGTCGCATCGATGAAGGCCTGTTCATCGCCGAACGGCACGGCTGCGCCGTGTTCGCCATCGCGCAGGTGCTCGCGGGTCGCGCCGTAATCGAAAGCAACGGTGGCCAGACCGCTGGACATGGCTTCGAGGGTGACGTTGCCGAAGGTTTCCGAAAGACTGGGGAAGACGAACAGGTCGGCGCTGGCGAAGTGGCGGGCGAGTTCGTCGCCACGCTGGATGCCGCAGAAAATCGCATCGGGATTCGCCGCCTGCAATTCCGCACGGGCCGGGCCATCGCCTACGAACACCAGGCGTGCGCGCGGCCGTTGTGCCTGCAGCGCGCGGAAGGCGCGCAGCAGCAGGCCGAGATTTTTTTCCGGGGCGAGGCGGCCGACGCAGAGAATGGCGAGGTCATCGTCAGCCAGGTTCCAGCTCGCGCGCAGCGCGGCATCGCGCCAACCCGGATGGAATTGGCGGGTATCGACCGCGCGGCCGAGGCGCTGCACGTGTTTGAAACCCTGGTCGTGCAATTGCTGCTGCAATTCCAGCGTAGGTACCAGCGTTGCCTGGCCGCGATTGTGGAAACGGCGCAGCCACGCGAACACCCAGGGAGCGAGAAAGCCGGCGCCGTAGCGGCCGACATAGTCGTCGAAGCGCGTGTGAAAACCGGTTGCGACCGGAATGCCAAGCTGTCGCGCGGCGCGCAGCGCGGACCAGCCGAGCGGGCCCTCGGTGGCGACGTAGATCGCATCGGGCCGCTGCTCGCGCCAGCGTGCGAGCAATCGCCGACCCGCCGGCAGGCCGAAGCGCAGACCCGGATAGCGCGGGATCGGCGCACCGTCGACCAGCATCAGGTCGGCGCGCGCCTGCAGGCTTTCCTCGGCCTGCTCGGTACGGATCAACGCGACGCGATGGCCGAGTCCGCGCAGGCCTTGTTCCAGCGCCTGCACGGTCAGGGCAACGCCGTTGACATCGGGCGGATAGGTTTCGGTAACCAGTTCGATGTGCAGGTTCGTGTTCATGCCCGCGAGCTTGGCGCGCCGGTATGCCGGCACGATGACCACGGGATGACGCCGACATGACGGCACCGGCGTCTGCGCCGATGCGGAAACGATTCAGCCCGAGGCGACCTCGAGACTCAGGCCGACGTCCTTGAGATGCTCGCGTTCGCTGTCGAGATCGGCCTGAGTGAGTGGATGCGCCTCGAGCCAGTGCTGCGACAACGTGAGCTCCATGCCGGTGGATCGCCCCTTCAGCGCGACCCGCGGGATGTCGTCGCGGTCGTGGCTGCGATGCAGCAGCACCGACAGGCGCAGCAACAGCGCACAATTGAGCGCCGAGCGGCCGAGACGGTCGGGCAGCGAGTCGACGCTGGGCCGATGCACGCCGCGGCGCTGGTTGCGCACCAACGCGGCGATGAACTGTTGTTCGGTTTTCGAGAAGCCGGCGATGTCGGAATGTTCGATCAGATAGGCACCGTGCTGGTGATACTGGCTGTGCGCGATCACCAGGCCGATCTCATGGATGCGCGCGGCCCAGGCCAGCATCTGGCGGTCGTCGGCATCGAGTTGCCAGGACTCGGCGACCTGGTCGAACAAGGCCAGCGCGGTCGTCTCGACATGCTGCGCCTGATCCTTGTCGACGCCGTAACGCGCGCACAGCGCGAGGATCGAGGCATCGCGCGGATCGCGTTCGCCGCCGCGGCCGACGATGTCGTAAAGCACGCCTTCGCGCAGGGCGTCGTCGCTGACCTGCATGCGCTTGAGATCGAGTTCGGCGAAAGCGGCGTCGAGGATCAACAAACCGCCGGCGATCACCGGCCGGCGATCCGCCGACAGACCGGGCAGGCGGATGTCCTCGATGCGATCGAACTCGAGCAACTTGTCGCGGATCGTGGCCAGCGCGGCTTCGGTGATTGCGCCGCGCGTGAGCTTCATGCTGGTGGCGATTTCGCCGATCGCCTTGATCGTGCCCGAGGATCCGAAAATTTCCTGCCAGCCGACGCTGCGATAGGTCGAGACGAATTGCTGGAATTCGGCGGTGATCTCGGTCTGCGCTTCCTTCCAGCGCTTCTTCGACAACTTTCCGTCGGCGAAAAAACGCCGCGTGGTCGCGATGCAACCCATCTGCAGGCTCTCGCGCTCCAGTGCTTCGAAGCCGGCGCCGATGATGAATTCGGTCGAGCCGCCGCCGATGTCGATCACCAGCCGGCGCTTGTTGCGCGGTGGATTGCCGTGGGCGACGCCGAGATAGATCAGGCGCGCTTCCTCGCGGCCGGCGACGACTTCGATGTCGTGGCCCAGCGAGGCTTCGGCGGGCATCAGGAAATTGTGCGGATGACTGAGCTGGCGCACGGTGTTGGTGGCGATCGCACGCACGCGTTGCGGCGGGATCGTTGCCAGGCGCTGGCCGAAGCGCGAAAGGCAGTCGAGCGCGCGCATCAGCGCGTCGTCGCTGAGGCCGCCCTTGCCGTCGAGGCCTTCGGCCAGGCGTACGTGTTCCTTGATGCGGTCGACGATGCGCAACTGCCCGAGCACGTAACGCGCCACCACCATGTGGAAACTGTTCGAGCCGATATCGACGGCGGCGAGCAGGTCACCATCTTGCAGCGGCGGATTGGCGGCAACGGGCATCGGTCATCCACACATTTTTGCGAGCAGCGCGCCCTGCGCCGAATACGGCGCCGCGTCGCCCAAGGGCAGGACGCGAGTGTAATTGCCCTTGGCGTTGAGTTGCCAGGCTTGCATGTTGTCGGCGAGATAGTTGGCGAGTTCCTCGTCGAACACGCGCTTGGCGAGTATCGGGTCGAGGATGGGGAAGCAGGTCTCGACCCGGCGCAGCAGGTTGCGCTCCATCCAGTCGGCGCTGGAACAGAAAATCTCCGGCTCGCCGTCGTTGCCGAACCAGTAAACGCGGCTGTGTTCGAGGAAACGCCCAACCACCGAGCGCACGGTGATGTTGTCGGAAATGCCCGGCACGCCCGGGCGCAGGCAGCAGGCGCCGCGCACGATCAGCTCGATCTGCACGCCGGCCTGCGAGGCTTCGTAAAGCGCGCGGATGATCGTGTCTTCGTTGATCGCATTCATCTTGGCGATGATGCGGCCGGGCTTGCCGGCGCGGGCATGTTTGATCTCGCGTTCGATTTTCTTGAGCAGGCCCTTGTGCAGGGTGAATGGCGAGGCCATGAGGCGCTTGAGCTTGAACGCCGGCGCCAGACCGGAAAGTTGCTGGAACATGCCGTGCACGTCGGCGGTGATTTCCGGGTCGCAGGTCATCAGGCCGATATCGGTGTAAGTGCGCGCGGTGCCGGAATGATAATTGCCGGTGCCCAGGTGCACGTAACGCCGCAGCGTTTTTCCTTCACGGCGCACGATCAGCATCATCTTGGCGTGCGTCTTGTAGCCGACCACGCCGTACATCACCTGCACGCCGGCTTCCTGCAGGCGGTCGGCGAGCTTGAGGTTGGCTTCCTCGTCGAAACGCGCGCGCA
Organism: Arenimonas sp.; assembly: GCF_035312645.1. Lineage (GTDB taxonomy): Bacteria > Pseudomonadota > Gammaproteobacteria > Xanthomonadales > Xanthomonadaceae > Arenimonas. The sequence goes on from NZ_DATGBO010000085.1 coordinate 28,025, forward strand.
GTTCGACGACGACAGTGACATCCTTGCCGGCATGTGCGGCGGCGATCAGGTGCTCGATGATCTTCGAGTCCTTGCCGGTGCGGTACACGGTTTGCTTGATCGCGAGCACATTCGGGTCCTGCGCGGCGGCGGCAAGCAGGTCGAGTACGCTGGAAAAACTCTGGTAGGGATGATGCAGCAAGACATCGCCGGCACGAATGCTGTCGAATGGCGCGTCTTCGTCGAGCGCCGCCTTGCGCGATTTGAATGGCGGAAATTTCAGTTCGGGGCGATTGGCGAGGTCGTAGACCTGCAGCACGCGACTGAGATTGACCGGGCCGTTGATGCGGTAGACAGCGTTCTCGCTGAGGTCGAAATTTTCCAGCAGCGTGTTGAGGATGTTCTTCGGGCAATCCTCGGCGATTTCCAGGCGCACGGCCGGGCGGAAACCGCGACTGAGCAATTCGTCCTTGAGCGCGCTGGCGAGGTTTTCGACTTCTTCCTCGTCGACGAACAATTCCGAATTGCGGGTGACGCGGAACTGGTACGCACCCTTGACCGACATGCCCGGGAACAGGTCGTCGACGAAGGCGGTGAGCACGGCGGAGAGGAAAACGTAGTCGTGCTTGCCGCCGGAAATTTCCTCCGGGATCTGGATGATGCGCGGCAGCGAGCGTGGGGCGCGCACGATCGCCATGCCGCCGCGGCGGCCGAATGCGTCCTTGCCCTCGAGCACGACGACGACATTGAGGCTCTTGTTGAGGATGCGCGGGAACGGATGCGCCGGATCCAGGCCCAGCGGCGATAGCACCGGCAGGATGTCGTTCTCGAAATAATCATGCAGCCACTGCGTCTGCTCCTTGTTCCAGCTTTCGCGGGTGAGTACGCGGATGCCGGATTCGGCCAGGGCCGGGCGCAGGATTTTGCTCCAGCAATGGTATTGCGCCTCGACCAGCTTGCCGGCCTTGGTGTGGATCAATTCCAGTGCGCGTGCAGGCGCCATGCCGTCGGGGATCAGCGGGCCGCCGAATTGCAGCGCGGTGCGCACGGTCGCGGCGCGGATCTCGAAGAACTCGTCGAGATTGGTGCAGGAAATGCACAGATAGCGCAGGCGTTCGAGCAGGGGCAGGCTGATGTCCTCGGCCTGCGCCATCACGCGGAAGTTGAATTCGAGCTGGGACAGTTCGCGATTGAGAAACAGCTCGCCATCGGTCGGCGCGATCGGAACGTTCGCTGCGGTCGGAATCGTGGTCGGCATCTTGGTCAGGGGCATGGTCGTTGGATTCGACAAAGGCGGCTAATAGCCGCGGGGGCGGGTGCGTTCCGGACCGAAAACGCAGGCGAAGGTGCTGCCGCGGCCGACTTCGCTTTCGATCTCGAGCCGGCCCTGGTGCAGGCTCAGCACATGCTTGACGATCGACAGGCCGAGGCCGGTGCCGCCCGATTCACGCGAACGGCTGGTGGAGACGCGGTAAAAACGTTCGGTGATGCGCGGCAGATGCTGGGCGGGAATGCCGTAGCCGCTATCTTGCACTGCGAGGCGTGCGCCACCATCGCTGGTGCGCTCGAAGCGGATGCTGACGCGACCGTCGGTGGGCGTGTAGCGCACGGCATTGCTGACAAGATTGGAAAACGCGCTGTGCAATTCCTTGGCCGAGCCGAGCAGGTCGCATTGCGCAGTGTCTTCGACGCTGATCTGGTGCCGGCCCTGGCTGATCGCTTCGGCTTCGCGGCGCAGCGTCACCAGCAACGAGGCCATGCCGATGATTTCCTCGGGCAGGTGATCCTGCGCTTCCAGTCGCGACAGCGTCAGCAGATCCTCGACCAGTTGCGTCATACGCTGCGATTGCCGGCGCATTTCGCCGATCATCGGATGCCATTCGGAATGTTCGTCGGGCTCCATCATGTCGAGGTAGCCGTGCACGACCGTCAGCGGCGTGCGCAGTTCGTGCGAGACGTTGGCGACAAAATCGCGGCGGACTTGCTCGAGGCGCAACAGTTGCGTGACATCACGCACGACCAGCAGCCATTGCTCGGGCGAATAGGCGATCAGGCGCAGGCTCAGGCGCTGGTGCTGGTCGACCGGGCTGGCGATGTCCATCAGGGTTTCGTCGGTCTGCCCGGAGCGCAGCCAGTCGCGCACGTTGGCGCCGGCGACGAC
>NZ_DATGBO010000086.1:0-41149 GCF_035312645.1 Arenimonas sp.
CAACAGGCCCGGCAGGCCGAACAACGCGACATCGATCACCAGCATCAGTATCGGGCCCAGCGTCGAGCGCGGCGTATAGACGTGGCGCTCGAGCCAGTCGTCGGGCGTGCCCTTGCCGTATTTTTCCAGCATCGCCTTGTCCAGACGCGCGTCCTGGTAGAGCTCGACGCCGCGCCAGAGCACTTGATTGATGCCGTGGAAACGCGGGCTGTGCGGATCTTCGGCGGTTTCGCAGCGGGCGTGGTGCAGGCGATGCACGGCGACCCATTCCTTGGTCACCATCGCCATGGTCAGCCAGGACCAGAAGCGGAATGCGTGCGTGAGCAACGGGTGGAAATCGACGCCACGATGCGTCGCGCTGCGGTGCAGGTAGAGCGTGGTGGTGAAAATGGTCAGCTGCACCATCACCAGGAAATACACGGCCATCTGCCAGTACGCGGCCTGGGTCAGGCCGCGGGAAAGCCAATCGAGTGAAGCGGCAAACATCGCGGGAAACTCCGGAATCGGCGCCGGGCGGGCGGCGCGTGGCGGGCATGATGCCCACCGATCGGCGCGACGTCACCCTGCCCCCAGGTATGGGGGCGCGCGGCCCCCAGACAAGCTATCCCGGAGGCCCTGACCGGTTTATCCGGCCAGGGCGATCCGCTGCACGATCAACGGCAGGTCAACGTGCCGTTGCTGTTGGCGACATCGCGGCCGTAGCAAGTGGCGATGTTCAGCGAAGTCATCTTGAAGCGGCCGTAAGAGTCGGGGCAGGTCGCGGCGAGGATGCCGCCACGCACGTAGGCGCCGGTGCAGGTCGCCTGATAACTGCCCTGCGGCGGCACCGTGCCGGCGATGCCGCCGTTGTTGCCGCTGTAAGCGGTATCGCTGCACTGCAGGTAGCCGTTGTTGTTGCCGATACCCTGGCCGCGGCAGTTGTCGACGTTGATCGAGCTGCGCCGGGTCGAGCCATTGGCCGTGGCGCAGGTGGCGTTGAGCGTGCGGCCGCTCATGTAGGCGCCGGTGCAGCTCTGCTGATAGCTGCCCAGCGGCATGCCGTTGGCATAGCCATTGTTATTGTTATAGCCGTTGTTATAGCCGTTGTTGTAGTCGTTGCACTGCAGGTAACCGTTGTTGTTGCCGATGTCGCGGCCGCGGCAGTTGTTGACGTTGATCGACGTGCGCCGCGGATAGTTGTTGCCGTCCAGGCAGGTCGCGGTGAGCGTGCTGCCCTTGATCGAGGCGCTGTTGCAGCTTTGCTGGTAGGAACCGATCGGGAAGCCGCCATTGCCGTTGTTGCTGCAGGACAGGCGACCACCGTTGTTGGAGATGTCGCGATTGCGACAGCTGTTGACGTTGAGCGTGGTGCGGCGCGGGTAACCGTTCTGGTCGGCGCAGCGTGCGGTCAGGGTGTTGCTATTGACGTAGGCGCTGTCGCAGGTCTGCTGGTAGGAGCCGGCCGGCGGCGGGTTCAGGCAGCGCAGGCCACCGTTGACGTTGCCGATGTCGCGGCCCTGGCAGCTATCGGCATTGATGGAGGTCGTGCGCTGGCCGTTGCGGTCGTCGAGGCAGATCGAGGTGAGCATCGCGCCGTTCATGCGCGAGCCGTAGCAGGTCATGCGATAGCTGCCGGCCGGGATGTTGTAACCGTTGTTGCCGTAGTTGTTTCCGTAGCCATTGCCATAGCCATTGCCGTAGCGCATGCACTGCAGCTTGCCGTTGTTGTTGACGATGTCGCCATCGCAGTCGGCAGCGATGCTGGTGGACTTGATGCGGTTGCGGCTGTCGGAACAATCAGCGCGCAAGGTGCCGGCGTAAGTGTTGCCCCAGCCCCCGTCGACGCGCGCGTTGGTGCAGGTTTCCAGATAACTGCCCGGGGGCAGGCTCTGGGCCGCGACCGGCGCGGCGAAGCCGGCGAAACAGATAAGTACGAGCAGAACAGCCCTGGATATAGCGCGCATCGAAAATCTCCTTCTCGATCTTGCGTGACCGGTTGCCCGGGGCCAGCGCCCGTAGGCGTGGAGTGTCGACGCCAGGCGGGCCTGGCTCGATTGCGCCGGAGTGTAGGCCCCGGCGGTTTGAATCCCGGATGAAGGTAGCCCTTCACCATGGCGCTTGTCACCTCGCGGTCTCGCTGCACCGCAGCGCTACACTTCGGCCCATGCCCGAACTGCCCGAAGTCGAAACCACCCGTCGCGGCCTGATGCCACATCTAACGCAGCGCCGCATCACTGCGGTCACGCTGCGCCGTCCCGATCTGCGCTGGCCCATTCCGGCGGAGGTGCGCGAGCTGCTGCCGGGCGAGAAAATTCTCGCCGTGCGCCGCCGCGCCAAATACCTGTTGCTGGACACCCACGCCGGTAGCGCGTTGCTGCACCTGGGCATGTCGGGCGTGCTGCGGATCCTGCCAGCGGACAGCGCGATCGGCGCGCACGATCATGTCGACATCGCGCTCGATTCCGGCCGCGTGCTGCGCTTCACCGACCCACGCCGTTTCGGCTGCCTGCTCTGGCAGGCCACCGGCGAGACCCACGACCTGCTGCGCGATCTCGGGCCGGAGCCGCTGTCCGACGACTTCGACGGCGAATACCTGTTCGCCCTCAGTCGTGGCCGCAAGGCGCCGGTCAAGACCTTCGTCATAGATCAGGGCATCGTCGTCGGCGTCGGCAACATCTACGTCGCCGAGAGCCTGTTCCGCGCCGGCATCGCCCCGACCCGCGCCGCCGGCACGATCAGCCGCGAGCGCTATGCGAAGCTGGCTGCCGCGGTGAAAGACATCCTCACCCACGCGATCGAACGCGGTGGCACCACCTTGCGCGACTTCCTCAACGCCGACGGCGCCCCGGGCTATTTCGAGCAGGAATTGTTTGTCTACGGCCGCGAAGGCGAACCCTGCAAGGTCTGCGGCCGCCGCATCCGCGACACTCGCATAGGTGGTCGTGCTTCGGCGTGGTGCGGGCGGTGTCAGAAGTGAGCGGGGAGCGGTGAGCGGTGAGCGGTGAGCGGTGAGCGGTGAGCTGTGAGCGGTGAGCGGTGAGCGGTGAGCGGTGAGCGGAAAAAGCATATGGGGCTTCGTCATCCCCGCGAAGGCGGGGATCCAGCGTCTTTGCTTTTGTGTCCCCGGGCGACGAAACAGAAAGTCACTGGATCCCCGCCTTCGCGGGGATGACGGGATATTTCAAGGGAATATCGAAAGCCATACCAAACCCCCATCAACCCCGAAGCCTCACCTTCTCCGCTCACCGCTCACCGCTCACCGCTCACTCCGTCTCCCGTCTCCCGTCTCCCGTCTCCCGTCTCCCCTCTCCCCATTCCCATTCCCCCGACGTGACACCCGTCACGTTCGGGCTATAGTGTCGGCAACCCGCGTAGACGGGTCCGGGGACTCATGAGCGAAACGGCAGACATCACGCAGTGGTTGAGCGCAGCACGCGGTGGCGACCGCAGTGCGCTCGATCTCGTGCTGTCCACGCTCTACCGCGAGCTGCACGGCATGGCCCGGCGCCAGCTCGGCGGCCAGAACGGCCATACCCTCGATGCCACCGGCCTGGTCCACGAGGCCTACCTGCGCCTGGTCGGCCGCGCCGATGCCGAGTTCGAGGACCGCGCGCACTTTTTCGCCTATGCCGCCTCGGCGATGCGCAGTGTGGTGGTCGATTACGCCCGCCAGCGACTGGCCGTGAAGCGCGGCGGCGACCTGCACCGCGTCACCGACCTGCCCGAGGACCTCGGCGGCGGCATGCGCATGGACGAGGACATGCTCGGCCTCGACGTCGCCCTGACCCGCCTCGCCGATGTCGACCAGCGCCTCGCGCAAGTCGTGGAGCTGCGCTATTTCGCCGGCCTGTCGGAAGCCGAGATCGCCGCGCTGCTCAAGCGCTCCGAGCGCAGCGTCCGCCGCGACTGGCAGAAGGCGCGCATGTATCTGCTGGCATCGCTGCAGGGCTGAGGTCGGCCGCGCATGCATGGCGAACGCTGGTCGCGCCTTTCGCCCCTGCTCGATGAACTGCTGGAACTGACGGGCGAGGAGCGCGCCGCCCGCCTCGTCCGGATCGAGGCCGACGATCCCGAGATCGGCACCGAACTGCGCAAGATGCTGCTGCTCGAGGACGAGCGCCCCGATTTCCTCGCCAAACCCATGGTCGATGCTTCGCTGTTTTCGCCGCAGGCGGGCCAGGAGATCGGGCCGTACCGCCTGGTCGCGCCGCTGGGCGAAGGCGGCATGGGCCAGGTCTGGCTGGCGATGCGCTCGGACGGCCTGTACGAGCGCCGCGTCGCACTGAAACTGCTGCGCCCCGGCCTTGGCGACGCCGGCCTGCGTGCGCGCTTCACGCGCGAGCGACAGATTCTCGCGCGCCTTGGCCACGCCCATATCGCGCGCCTGCTCGACGCCGGCATCAGCCAGGACGGCCAGCCCTATCTCGCGCTCGATTACGTGCGCGGCGACGCCATCACCGACTACGCCAAGAAACACGGCCTCGACGTGCGCACGCGCCTGAACCTGTTCGCGCAGGTCTGCGCGGCGGTCAGCCACGCGCACGCCAACCTGGTGGTGCACCGCGACCTCAAGCCTTCCAACATCCTGGTCACGCCGGCAGCGGAAGTCTGCCTGCTCGATTTCGGCATCGCCAAGCTGCTTGACCAGGTGACTGGCGAACACACCGAGATCACCCAGACCGATAGCCGCGCCTTCACCCTGCACTACGCCGCGCCAGAGCAACTGCGCCGCGAACCGATCACCACCATGACCGACGTCTATTCGCTGGGCGTGGTGTTGTACGAATTGCTTACCGACTGCATTCCCTACGATCTGCCGCGGCAGACCGACGCCGCCTGGGAAGAAGCCATCCTTACCGCCGAGCCGGTGCGGCCATCGCTGGCGGTGGCGAAACTCGCTCGCGAAAGCGGCCTGCTGGTCGATCGCCGACGCATGCGCATGCTCGCCGGTGACCTCGACAACATCATCCTCAAGGCGCTCGCGAAAGCGCCGGAGCTGCGCTATCCCTCGGTCGAAGCGTTGGCCCAGGATCTGCGCCGGTATCTGGAAGGCCAGCCGGTGCAGGCGCGGTCACAGGGCATGGCCTATCGCGTGCGCAAATACCTGCGCCGACACGCGGTGGCGGTGGGCCTGACCGCCGTGATCAGCGGCCTGATGGTGGTCTCGCTGGCGATTTTTTCCTGGCAGGCCGACCGCGCCGTCAAGGAAGCCACGCGTGCGCAGGCGATGCAGGATTTCGTGATCGCGCTGTTCGAGAACACCGGCAACGCCAACAACGCGCAAGGCCTGGACGTGCGCGCGCTGCTCGACGCCGGCGTCAGCCGCGCCGATACCGAGCTGGGCACGCAGCCGCAGGCACGTGCGGAACTGCTCGGCCTTATCGCGCGACTACGCTCGGGCCTGGGCGACGACAAGGAAGCGCTGCAACTGCTCGATCGCCAGCAGGAACTCATCCACATCCTCGGCCCGTCCGCGCCGCCGTCGCTGGTACTGGAATCGGCCGCGCTGCGTGGCCGCAGCCTGCGCGAACTCGATCGCCCGCAGGACTGCCTCGCCGCGCTCGGCCCGCTGCTCGCAAGCGCGCAGGCGGAGGCCGGGCGTTCGCCGCTGGTGGTCGCGGAATTTTTCTCGCAACTGGCGCGCTGCCATGGCCGCATGCAAGGCCGCGAGGTCGCGCGCGATCTGTTTGGTCAGGCTTTGCAGCTGCGCCGCGGCGGCGGCGACAACCCGGCGCTGGAAGCGGAAAGCCAGACCGATCTGGCCCTGCTAAAGATCGACGATGGTGATCTCGCCGGCGGCATTTCCGCGCTGCGCGACGCGCTGGCGAAACTGCGCAACGCCGGTGGCGAACGCAACGCACTCGGCGTCGACATCTGGCGCAGTCTCGGCGATGCCTACGGCCGCCAGAACAACCTGATCGAATCCGAAGCCGCATATCGCCAGGCGCTGGACATCGCGCTCGGTCGTTTTGGTACGCAGCATCCGCGCACGGCCGCCGTGCAGCTGCGGCTCGCGGAAGTGCTGGCGCAGGTCGGCAAGCTCGACGAGGCCGACCGCCTGCTGCGCCTTGCGCAGGACAGCATGCATGCACGCTGGGGCGACGACAGCCTCGAACAGGCCGGCGTCGACAGTCTGCGCGGTCGTCTCGCGCTGGATCGCGATCACGCCGCCGATGCCGAAGCCGCGCTCACCGATGCGGTGCGCGCCTGGCGGTCGCATACGCAACTGTCGACGCATGCCTGGGATCTTTGCTGGCTAGCACTCGCGCGCAGCGATCAGGCCAAGGTCGACGCGGCAGAAAACAGCGGCCGCGAATGCATCGCGGTGATCCGCGCGCGCGATGTCGAAAATCCCGCGCCGGCGTTGGCTGCACTCGCCGACGCCGCGCTCGATCGCGACAATCCGGCACAGGCGCGCGCCTGGCTCGATCAGGTGGATCTGCGCGACGCCGCCCAGGCCAAGGACGCCGGCCTCGCGCTCACCGAAGCGCGCTGGGCGTTGCGCACCGGCGCCGCCGACGCCGCCGAACGCATCGCGGTGGCGCTGGATCGCCTGCCTGATGAAGCCGCGTATCGCCGCCTGCGCTGGCAGGCGCTGGCACTGCAGGCAGCACATGCGTGTCAAAACGGCGCCGGCGCAGCCGGCCAGCTGCAGCGCAGCAAGGTCATCGACACCGCGCGCCGCGAAGATCCCGAACGCCTGCGCCTGCTGCGCCGGCTCATGCAGATCGACGCGAACTGCCCCGCACCGATCTGAACTTTCTAGAGGCCCTCGTCCAGCGGGAGCGGCGGTTGCTGCAGATCGATGCGGCCTTCGCCGGCCATGATCTTCTTGAACTCGGGACGCGAGACCGACACGTAGCGGTCGTTGCCGCCGATCTCGACCTGCGGGCCGTCGGTGACCGCGCGGCCGTTTTCGTCGACGCGCACCACCATCGTCGCCTTCTTGCCGGTGTGGCAGATGGTCTTGATCTCGATGAGGTTGTCGGCCCAGGCCAGCAGGTATTGGCTGCCCTCGAACAACTCGCCACGGAAATCGGTGCGCAGCCCATAAGCGAGCACCGGAATCCTGAGCGCGTCCACTATCTCGCTGAGCTGCCAGACCTGCGGCTTGCTGAGGAATTGCGCCTCGTCGACCAGCACGCAATCGAGTTTGCCGCGGGCATCAATGTCGGCACGCACGATGCGCTCGAGGTCGTCGCTGCGTTCGAAGATCACGCCGCGCGCCTTCAGGCCGATGCGTGAAGCGACCACGCCTTCGCCGGCGCGATTGTCCAGCCGCGGCGTCAGGATCAGCGTGCGCATGCCGCGCTCGTGGTAGTTGTACGCGCTCTGCAACAGCGTCGTGGTCTTGCCGGCGTTCATCGCCGAATAATAGAAATAGAGCTTGGCCATGCGGCTAGCCTGACGCCTGATCCGGTCGCATTCAAGGCCCTCGATGTGCGCCATGCACGCGCCGCGTCAATTCACTCGACCGCGTTCATCCCCAACACGTCCAGCGCCTTGCGGAACTCGTCGTCCAGCGGCGCCGTCACCGTGATGCGCGCGCCGCTGACCGGATGCAGGAACGACAGCTGCCAGGCGTGCAGCAACATCCGATGCACGCCGCGCATCCGGAACGTGCGGTTGTGGCGGCCGTCGCCATGGCTGGAATCGCCGATCAGGTGATGGAATACATGCTTGAGATGCCGACGGATCTGCCGGAAGCGCCCGGTCTGCGGCGAGCAGCGCAGCAATGCATAACGCGAGGTCGGATGCTGCGCGCTCGGCGTCTCGATCTCGGCGGTGGCGAGGCGCACGACCTGCGTGATCGCCGGCTTCTTCACCGGCTTGCCGGGCCCGCCGTCGAGATCGTGATCGATGACGAAACTTTCCTCGGGCCAGCCGCGACAGATCGCCAGGTAATGCTTGTCGACCTCGCGCGACATGAACACCTGTCCCAGCGCCGCCGCGACCTCGCGATCAAAGGCCACCAGCAGGCAGCCGCTGGTCGCGCGATCGAGACGATGGATCAGATGGATGGGTTTGCCGAACTGCTCGCGCAGGCGCTCGTCGAGAAAATCATCCTCGCCCCGCGCCATCGCACTCGCATGCGCCATCAAACCGGCAGGCTTGTCGACGACGGCGAGGTACGGGTCTTCGTAGAGAACGACGATCATCATCTTTCGTGTTTCATCTGTTGCCTCGATTTCCTTCCAGGCCGCTCATCCCCCTCCCCTGCTCGCAGGGGAGGGTCGGGGTGGGGTAGAAATCTGTCGAAAAATCTCCGCCAGCACCGCGTCCATTTCCAATAGAACCTGATCGTTCCAGAAACGCAGCACCCGATACCCGTCGCGCTCAAGCATCAGGCTGCGCCTGCGGTCGTATCCCATCTGAAGCAAATGCTGTCCGCCATCAAGCTCGATGGCCATCCTCGCTTCAATGCAAGCAAAATCAGCGATATATCCAGCGATCGGATACTGACGACGGAACTTCAAGCCGCGCATCTGCTCCCCGCGTAAATGTCGCCAAAGCGCGCGTTCGGCGTCGGTCATGCTTCTGCGCAGATGTCGTGCGTTGTTCCATATCTGCCGCAAGCCTCTACCCCCTCCCAGCCTCCCCCTGCGAACAGGGGGAGGGGCATTTCGCGTGTTCGGAACGGGATTGTTGCCCGGAAGGCGGCTTTCTGCGATCAAGCAAACCCTCGGCGAGGAGTAAGGGAAAACAAGAGACGAAAAATCAGCGCCGCGGCCACGCCGCCATGAACGCGCCCAGCGCGGCGGCGGCGGCGATCCAGGTGGCGGCGGTGAGGTGGAGCAGATGCGGGCCGCCGCGGTCGAACGTGAAGAGCACTGCGGCGGTGATCATCAGCCCCGTGCCGAGGATCGCGTACACGGCGTGGCGCTGGCCTTCGCGGGAAATGCGCGCGAGCTCGGCGAGATCGTCGGACTGCATGCGCAACGAATGCCGGCCATCGACCTGCTGCGACAACCAGTCGCGCAGCAGGCGCGGCATGTCCGGCGCATGGGTGATCAGTTCCGGCAGGCGCTTGCGGAATTCCGCCATCAAGGTCTTGCGGCTGTAGCGCTCGCGCAGGATGTTTTCCAGCACCGGCGAGGCGACGGAAAAAATATCCAGCTTCGGATCGAGCAGGCGCGCAACGCCTTCGACATTGAGCAGGGTTTTCTGCAGCAGGATCAACTGCGGCTGCAGCGTCAGCTGGTAGCGCTGCGCAGTGCGGAACAACTTCACCATCACTTCGGCGATCGAGATTTCCGACAGCGGCCGGGTGAAATACGGTTCGCACACCGAGCGCGTCGCGGCTTCGAGTTCATCGATGCGGATATGCGCCGGCATCCAGCCGGCCTCGACGTGCAGCTCGGCGATGCGGCGGTAATCACGCTGGAAGATCGCCATGAAATTCTCGGCGAGGTAGAACTGGTCGCGCGCCGGCAACTGCCCGACGATACCGAAATCGAGCGCGATGAAACGCGGATTGTCCTTGCGCGTCGCGTCCACCCAGATATTGCCGGCGTGGGCATCGGCGTGGAAGAAATTGTCGCGAAACACCTGCGTATAAAACACACGCACGCCCTTGGCGGCGAGCGCGCTGCGGTCGATGCCGGCGGCGTCGATCGCGGCGACATCGTCGGAGCCGATGCCGTACACGCGCTCCATCGTCAGCACGGTTTCGCTCGACAGCGGCCAATGCACTTCCGGCACGTACAGGTCGTCGGAATCGAGCCAGAGCCGGCGCATCAGGCTGGCGTTGGCGCCTTCCCGCTGCAGGTCTAGCTCGGCGTACAGCGTGCCTTCGATTTCCGAAACGACCGCTTGTGGCTGGATTTTCTCCGCGTTCGGATGATGCCGATCGGCGAACGAGGCGAGCGTGCGCAGCAGGCCGATGTCGGCGTCGATCTGCGCGCGGATGTTCGGACGCAACACCTTGATCACGACCTCGCGGCCATCGTGCAGCGTGGCCGGATGCACCTGCGCGATCGACGCCGACGCCAGCGGCGTGGGATCGAAACTCGCGAACAACTCGCCGACCGGCCTGCCCAGCGCGCGTTCGATTTCGCTCTTGGCGAGCTCGCCGTCGAACGGCGCGACCTGGTCGCGCAGCAGGTTCAATTCGTCGGCGATGTCGGGTGGCAGCAGATCGCGACGCGTCGACAACACCTGGCCGAACTTCACGAAGATCGGTCCGAGCTCCTGCAAAGCCAGACGCAGACGCTGCCCGCGCGGCAGGTTCGCCTCGTCGCTGCGCACCGCCGAAAACGGCCGCAGCAACCACAGCCAGCGCCCGAACGCGGTGTTTTCCAGCAGGCCGTCGAGCCGGTGCTTGAGCAGCACGCGGACGATGCGCAGCGCGCGGAAGGCCGATTTCGTCATGCCGGGTCGCCCGCTTTCGTCGCCAGTCTGTCGACGCGCGCGATCAGGCGTTCGCTGCGATCGCGCAGCGCGTCAACGTCATCGTGGAAGGCAGAGAGCTCCGCCTTGGCGACGACATCGCGCGACTCCTCGGTGACGAATTCGGCGGCATCGCGCGCGAGGTTCTGCGCCAGTTTGCTGCCGGCGCGCAGACCTTCGCGCAAGGTACGCGCGACCTGCGGGCCGATGATCGGACCGAGGGTGTCGGCGAAAGGTTTTTCCCAGTCGGGATCGAAACGGTCGGCCAGTTGCTGCAACGTGCGCGCGAGTTCGGCATCGCCGTTGATGCGCAGCTTGCCAACCGGCGCAGCGCCGCTGCTACGCGCGAACGGCAACTGCGCGAACAGACCGCCGAGCGTCGCACGCAGACCGAGATCGGCCTCGCTGTCCGGATTCGCCGGACCGACATCGAGGCTGCCATCACGGACCGTGATCGACAGCGCGATGGCCGGGGCTTCCAGCGCGAGCTCGATGCGCTTGCCGTCGAGGGCAGCGAGCGCCTTGCGCGTATCGGGATCGAGCGCGACCAGACGATTGAGCGCGATTTCCAGCGCGCGGCCGGCAATCGGCTTGAGGGCAGCGAAGGGCGAGGGTGTGCTCATGGGCGCATTGTAGTCATGTGGGAGCGGGCATGGCCGCGACGGACCGTGTGCGGCACATCATGGGTTCGCGGTCGTGCCCGCTCCCACGGAGCGTCGCGCCCAATCGGCAGCGGTGCGGCGCAGGCCTTCGGCGAGGTCGATGGTCGGGGCGTAGCCGAAGTCGCGTTTTGCCGCGCTGATGTCGTACCAATGTGGCGTCGACAATTGTTCGGCGAGGAAACGCGTCATCGGCGGCTCGCCGCGCATCGGCAATACATGCCAGACGGCTTCAAGCAGCGCGCCGGCGGCATACGCAATCGGATACGGAATGCTGGCGCTGATCGCGGGTGTGCCGGTTGCCTGCAGCAACGCGTTGACGATCTCGCGTGCGCTGGTCGGCTCGCCGTTGGAAATGAAATAGGCCTTGCCGGCGCAGGCCGCGGCGGGCGCGAGATGATCGAAGGCTGCCAGGTGCGCCTGCACGACGTTGTCGATGTAGGTCGTGTCCATGCGGTTGTCGCCGCCGGCGATGAAACGCAGTCGCCCAGCGCGCGCACGTTCGACCAGGCGCGGCAGCAACTGCGTGTCGCCCGGGCCCCAGATCAGCCGCGGACGCAACGCGACCGTTGCGAGTTGTGCGTCGTTCGCGGCGAGCATCGCGAGCTCGGCGATTTTTTTTGTCGCTGGATACGGCGCCTTGAAATTTTCGCCGTAGGGCGTGTTGATCTCGTTGCCGCCTTCGACCGGGGTGCGGCCGCTGTGGGTGACGCTGGGCGTGGAGGTGTAAACGATTCTTCCCACGGAATTTTCTCGACAGGCGGCGATCACGTTTTCCGTGCCGCGCACGTTGGCGTCGAAATAACTCCGATAGCTGCCCCAGGCGCCGGCTTTCGCCGCATTGTGGAAAATCGCATCCTGGCCGACGCAGGCTTTCGCCAGACCGTCGGCATCGGTGAGATCGCCCAGCACCTGGCGCACGCCCAGCGTTTCCAGGTCTCGCGAAAAACTGCGCTGATAGCTGCTGACGGTATAGCCGCGGGCGATCAACGCGGCGCAGAGTGCGCGGCCAAGAAAGCCGCTGCCGCCGGTGACCAGGACATTCATGCGCGCGCGCCCATCTGTTTGCTCGCCCATGCCGCCAGTTGTTCGCGACCGATCTTGGCGTTGTGGCGAATGTCGACCGGAAATCCGGCGTGGAAAAGAATCGTGTCGATGCCGCGGGTATGTTCGAAGCCAGCGGCGATTTTCAACAACTCGGCACGGATGCGCGCCTGCTCGGAAACCGCGACACCTGCGCGCAATTCAATGCAGAGCACCGGTCGCTGCTTCGGCGCGATGTCGACACCGACCAGCGCCGTGCGCCGTACTTCCGGATGCGTGTTGAATACCGGCTCGACCTGTTCGGTGAACAAAGCGCCGCTCGCTGTCTGCACGCGATGCGATTTGCGGCCACAGAACCACAGCCGGCCGTGTTCGTCGAACCAGCCGAGATCACCCATGCGATGTACGATGCGCGCGCTGTCGTCATGGCAACGCTCACGAATCTTCGCCAGCGCCGTGGCCTGCGGGCGGCGGAAATATTCGTCGGTCGCCGACGGGCCGGCGACGGTGATTTCACCGACGACGCCGCGTGCAACCTGCAAATCGTCGTTCCATTCGGCGACAGCCGCATCGGTGATTGAAATCAGGCGCACATCATTGGCCGCCACCGGAAGACCGACGCAGGTGCCGGCGCCGCGTTCGGTCGCCGCGCGCGTCGCCTGCAATTCGCGGCCTTCGATCACCGCAACCGGCAGGCATTCGGTGGCGCCGTACGGCGTCCAGAATTGCGCGTCGTCCGGCAGCAGTTCGCGCATTTTCGCCACGACGTCGGGCGGCACCGGCGCGCCGGCGGAGGTGACACGCCGGACCGTCGGCAGCTTGGCGCCGTGTTTCGCCAGCACCGCCATCAGCGCCGGCGATCCGAACAATTGCGTGATGGAAAACTTTTCGATCGCATGCAGCAATTTTCGCGGATCGGCCTGCGCCGGCCGGGTCGGATCCATGTCGGGGATGATTGATGTCAGACCGAGCGCGGGATCGAACAGCGCGAACGGCGGGAACGTCGGCAAGTCGATGCCGCCGGCTTCGATGCCGAACGCATCGCGCAGCAAATCGATCTGCGCGACGAAATGCCGGTGCCGATACACCACGCCCTTGGGCACGCCGGTCGAGCCGGAGGTGAACAGCAGTGCGGCCATGTCATCGGGCGCAGTGGCGACGAGTTGCGCGCCAGCGTCGACGCCTAGCGCTTCGACTTGCGCGAGCGTGTGCCCGCCCCAGAACCAGCGTCGCCCCGCCGTGACCCGGATGCGCGCGCTGCGCGACCAGCGCAGCAACAGACGCGCGGCATGCGCGAGCGGGATGCCGATGAAGGCCTGCGGCTCGGCTTCGTCGAGGCATTGTTTCAGCGCCGAGCGCGCGATGCCCGGATCGACCAGCACCGGCACCGCACCGATCTTGAACAGCGCGAACATCAACAGGAAAAATTCCGGCGACGGCCGCACCATCACCACGGTGCGCATGCCGCGGGCGATACCGATGCGCGTCAGGCCGGCGGCGATCGCGTTGGAGCGAACCTCGAGTTGCCGATAGGTGATCGTCTGGTCGTAACTGGCGAAACCCTCGCCGCCACGCCGGCCCGGGCAACGCATCGCCACCTGATCGCCGCGCTCGGCGGCCATGCGCGGCAAGGTAGCGGCGATATTGCAGGGATCGGTCATGGGTTGAATTGTGCCCGACTGCAGCCTTTGTTCGCGCGATAGACACGCGCGCGACACCGCGCTTTCGCACCCGCGTACCCGAAGCTCCCGGTACGACGCTGCCGGTTCGGTCAGGACAGGAAGTGCTGACCGAACCGGCACGGATTCCCCGTCGGCCGCGGCGGCGCGGGTGCGATGGCGAGATTTCTGCACGCCCCTATTCCCGCGAGCAGATGGTCTTGAGCGGACATTGCTTTGAGACAAGCATAGTCGCCAGCAAGCTGGCTCCTACGAAGCGGGTCAGAGCGGATGCGCGTCGAGGAAGTGGCGGATCGCCGGCACCAGAGCGTCGGCCTTGTCTTCGAGCACGTAATGACCAGCGTCGCCGAACACGCGCTTCTCGGCCTTCGGCAGCGCGTCGGTGAAGCCGTCGAGGAAGTGTTTGTCGAACACGAAGTCGCGCAGGCCCCAGCCGATGAAGGCGGGGCGGTCGGCAAACGAAGGCAACGCTTTCTGCGCCTTGTCGAGCAGCGGCCAGGCGCGGTCGCCGGTGCCCAGGGGAATGTCCTGCACGAAGCGCAGCGTGCTGATGCGGTTGGCCCAGGAATCGTAGGGCGCGACATATGCGCGCTTGACTGCCGCCGACATCGGAATCATCACGCCCTGCTTGGTGGCGCCGCCGGCGAAGGCGTTGAAGCCGCGGATCAGACCGGTGCCGATTTTCGAATCGCGACCGAGCTTGAGCTGCCAGGGCATCGCCTTGGCTGCAGGCAACGGGAACGAGGCGGTGTTGAGGATCACCAGACGTTTGACGCGGGCGTTGTGCTTGAGCGCCCAGCCGAAGCCGATCATGCCGCCCCAGTCGTGCACGGCGAGGGTGATGTTGTCGCCGAGGTCCAGCGAATCGAGCAGGCGGTCGAGGTCGTGCACGCGCGACTGCAGCGTGTACAGATACTTGTCGTCGCCGGGTTTGTCCGACAGGCCCATGCCGACGTGGTCGGGCACGATGCAGCGGTAGTTGTCGCGCAGGCCGAGCACGAGCTTGCGCCAGTAGTAGCTCCACGACGGATTGCCGTGCAGCATCACCACCGGATCGCCGCGACCTTCGTCGAGATAGCTCATCTCGATGCCGGCGCCACGATCGAAGCGGCGCGGGTTGAACGGATAATCCGGGAACGGGCCCTTGTGGAGAATGCGCGCCTGCTCGGCGCTCAGGGACGGGTGGCTCACCAGACGACTTCGGCCATCGAGCAGTTCAGGCCCGAACCGATACCCAGCAACGCGACGCGATTGCCCTTCTTGAGCCGGCCCATTTCCTTGAGCTTGCTCAGCACGATCGGCACCGAGGCCGGGCCGATGTTGCCGTGCTCGTTGAAGATGGTCAGCACTTTCGCCGGGTCGATGCCGAACGCCTTGATGAAGGCATCGGTATGCACGCGGCTGACCTGATGGATCACGAACTGGTCCATTTCCTCGACCGCCCAGCCGAGCGCGAGGCGCGCGGCGGCGAAAGTTTTCTGCGCCAGCTTGAGGCCTTCGATCAGCAGCATGCGGGTGTCGGTGACCATGCGGTCGAGATTGCCGCGGCACAGCGTGTTCCACTCGGTCGCGGCCTTGGTGACACCACCGCGGTAACGCGGCGCATCCGGCACCAGTTCGGCGCGCGCCAGCACCATCGCGGCGGCACCGCAGCCCAGGGTCAGCGAGGCGAGTTCGTTGCGGAACTGTTCTTCGGTGACGCCGGGATCGGAAAGGCGGGTCAGGGTTTTTTCGTAGACGAGGTTGGCGGTTTCGCCGTCGACCACGAGTGCATATTCGATGTCGCCGCGTTCGATCATGCGGCTGGCGATGTCCATGCCATTGAGGAAAGCCAGGCAGGCGTTGGCGACATCAAAATTCTGGCAGTTTTCACCGAGTCCGAGGTTGCCCGAGACGATCGATGCCGTGGACGGCTCGAGGAAATCGCGGCTGACCGAGGTGTTGACGAGCAAACCGATCTTGTCGCGCGGCACGCCGGCGTCGATCAGGGCTTTCTCGGCGGCCATCGTCGCGGCATCGGAGGCCTGGGTCTCGTCGTCCCACATGCGCCGGGAAAAGATGCCGGCGATGTCCTGCAGCACGTCGGTCTTGATGCCGAGGCGATCCATGGTGGGCTGGAGCCGGGCATTGATGTCGGCCGAGCTCAGGGCATGGGGGGCATCGATGTGAGCGAGGCCGGCGATCGCGACGTGGGTGAACAGCATGGGAGGCAACCTAGGGGGAAACCGGTCAAAGTTACCGCTTTCGGCCCCCGTACTCAACCCGAACCGCCGTGAAGAGCGGCAAAAACGCGCGCTACATCATGAAAACTGCCGGCAACTGCTGCCACAAGAGCGCTGGATCAGGCATCGCATCGGGTTGGTCATTCCTTGAGCGGCGTGGTGACGGCGCTGTCGTGATCCTTGACCGGTGCCGTGGCCGGCGTGGCGGCGCCATTGCAGCGGAACGCCAGGAAGCGCTGCACGCCATCCTTCGGCTCGGTTTTCGGCTGCACGGTGTCGGCCTTGAGACCGGGCGCCTCGTTGCGCGCCAGGGTTTCGAGCTCGTCGCGCACACGCAGCGCGTCGCGCGAATACGGACCGAGGCGATCCTTGACCGAGACCTCGATCTCGCCGCGCTTCTCGCAGGCCGCCATATCGCGGTTGGCCGCGACCACTTTGATCTGCTCGCCACCCGGCGCCATCTTCACGAAGGTGCAGGCCGACAGGGACAGCACGAGGACGGCGGACAGGACAGGAAAGCGCATGCGGAGACTCCAGCAGAAATGACGACGGGCGGGATTGTCGCCCCGCCCGTCGTGAATCAGCAATGAGCCGTGAGCTTACTTCGCCGGTTTTGCTGACGCCGGCTTCGCGGCGGCGGGCTTCGCGGCGGCCTTGGTCGCGACCGGTTTGCCGTCGGCATCGATCACCTGCACCGGACCGATGTTGAGCGCACGCACGCCGCTTTCAATCTTCGACAGATCGCCGACGATCACCCAGGTCAGCGACTGCGGCTTGATCACCTGCTTGGCGGCGGCGCGGACCTGGTCGTCGGTCTGCGCTTCCGTGCGCTGCTTGAGCGTGCTGACGTAATCGTCCGGACGGCCGTACAAAGCATTGTCCTCAAGCGCACCGAGCACCGCGCCGGCGGTTTCGTAACCGCCCGGCAGGCCGCGCACGTCGTTGTTCTTGATCTTGCTGACTTCGGCCGACGTCAGCGGCTTGTCGCCAATCACGCCCTTGACCTCTTTCAACATTTCCGCGGCCGATTCCGCGGTCTTGTCGGTCTGCACCGGCGCATAGAGCATGTACGGGCGCTGGCCGAGGGCGTCCTGGCTGAAGCTGTAGGCGCCGTAGGCCCAGTGCTTGTCCTCGCGCAGATTCATGTTGAGGCGCGAGGTGAAGGCGCCGCCGAACGCGCCGTTCATGGTCTGGATCTCGAGGTTGTTGGCGACCGTGGTCGGCGGCGCCAGCAAACCGGCCAGGATCAGCGACTGCTGCGCGCCCGGCTTGTCGATCAGGAACACGCGCGGCGCGGTCTGGTTGGCGACCTTGGGGATCGCCTTGTGGCCGCGGGCGGTTGCCGGGGCCTTCCAGTCGCCGAACACGGCATCGAGCTGCGCGATGATCTCGGGCAGGGTGGTGTCACCCGCGACGAGAATGCGCACGTTGTCCGGGCGCAGCCACGCGGCCTGCCAGCTGCGCAGGTCGGCGGCGTTCAGCGCCTTGATTGCGGCTTCGGTACCGGTGCCCGAGAACGGGATCGCATACGGATGGCCCTTGCCGTAAAGCAGCGGCGGCAGCGTGCGTAGCGCCAGGCCGACCGGCTGGGTCTTTTCCTGGGCGATGCCGGCCAGCCACTGCGCGCGCACGCGCTCGATGTCGGCGTCGCGGAAGGCCGGGTTGCGCACCACGTCGGCGAGCAGGGCCAGCGACGGCGCGAGATTGCTCTTGAGGATGCTGGTACCGGCGGTGCAGCTGTCGAGACCGCAGCCGGTGGACATGGTCATGCCCAGGCGTTCGCGGCGCTGGGTGATTTCAACCGAATCGAGCTTGCTGGTGCCTTCATCGATCAAGGCGGTGGCGAAACTGGCGGTGCCGAGCTTGTGGCCGGCATCGGTGGCGTAACCGGCGTCGAACTGCAGGCTGAGGCGAACCACCGGAATGGTGTTGCGCTCGGCGAGCACGACTTCGATGCCATTCTTGAGTTTGCCGCGCTCGACCTTCGGGAAGCTCAGGTCGGGATAGCTGGTGACCGCCGGCACGCCGAGGGCGCGATTGACGTCGGAGGGCGTGACGGTGAGCTTGTCGGTCGGCGCGCCGGCCTTGTCGGCAGGACGATCGGACGACGCCGGCAAGCCGGCGACTTCTTCTTCCTTGGGCGCGGTCTTGGTCGGGACCACGGTCAAGGTGTAGTCGCCATGGCTCAGCCATTTCTTCGCGGCGGCCTGCACGTCG
Organism: Arenimonas sp.; assembly: GCF_035312645.1. Lineage (GTDB taxonomy): Bacteria > Pseudomonadota > Gammaproteobacteria > Xanthomonadales > Xanthomonadaceae > Arenimonas. The sequence goes on from NZ_DATGBO010000086.1 coordinate 18,190, forward strand.
GCGGGCGTGGCGTCCTGGTTCCAGGCAAAGGTGCGCTTCCAGCCATCGGGGTCGCCGAGATAGAGCGCGCTTTCGCCGAGGCGCGAGGCCTTGCCGAGGGCGCGCTCGAGGCCGCGGATGGTGCCGGCACGGTTCTGCACCTGCAGGCGCGACAACTCGTCGGCGGTCGGGCCTTCGGCGAGGAATTTGTTCCATTCCTCGGCGACGGCGGCTTCGACCTTGGCCGGATCAACACCTTGCTTCACATCGGCCTGCAGCACGAACTGGCTGGCGAGTTCGAACGGCGTGACGCCGATCTCGACGTCGTCGACCAGCTTGTCCTTGTAGACGAGGCGCTGGTAAAGGCGCGAGGTCTTGCCGTTGGCGAGGATGTCGGCGGCGAGATCGAGCAGGATGAAATCGCGCTCGCTGCGCGCCGGGATATTCCACTCGCGATAGATGCGGGTCTGGGCGACGCGGTCATCCATCTGGTCGCGGGTCGAGGTCGCGCGCGGCGCGACCCATTCGGCCTGGCGGGTCACGGCCGGGCCGGCGGGGATGTCGCCGAAATACTTGATCGCCTTGGCTTTGGCGGTGGCGGCATCGATGTCGCCGCTGAGCACGAGCACGGTATTGGCCGCGCCGTAATAGTTCTGGAACCAGGTCTTCACGTCGGCGAGCGAGGCCGCGTTGAGGTCGGCCATCGAGCCGATGGTGTCGTGGTGGTAGGGATGGTTAGCGGGGAAAGTCTGCGCCAGCATGCGTTCGTCGACGCGGCCGTAGGGCTGGTTTTCGCCCTGGCGCTTTTCGTTCTGGACGACGCCACGCTGCTCATCAAGCGTGGCCTGGTCGATCGCACCAAGCAGATGGCCCATGCGGTCCGATTCCATCCACATCGCCATGTCCAGCGCGGTGGTCGGCACGGTTTCGAAATACATCGTGCGATCGAGCCAGGTGTTGCCGTTGATGTCGGAAACGCCGGCTTTTTCGAAGGGTTCGAAATACTCGCCCTTGTGGTTTTCCGAGCCATTGAACATCAGGTGCTCGAACAGGTGCGCGAAGCCGGTCTTGCCGGTGGGTTCGTCCTTGGAGCCGACGTGGTACCAGATCGCCACCGACACTACCGGCGCCTTGTGATCCGAATGCACGATCACGCGCAGGCCGTTGGCCAGGGTGAACTGCTCGAACGGAATGTCCAGACTGGCCTGCGGAGTTTCGGCGGCGTAGGACATCGGGAAGCCGGCGGCGAGCGCGATGGCGAGGGCAAGCAAGGAGGCACGTGGCCGGCGCAGCAGGGTCGTCATGGAAAGCACCTGGGGGACAGAGGGAATGTGACGCGGGTCGCGCATCCTAGCCCAGCCTTGACGGTGCTTACACTAGGCCTGAAGGCATAGTCCCGTGATGATCTCGTCCCTGCCCCGTCGCAGTCTGGTCACCGGCGCCGGCCGCGGTCTCGGCCTGGAGTTCGTGCGCCAGCTGCTGCGTGGGGGCGATACCGTCGTCGCCGCTTCCCGGCAGACGACGCCGGCGCTGGCCGAATTGCAGGTGCTGCACGGCGAGGCTTTGCAGATCGTCGCGCTGGACGTCGGCGATTTCGATCGCCTGCCGGAATTCGCGTATGCGGTCGGCCAACGCATCGAGGCGCTGGACCTGCTGATCAACAATGCCGGCGTGCTGGTGCCGGGCGAGCGCTTCGGCCAGCTGCACGCCAGCGCGCTGGAGACTTCATTGCGCATCAACACGATCGCGCCACTGCTGCTGACGCAGGCGCTGACTGCGCTGCTCACGCATGGTCACGCGCCACTGGTGGCCAACATCAGCTCGACGCTGGGATCTATCGCCAGCACGCATCAATTCCACACGCCCAGTTACGCGATCAGCAAGGCCGGCCTGAACATGGCCGGCGTGATGATGGCGCAGGCGCTGATCGAGCCCGGCATCCGCGTGGTGAATCTGCATCCGGGTTGGGTGCGTACAGAGATGGGTGGGCCGCAGGCCAACCTGGAACCCGAGGAAGCAGTGCACGCGATGCTGGCCACCCTGAAACGACTGCCGATCGAAACCACCGGCGTATTTCTCGACCGCCACGGCGAGCCGCTGCCGTGGTGAGGTCGCGCTGGTGGCTGGCCGCGTCGTCGAGTTTATTTTTACTGACGCCGGCGATCGCGAGCGCCGGGCTGACCTTCGAGGAAGGCATCGCCAGCAATCCCGACTCCCACGCCGAGCTGTACCGCGAACAGCATTGGCTGCGCAGCGACGGTGACCACCCGACCGAGCGCCTGGTGCTTTATCGCTGCCCGGACGGCACCTTGTTCGGGCGCAAGCAGGTCGACTACCGGCAGTCGGCAACGGCGCCCGCCTTCCATTTCGAAGACAGCCGCAGCGGCTATCGCGAAGGCCTGCGCCAAGGCGCGACGCCGACGGTGTTCGTGCGCAGCAGTAGCGGCGCTCCGGAAAAATCCGCTGCGCTTTCGCCGCAGCAGTTGGTGGTCGATGCCGGCTTCGACGAATTCATCCGCGAGCACTGGCAGCCGCTGCTGGCCGGACGCGCGGTACCGCTGGATTTCGCCGTCCCCGCACGACTCGAAAGCATCGGCTTCACCGTGCGCCGGATCGGCCAGTTGCAGATCGCCGGCGAGCCGGCATGGATTTTCCGCCTGCAGCTCGGCGGCCTGCTGGGTTGGCTGGTGCCGCATATCGACGTCTTCTATGGTCAGGCTAGCCGGCGCCTGCTGCGTTTCGAAGGTCTGAGCAATCTGCGCGACGACCAGGGCGATGCGCAGCTGACGACACGCATCGATTTCGCCAGCCCGCCGCGCGCGGCGGCCGAGGCGCAATGGCAGGCGGGCCTGCAGGCGCCGCTGTCCGCTTGCAAAACCGGACAGTGAGGCGGACGGCTGGACGCATAAGCGGACACCCGGACATGCTTTGCCGCCACGTATCTACATGATTTTCAATAACTTGTTGCATGGCACGGTTCCTGCTGTATGGCTGTCATCCCAGCCAACGGTGAACGACCATGTCGCTTTCCACGCAACTCTCCCGCGGTGCCCTCGCCCTGCCATTGCTGGCCGCGTTCGCACTACTGGCCCTGACCTCACCGCCGGCCGCTTCGGCAGACCAGCTGCCGACGACCGTCACTGCCGTGACCGTGATCGCCCAGGCCCGGCATTCCTGCGAGCTGGTCGAGCACCGGTTCATGACCCTGCGTCTGGCCGCCGCGCCGGCCGACCTGGGCAATCTGTCGGCGCGATGGGGCCGGGCCTGCCGGGCATAATGGCCGGATGCTGCATGTCCTGCTGTTCGAGCCCGAAATCCCGCCCAATACCGGCAACATCATCCGTCTGTGCGCCAACACCGGCGCGCAGCTGCATCTGATCGAACCGCTGGGTTTCTCGCTGGACGACGCGAAGCTGCGCCGCGCCGGCCTCGACTACCACGAGTTTGCCGAGATCCGGCGCCACCCCAACCTCGAAACCTGCCTGGCAACGCTGGCACCGTCGCGACTGTTCGCTTTCTCCACGCGCGGCCGGCAGCGCTACGACACGGTGCAATACCAGGCGGGCGATGCCTTCCTGTTCGGCCCGGAATCGCGCGGCCTGCCGGAGCCAGTGCTCGCGGCCCTGCCTGAAAACCATCGCCTGACTCTGCCGATGCGGCCCGGGCAGCGCAGCCTCAATCTGTCCAATACCGTCGCGATCGCGGTTTTCGAGGCTTGGCGGCAGCTGCAATTCGCCTGATCGGCCCGCGAACACTGCAGCGCAGCGCGCTACTCGAACAAGCCGTCGGGATATTCGGGTTTCTGCTCGCGCGCGAGCAGGCGTTGCAGGCCTTCGCGCGGAGTGATCTTTTCATGCAGCACGGCGTGCACCAGCGCGCTGATCGGCAACTCGAGGCCGTGGCGATCGCCCAGGCGCATCACTTCATCCGAGGTCTGCACCGATTCCACCACCTGGCCAATTTCGGCAACGGCTTCCTGCAGTGATTGCCCTCGCCCCAAGGCCAGGCCCAGGCGGCGATTGCGCGACAGGTCGCCGGTGCAGGTCAGCACCAGATCGCCGAGTCCGGCGAGACCCATCAGCGTTTCCGCACGGCCGCCAAGCGCGACATTCAAGCGCAGCATTTCATTGAGACCACGGGTGATCAGACCGGCGCGCGCGTTCAAACCCAGCGCCATGCCGTCGGCGATGCCGGTGGCAACGGCGAGTACATTCTTCATCGCGCCGCCGAGTTCGGCCCCGAGCATGTCGTTGCCGGTGTAGGCGCGGAATGCCGGGCCATGCAATGCGTTGGCGACGGTCTGCGCGAATGCCTCGTCGTCCGAATGCACGGTGACGGCGGTGGGCAAACCCTGCGCGACTTCCTTGGCGAAAGAAGGCCCGGTGACCACGGCAAGCGGCACGCCGGTGCCGAGGATTTCTTCGGCAACCTCATGCAAAAAACGACCGGAGCCCGGCTCGAAACCCTTGGTCGCCCAAGCCACGCCGGCGGCCGGCCGGCGATGCGGCGCGAGCGCGCGCAGGGTTTCGGTAAAGGCATGGCTGGGCGTGACCACCAGCAACAGATCGGCCGACGCGACGGCGGCGGCAAGATCGGTGGTGGCACGCAGAGATTCGGTCAGCGGCACGCCCGGCAGGTAGCGCGGGTTTTCGTGCCGTTGATCGATCGCGGCGATCTGCTCGGCATTGCGCCCCCAGATCACCGTCGGATATTCATGACGGGCGAGCAGGGTGGCGAGCGCGGTTCCCCAGGAACCGGCGCCCAATACCGCGATGGCAGGTTTGGCGGTGCTCATGGCCCCGCTAGCCGATCAGGCGTTGCCGCCCTCGGCCAGGGCAACCGGGCCCTGACCCTGCTCGGAGCGACGACGCAGGCCTTCGGCGTACAGGCCTTCGAAATTGATCGGCTGCAAGTAGAACGGCGGGAAACCACCGCTGACGATCAGCTCGCTGACCGACTGGCGCACGTACGGGAACAACACGTTCGGGCAGTAGGTGCCAAGCATCATGTCCAGCGTGCGCTCGTCGAAACCGGCCAGACCGAACACGCCGGCCTGCTGCACTTCGGCGAGGTACACGGTCTTCTCGGCGAGGGTGCAGGTCAGGGTGACGCCGAGCACGACTTCGAACATTTCCTCGCCGATGCGGGCAACCTTCTGGTTGAGGTTCATGTTCAGCTGCGGCTGACCCTGCTCGCTGAAGATCTGCGGGGCGTTCGGCGCCTCGAAGGACACGTCCTTGAGGTAGATCTTCTCGACGGTGAACTGGGCCTGCTGCGCAGCGGCATCGGCGCCGGCAACGGGCGTGGTCTGGTCGGTCATGGGGAAACTCCGGAAGTCTTGCGATAAGGGGAAACAACGATTATTGCATGGCGTCCAAGGCCGACCAAATCAATGGCCGGCACGCCAGAAGGACTCAGCCTTTGCCCTTGATCAGTGGCAGGTCGGCCTGTTGCCACGCGGCGACGCCGCCGTCGAGCCAATACACCTTCTGGAAGCCAGCCTTCACCAGCCGCTTGGCCGCGTCCGAAGAAGCAACGCCATTGCGGCAGGTGACAGCCACTGGCAGTTCCTTGGCCTTGGCCAGCAGCTTGTTCTCGGGGTCGAACTGGCTGACCAGCACATTGCGTGCGCCGGCGATGTGGCCTTTCTCGAAATCCGCCGCCGGGCTGACATCCACCAGCAAGGCGTTCTCGCGATTGATCAGGGCGGTCAGCGCGGCGGGATTGACCGACTTGTAACCCACCATCAGGCGGCTGAGCTCGGTGTAGATCAGCGCCAGGGTCAGGCCGAGCAGGGCGAACGAAAGAAACGAATTGGCGCTGGCGAAGGCCAGCAGGGAAGCCAGGGTCATGGGGGTGGGACTCGATGGGTAATGCCGGCCGGCATTATCGGCGTCGGGGTCGCCGCCGCCAAGCGCGCCAAAACGGAGGCGCTACTGGTTGTCGAAATTCGGCAGGCCGCTCATCAGCCACCAATGCTTGCCGGCCTCGTCCCAGCGCCAGGTCTGGTGATCGAGAATCGTGCGCTCGGCCTGCGTGTTCTTGCCGATCAGGCGGATCTCGACGACCTGATCGATGATGCCGGGCTGCGAATCATCGCGGCTCTTGACCTCGTAACCGGTGACCTGGATCTGCTTGAAGCGCTCGCGCTCCAGATCGGTCAACGGTTTTTCGATACGCACGGCCGGATCGACGAAGGCCCAGGCCTGGTCGAATTCACTCCAGCGGATCGCGCCGTTGTAATCGAAGAACACCTTGTCGGGACTGTTCTTGACGTTGCCGCTGCCGCAGGCAACGAGCAGCAGGAGCAGGGCAGGGGCGACGAAGCGGGCGAGTGCGTTCATGACCCCATTATGCCTATTGGCCGCCATTTGTCTGCGGCATGATCGCAAACCGCGCCTGCAGGCTGGCGACCAGGCGGCCATCCGCCGATCGCACCAACGCGCCCAGGGCCAACCGGGCACGGCCGCGACTGCGGAAACAATGCAGGGCCGCGTCCCAATCGCCGCCGTCGCTGAGCGTGGCCTCGGCGCGCAGATCGTCGTAAAGCGGCGCGAGATACCGGACCTGGCTGTCGGCGACGTAGACCTCGGCGTCGAGACCGGCGCGCTTGAGCTTGAGCGTCAGCAGCCCCCAACCGGCGAGCGTCATCACACTCGCGAGGCTGCCGCCGAAAGCACAGCCCTTGTCGTTGAGATTGGCGGTCAGCGGCGCATGCAAAGCCAGCAGGTCGCCATCGAAACGTTCGGCGCGGATCCGCATCGCGGCAGCCGGTGGCATCGCGTCGAAATACCTATCGAGCGCGCTGAGTTCTGTCATCGCTGTCATTGCGTGGCCTTGTCGGTGGGCTTGTGCCAAGCTCGCCGCATGCCGCGCGCGAAAACTGCAACGTCCCTGCACAAATGGTACGTCATTTCATTGCGTCCGAAGGATGGTCACGCCGTACTGCGCCGTGTGGCGCATCGTCTTGGTGCGCGCGTGTTCGCAGTGTCTACGATGCGCATCGAAACGATGGATGCAGGTCGCCAATTGCAGGCCGCGCTGCGCACCGACATCGTGCTGACAACCAGTCCCAGTGCGGCGCGCAGCGCGTCGGCGCAGCATTTATTGAAGGCGCGGCGCGGACAACGCTGGCTCGCGATCGGCACGGGAACCGCGACTGTACTCAGGCGCATGGGCATCGCCGATGTGCATACGCCCGAGCATGGTTTCGATTCCGAATCGCTGCTCGCGCATCCCTGGCTCGCGACGCCGAAAGGTTTGCGCATCGGTGTGCTCACTGCACCTGCAGGGCGTGATCTGATCGCGACGACACTGCGTGCTCGTGGCGCGGAAATATTTCGCGCCGATGTCTATCGTCGCGTCGCGATGACGCCGTCGCCGCGACGCCTGCGCCAGCTGCGCGCATTGCCGGAAACCGCCGCGCTGCTGGTCAGCAGTGGCGAGGCCTTGACGACGCTCTGGCAGGCGCTGGCCGACGACGACCGCCACGCGCTTCTGCGCCGACCCTGCGTGGTCAGCAGCGCGCGGTTGGCGGCGCAGGTCGAGGCGCTCGGATGGCCGTCACCGATCATCGCGGCGAGCGCCTTGCCCGCCGACCTGCTGGCGGCGCTCGCCGCGCATGTGGGCCGCGGTCGCTTCCGGTAGCATTTGCGCAACGCCGCGCCGGCCCTCGCCCTTCCCCCATGAGCGATCCCTTGTCCGAATCCTCTGTTGCCGCCGCACCGCGCCGCATGCGCGGCACTCTCTGGTTGCTGCTGGCCATCGCCCTGCTGGTCGCTGCTGTCGTCGCCTGGCGTGCGTGGTCAGGCGCCGATGCCGACAAGGCCACACCCAGCGATGCGGTCGATCTCAGTCCGGAAGCCCTCGATTCGCGCCTGCTGCAGAACGAGGCGGCAGTCACTTCGATGCGCCACGCGCAGGAAACCATCAACCAGCGCCTCACCGATACCAGCGCGCGCACTGGCCTGTTGCGCGATGAAGTTCTCGGCGTCACGCAACGTTCGGCATTGATCGAAGACAGCGTCCGCGAGTTGTCGAGCACACGCAACGAAGGCGTCGCCTCGCTGCGCATGGACGAAGCCGAACTGCTGCTGACGATGGCGCAGGAACGCCTGCTGCTCGCCAACGATCTGCCCGGCGCGATCCGCGCCACCGAACTCGCCGACGGCGTGCTTTCGTCGCTGCGCGATCCGGCGATGCTCAATCTGCGGCAAACGCTGGCGCAGGAATTGAGCGCGCTGCGTGCAATGCCGAAAAATCCGCAGGCGATCGCCGCCGGCGAACTCGATGCCCTCGAAGCCGTGCTGCCGCAGATATCCGCCGCCGGTCCGGCCAATCATGTCGTTGCCAGCACTGCGCCGTCCGGCTCAGGTCTACAGCGATTGCTCGATGCGCTGGTGCAGGTGCGCCCCAGCGGCGAACAGGATCTGCTCTCGCCTGCCGACCGCAGCGCCGGCGAAGCCGCGCTCTCGCTGGAAATCGCGCTGGCACGCACCGCGCTCGATCGTCGCGACCAGGCCGCGTTCCGCCTTTCGCTCAAGCGCATGGACAGCTGGCTGCGGCGCCTGTATGCCGACGGCGCGCTGCTGCGCGATCGCCGCGAGCGCCTGCGCCGGCTCGCGCTGCTGCCGCTGTCCACGACATTGCCGGTAGCCGGCACCACACTGGAGCAACTGCGCTCGCTCGAACGCAGTCGCCAGCACGCGGACAGCGCGGCGCCATGAGTTTCTATCGCACTTTGTTGTGGTGGCTGGCGCTCGCCGCGCTGGGCGCACTGGCTTGGGAATTTCTCACGCCCGATCTCGGCGAAGTGGTGATCCGCTGGCATGGCTACACCGCGCGCACTACCGTCGCATTCGCGCTGCTTGCCTGGGGTTTGCTGAGCTTCTCGCTGTGGGCGCTGTGGACACTCGCGCGCCTGCCCTTCATCGCCTGGCGCGACCACGCCAAACGCCAGGGGCGCAATCGCCTGATCAACGGCTTGATCGCCCTGCATGAAGGCCGTCACCAGCGCGCGGAAAATCTGCTCGCGAAAGCCGCCGAAGATACCGACGCGCGCAGCGTCGCGCGTCTGGCCGCGCGCGAGGCGGCACTGCGCCGCGGCGATCTGCTCGCCGCCGCCACGCAACAATCGGAACTCGCGAAATTCGATGCGCCCGCCGCCACGCTCAACACCGCCGAGGCTCTGCTCGCGCAGGGAAAAGCCGGCGAAGCACTGGATGTGCTGCAGCCAATTCTCGACAACCGCAGCCTGCCGCCACGCGGTCTGCTGCTGCGTGGCGAGGCGCTGTGCAACGACCAGCGCGCGATCGAAGCGGTCGCGATGCTCGACGGCTTGCGCAGCGGCCAGAATCTTTCCGTCGACGCCCTGGCGACACTGGAGCGACGCTGGCAAAACGCCGCCCTGCAGCAGTCGCCCGACGCCGATGAATTGCATCGCCGCTGGCAACAGTTGCCGGCGCGTTTGCAGGAACAGCCGGAACTCGTCACGACTTATGCGCAGCGTGCCGGCGCGTTGGGTCTCGAAGCGGAAGCAGCGACGACGCTGACCGATGCGCTGGATCGGCAATGGCAGGACGGACTGATCGAACAGTTGGCCTTGCTCCCCGCCGCGCGCGACGATCAGCGCCTGGCGCATGCCGAACGCTGGCTGGCGCAGCAACCGACCAATGCCGCGCTGTCGCTCGCGCTTGCCCGCCTGTATCGCCGACAGCAACTCTGGGGCAAGGCCGATGATTTCCTGCATCGCGCGATCGCCCAAGGCGGCGGTGCGGCAGCATGGGAAGAGCTCGGCCATCTGCATACCGCGCAGAATCAACCCGAAGCTGCGCAAACCAGTTACGCCAACGCCCTGCGCCTAAGCCGCGGCGAACCGGCGATCGGATTGGGCGGCCGCAGCCTGCGCGAACAGATCGCTGCCGAAGCCGTCGGCGAAGAACGCAACGAGTTCGGCGTGCCGCAAGCACGGCGCTGATCATCGGTGTTGTAGGAGCCAGCTTGCTGGCGACATTGTTCAAATCGCCAGCAAGCTGGCTCCTACACCTGCGTCACGGCAATCAGCGCTCGATGATCGCCGTCACGCCCATGCCGCCGGCGGTGCAAACCGAAATCAGCGCGCGGCCGCTGCCTTTTTCCTTGAGCAGTTTCGCTGCCGTCGCAACGATGCGCGCGCCGGTGGCGGCGAATGGATGACCGAGCGCCAGCGACGAACCAACCACGTTGAGCTTGCTGCGATCGATCGTGCCCAGCGGTTGGTCGAGGCCGAGGCGGTCCTTGCAGAATTCCGCCGACTCCCAGGCCTTGAGCGTGCACAGCACCTGCGCCGCGAACGCTTCGTGGATCTCGTAGAAATCGAAATCCTGCAGCGTGAGTCCATTGCGCTTGAGCATCTGCGGCACGGCCCAGGCCGGCGCCATCAGCAGGCCTTCGCCGCCGACGAAATCCACCGCCGCGACCTGCGCGTCGACGAAATACGCCAGCACTTCCTTGCCATGCGCCTGCGCCCAATCTTCCGAAGCCAGCAGCACCGCCGACGCGCCATCGGTGAGCGGCGTCGAATTGCCCGCGGTCAGCGTGCCCTGGCCCGAGGTCTTGTCGAAGGCCGGCTTGAGCGTCGCGAGTTTTTCCACGGTGGTATCGGCACGCAGGATGTTGTCGCGCTTGAGACCACGGAACGGCGCGACGAGGTCGTCGTAAAACCCGCGCTCGTAGGCCGCTGCGGCTTTCTTGTGCGATTCGAACGCGAGCTGGTCCTGTGCCTCGCGCGGAATCTGCCAGGTCTTGGCCATCATCTCGCAGTGCTCGCCCATCGACTTCCCGGTGCGCGGCTCGCCGACGCCGGGAAACTCCGGTCTCAGTTCGGAGAAAGAAAAGCCCTTGAGGAAAGCGCCGACGCGCGCGCCGAAACTCTTGGCCATGTTGGCGTTGAGCAGACGCCGGCGCAGTTTCTTGTTGACCGCGATCGGCACGTCCGAGGTGGTGTCGGAACCACCGCCGATGCCGGCGTCAATCTGGCCAAGGGCGATCTTGTTGGCGACCGTGATCACGGTGTCGAGACTGGTGCCGCAGGCGCGCTGGATGGTGACGCCCGGCGTCAATGGCGACAGGCCCGAGGACAGCGTTGCTTCGCGCGCGAGATTGAAATCGGAGGAGTGCTTGAGCACCGCACCCATCGCGACCTCGCCGAGGATTTCGCCCTGCAGACCGAATTTTTCCACCAGCGCGCCGAGTGCGACGGTGGACAGACCGAGGTTGCCGACGTCGAAATACGCGGTGTTGTTCTTGACGAAGGGGATGCGGACGCCGCCAAGGATGGCGACACGACGGGCAGTGCTCATGCGGTGATCTCCAGGTCGAGCTCGGCGGGCACGGGGCCCCATTGTTCGGTGCGCAGGGCCCAAAGCCCACGCAAGTAGGCGCGATACATGCGCGTCACCAATTCCGTCTGCGCTGCTGCCGCCAGTTTCGCCTGCAGCGCATGCGGCGGCTGGCGATCGATTTCGGCATCGAGCAGACCGTCGAAATATTCCGTCCACTTCGGTTCGTAGGCGATCGTCGCGGCCTGCGCGCGGCAACGCGCGCTTTCGCGTTCGGCAGCAGCGGCATCGCCATCGGGCTTGCGCACCACCATCTGCACCCAGGGCGAATCCGCCTGCGCATGCACGATCTCGAGACCGGCGTGACGCACATAGGTTGCGACTTCCTCGGGAATGCAGAACTGGTTGCGCGCGACGTTCTTGCGCGTGTTCGCCGGTGTGATCGCCGCCTGCGCGACTTCGAGATCGAAGCGACGCCAGCCGACCGGATGCGCGAAATTCCAGTGATCGAAATAAAACAGCCCGCCCGGCACTAGCACGCGCGCGACATCGCGCAGATAGAGTAGGAAATCTTCCTTGTCCATGTGGATGAACACCGCGACGCAGTAGCCCTTATCCACGCTGGCGTCGGCGAGCGGCGTCAGTCGCGATTCGGTGAGCACATCCAGTTGCACGCCATCGATGCCGGCGAGGCGATCGCGGGCGACGGCGAGCATGTTCTCGGCGATGTCCAGGCCATGCCAGTGCGAAAAATGTCCAGCGAGTTCGCGACCGATGCGGCCAACGCCACAGCCGAGTTCGAACACGCGATCGCCGGCTCGCAGCGCAAGGGCGGCAGCGACCTGTCGCGCCGAATAGGCGCCGGTGAGCTGCAGCGTGGTTTCGTTCTGGCTGCCGTCGACAGCCGCGATCGCACCGGCCGGGGAAGCCGCGCGCTCGTTCCAGAAAGACTTGTAGTCGAGATAATCCATGAGGTCGCTGACGAGCCGCAGCGAGGCGGGAAGGCTATGATTGGATGATAACCGCTTTCTTTTAGAGCCCATGCCCGACACCGCCCTTTCCTTCCTCGGCGCGCTCGCCATCGAAATGGTGCCCGGCACGATGGCCGCGCAGCCGCATTCGGAAACGGAAGCTGCAGGCGCGCTGGCGCAGTTGATCGCCCGCGACCTGGCCAAGCTCACCCCCTCGGCGAGCGCACTCGACCTGATCGTCGCCGCGGCGCTGTTCGATCCGGTCGAACTGCTGCGTCCGCGCTATCCCGTGCATGCCGAACTCGAACGCCTGCTTGCGCTCGCGCCCGGCGCCAACGGTGGGCGCGTCATCGCGCTGGGTGCGAGCAATGGCGCTTTGCCCGTCGGCCTCAATCCCGATCCGGCCTTCGCCAACGGTCCGATGCGCCTGCTGCCGTTCGTGCTGCGCGGCGATGCCGGCGCGGTATCGTCGACCGGCTCGCATCTCGAGGAAGTGCTGCTCGATATCGGCATGGCCGGTGCCGATACCGCACTGCTCGCGCAGAGCACCTTCGCCGCCAGCATCGAACACGCTCGCTATCTGAGCGTCAACGATCTCGCCGCGATGATCGCGATGCAGTACGACCATGTCGGCCTCGGCGCGGTTTGGCCGCTGATCGAAACGGCCTTGTTCGCGCCCGACCAGGAACACTGGCTGGACGCGCCGCCGGAACCGCTGCTGCGCGTCTCCGCCGGTGAAGCGCATATCGCCCTGCTCGATTGCGAAGCCTGGGCGCAGGGCGGCTTCACCACGCTGGACAACGATGATGCGCGTTTGTCGCGCGCCTTCGATCGCTTCCAGATGCGCCAGCGGCAGATCGCCGCGCTGCTCGAAGCGCACGGCATTCCCGTCACCTTCGACTACTGCCCGACTGGCGCGGACGCACGCGCGCTGTTACGCGGCTGAGCGCACTCTGTCGCTACAAACTCACGGCCGATAACCGAACTCGACCATGCGCGACATGCGCTCGCGATTGACCTGCGTGCGCAGGCGATCGGCCTCGGCGGAATCCGCCGGCGCCTGCCGCCAATGCGTTGCGTCGCCATCGAGCAGCAGGCGGTAGTCGCTATCGCCGGCGAGCACCGAGACCTCGTTACGCCGCATCGGGTCGGTATGCACGACATATTTCGCCGGCTGCGGCGGTCCGCCGAAAAAAAGTCCCTGCCAATCGTTGCGGCAGGCGCGGTCGCCGATCAAATAACGCAGCGACGGAATCAGGTCGGTCTGCTGCAGGTGTTGCGGCGATTCGCCCAGCGGCAGGCCGGTCCTGCCCAGCGCGAGCGCGACCACGTGCGCCGATGCCGACGCGCCGAGCACGCGCTGCTCGGCGGGACGGATCGGCGTCATCGCACGATGGTCGCCAACAATCAGCAATAGTCCGTCGCGAAAAAAACCGCGCGCCGCGAGTACGCTCGCCAGATGCGCGAGTTGCCGGTCCACTTCGCGGACGCTCGCCGTTTCGTCCATGCGGCCGCTGTTGGCGAGCAGGAAAGGCGGATGCGTGCCCACCGTCAACACCGTCGCCATGAACGGGCCCGGCCGGCGTTCGTGCGCATGCCACTGCAAAAAACGTTCGACCAGCGCGCCATCTTCGGGCGCATCAAACGCCCCCTGCGGCATGCCGGCATAGAACGGCTGCTCGCTGCCCTCGGCATGTTCGATGCCGAGCTTTTGCAGCCAGCCGCCACGATTGCCGAGCGTGATCAGGCCGCTGGTGAAGAAGGCGGTCTGGTAACCCTGGCCGCGCAACCAGCGATGAAAATCGCCCTGCGTCTGCGTGAAAGCCATGGTCGTCCCGAAACTTCCCGCGGTCGGGATCGGCACATAGCCGGTGAGCAGGGAAATCAATCCGCCTTCGGTGGAATAGCCGTTGGCGTAGAAGTGGCTGAAGTAACTGCCGCCGCGTGCCAGCTGGTCGAGTTGCGGCGTGTCGTCGTTGAGTCCGGAAAACAGTTTGCTGTGATAAGCCGACAGCGATTCGACCACGACGAGAACCACTGATGTTTTCTGCGCGCGACCGGTTTCGCATTGCAGCGCTGGCGGCGGTTGCGCCAGCGTCTGGCGATGGAATTCGGTGCTGTAGGCGCGACCCGGATCGATCTCGTGATTGACCTGCCAAAGATTCTGGTAGGCCTGCATGTTGATGTAGGGCAGCGGCGGAAACAGCCAGCCTGCCGCGACTGCGAGCGCGGCGATGACACTCCAGAACAACATGCGGCGGCGGCTGTTTGCGGCACTGATGATCGCTGCCGCCGCGGCGAACGCCGCGATCAGGATTGTCAGCAGCAGCACCCAACCCTGCCAGCGCGTCAGCAGCGGCCGGAACACCGAAAACATCGCAGCGCCATCGCCGGCAAAATGCAGGACATCGATCCACAGCAGACGCTGCGTTAGCAAGCGGAACACCACGATGTCGACGCCGTAGGCGATCACCGCGATCGCCACCGTCAACGCCAACAGTCTCCGCAACGGACGATTGCGCAGCCATTGCGACAGCACCAGCAATACCGGCAGCACGGCGAACAACCATGCGTCGTCGACCCAGACTGTCGTATCCAGGCAGTGCGGGCAGGCGGTGTATTGTCCGAACGCCGCGTTGACCAGATGCGCGCGGTATCCCGACAACGCCGCCAGAGCCAGCAGTGCCAGCAGCGCCCAGACATCGGCGGCGCGCAGGCCAAAAAAACTTCTCGCTTCCTGCTTCGAAGCAGCGTCGCCGGTCAATGCCATCCGCTTCAACGCTCGCTGCGGTGAATCGCGAATTCGTACATGCGGTAGCCCGGGTCCGCCATGCCGAGGAATTCGTAGGTGCGTTGCGCATTGACGTTTTCGCGCTCGACGTACAGGCGCAGCCCGCAAACCTCCGGCGCAGCTTTCGCCAACTCCACGACATGCGAATGCAGCGCGCGATAGGCGCCCTTGCGACGATGCTGTTCGGGCACGTAGACGCTCTGGATCCACCACCACCAGGCATTGCGCCAATCGCTCCATTCGGGCGTGAGCATCAGCGTGCCGATCGGCTCGCCGGATTGTTCGGCCATGAAATAGCGTGCGCGCATCGGATCGGCGAGCCCGGTCTCGATGCCGCGCGTGACCATGGCGAGATCGAGGCGCTTGTGCTCGGTCTCGTAGGCCATGGCCTCGGCCCAGCGCGCCATCAGCGAAATGTCGTTTTCGCGGGCGGGACGGATCACGATGTTGGTCATGGCTTCCTCGATGCCGGCAGTGGCTGTTTGAAACGATGCGGGAGGGATCGGTGCGCCGGAAAATCGGCGCCGCTTTCGGCAAAAGAAAACTGTCGCTGCTAGGTTTTCCGCGTACGCACCGAGCCGAGCTTGCGCGTCAGTGTATTGCGGCCCAGGCCCAGACGCTCGGCGGCCTGCTGCCGGTGGCCGCCGGTGTGCTCAAGTGCGGCTTCCAGCAACACCTGGTCGAAGCGCGCGCGCAGGCCAGCATGCAGTCCGGTCTCGCCGCGCGCCAGCGCCGCCGCCACCGCTTCGGTCAACGACTGCGTCCAGTCGGCGCTGCGGCTGCCGGCCTCCGTGCGCAACGCGGTTTTCAGATCGCGCAGGCTGATGGTGTCGCCGGCGGCGAGCGCGGTCAGACGCCAGCAGAGATTTTCCAGCTCGCGCACGTTGCCCGGCCAGTCGTGTTGTTCCAGGCGCTTGAGCGCGTCGGCGTGGAAATGTTTCGGCGGCGTCGCCAGCTTGTTCGCCGCGACAGCGAGAAAGCGCTGCGCCAGCCCGGCGATGTCGGCCTTGCGCTCGCGCAGCGGCGGCACGCGCAGGCGCACGACGTCGAGGCGATGCAGCAGGTCGGCGCGAAAGCGACCATCCTCGACCAGCGCCTCCAATGGTTGATGGGTCGCGGCGATCACGCGCACGTCGACGCGGATCAATTCGCGGCCGCCGACACGGAAGAACTCGCCCTCGGCCAACACACGCAGCAGCCGCGTCTGCAACACCGCTGGCATGTCGCCGATCTCGTCGAGGAACAACGTGCCGCCGTTGGCTTGTTCGAAGCGTCCAACCTGGCGCTTGTGCGCACCGGTGAACGCACCGGCCTCGTGGCCGAACAATTCGCTTTCGAGCAGCTCGGCGGGAATCGCGGCGGTATTGAGCGCGATAAAGGGTTTGCCCGCGCGCGGCGATTCGCGATGCAGCGCGCGTGCGACCAGCTCCTTGCCGGTGCCGGTTTCGCCGGTGACCAGCACGCCCAGCGGCGCCTGCGCGAGCCGGCCGATGGCGCGGAACAGTTCGCGCATCGTCGCGGTGTCGCCGATCAATTCCGGTGCATCGCCGGCCTCGATCGTCGTCACGACCGCCGCGACCGCTGCTTCCTGCGGCAGCGCGCGCGCCGCGAGCGCGACGGCTTCGTCGAGATCGAAAGGCTTGGACAGAAATTCATGCGCGCCGCCGCGAAATGCACCGGCTGTGCTCGCGATATCGGTGTACGCCGACATCACCACCACGGCCAATTCCGGCGCGCGTGTCTTTAGCGTGTCGAGAAAGGCGAGGCCGTCGATGCCGGGCATGCGCACATCGGTGAAGACGAGATCGGGTGCGCCGCCGGCAGCGAGCGCAGCGAGCGCCGCCTGCGCGCCGTCGAACGACTGCACGCGATAGCCAGCCTCGCGCAGGGCTTCGGTCAGCACGAAGCGTACGGCGCGGTCGTCATCGACCACCCAGATCCGCGCTGCGCCGCCGCGTTCAACGTTCGCCATCTTCGACCTCCTCTTCCAGCGGCACCGGCAACAACAGCGTGAACACCGTGTGGCCCGGGCGCGAGCGATAGCTCAGCGATCCGCCGTGTTCGCGCGCTACCTGCTGCGCCAGCGGCAGGCCCAGACCGGTGCCTTCGGCGCGGCCGGAAACCAATGGCAGGAAAATTCTTTCGGCCAGATCCTCGGGCACGCCGCGGCCGTCATCGGCGATTTCCACGCGCACCGCGAGGCGATGCGGTGCGTCGCCGATCAGCACGTGATGCTCGGCGCGCGTTCGCAGCGACACCGTGCCGGCGCCGGATTGCAGCGCGTTGCGCACCAGATTCCACAACGACTGCGCGAGTCGATCGGCATCGCCGGCGATATCGGGCAGGCTGGGGTCGTAGTCGCGCACGAGTTTCACCGACCAGCCCGCCTCGGCATCGGCGAGCTGGCGCACGCGCTCGAGCACGGCGTGGATGTTGATGATGGAAAATTCCTGCGGCGGCGCCGGATTCATCAGGCGATCGACCAGCGTGGTGAGACGATCGACTTCGGCGCCGATCAGTTCGAGCAATTCCAGCGCGTCCTCGCCCTCCACGCGCCGCGCCAGCAGTTGCGCCGCGCCCTTGAGACCGGCGAGCGGATTACGGATTTCGTGCGCGAGGCCTTTGAGCGCCGCCGACAAAGCGGCGGGCAACGCCGTCGCCGGATCCTCGCCGGGAAATTCGTCGGCCGGATGCGCCTCGATGCGAACGCCGCCGGCCTCATCGCGCGCGAGCCAGAGCTCGGCGAAATGTTCGGCGCCGCCCGGAAATGCCAATCGCGCACGATGCACGCGCACTGCGTTGCCGTGATCGGGAAACCGCTCCAGCAACGCCGAAAGCCGGCCGACCTCGACATCGAGCTCGTTGATCGTCAGCCCCTGCAAGCGCCGGACACTGACCCCCAACCAGCTCGCAAACGCCGCGTTGCAGCCCGCCATCCGCCCGCCCGCGTCCAGCCAAGCCACGGGCGTGGCGAGTTGGTCGAGGGCAGGGATCACCGGGTCGGTCATTGCACCATGATAGGGCAAGGGGCGGAGCGGTGGGCGCCGCCCCGCCCACGCTTTATCCGGGCAGCACGCTACCCAAAGACCGTTTTTCCCGCTGGAAATGCGCGCGCAGGACGGCAACGATCCGCGCCGCCGCGCGGCCATCGCCGTATGGGGAAACGCCGCGCGCCATCCGCGCATACGCGGCGGGATCATCGAGCAACGACTGCGCGGCTGCGACGATGGCATCGTGATCGGTTCCCACCAGCTTCGCGACACCTTCGCGGATCACCTCCGGCCGCTCGGTCCCGCGACGGAGCACCAGTACGGGCTTGCCCAGCGCGGGCGCTTCTTCCTGCACGCCGCCGGAATCGCTGAGGATCAGGTAGGCGCGTTTCATCGTCGCGACGAAGGTCGCGTAATCGAGGGGCTCGCACAGCGAGATGCGCGGATGCGAACCGAGCAGCGCGTGCGCCACGTGCTTCACGTTCGGGTTCGGATGTACCGGAAAAACCACCCGCAGGTCGGCATTGGCATCGACCAGGGACAGCACGGCACGGCAGATGCGTTCGAACGGTTCGCCGAAATTCTCGCGTCGGTGCGCCGTCACCAGCAGCAGGCGCTGGTCGGCGGCCAGCGCGAACGGCAGGTCGCCATGTCGTTCCGGGAGGCTGGTCAGCGCGTCGATGCCGGTATTGCCGGTGACGAAGATATCGGCATCGGCGATCCCTTCGGCCAGCAGGTTCGCGCGGGCATCGGGCGTTGGTGCGAAATGCCATTTCGCCAGCTTGCCTGCGATCACGCGATTGAGTTCTTCAGGAAAAGGATTGCCCAGATCGCCCGTGCGCAGGCCGGCTTCGACGTGGCCGAAAGGAATGCCCTGGTAGAAACAGGCCAGCGCAATCGCCATCACCGTGGTGGTGTCGCCCTGCGCCAGCACCGCATCCGGCCGCTCCTTGCCCAGCACATCGTCGAACGCGTGCAGCAATCGCGCCGTCAGACTGGTCAGGGACTGGCCGTCGCGCATGATGTCGAGATCCACGTCGGGCCGGATGGCGAAGGCATGCAATACCTGATCGAGCATCTGCCGGTGCTGCGCGGTCGCGACCACGCGGCAGTCGATCTGGTCGTCCTTTTGCAAGGCAAGAATCACCGGCGCCATCTTGATGGCCTCCGGTCGTGTGCCGAAGACGACGAGCACCCTCGCCGTCATGACGGCACTCCTGCCGATGTTCCGGCTCTGGCGGCGACCACCACGAAGTCGCTGGCAAGGCTTCCCGATTCGATCAGGCCGTCTTCGATATCGAAAAGCATGCGCAGCACCCGCATCGATTCCGGATCATCCTGGCGGAAATTCCCGGCGATGCCGTGCAGCACGAATTGCAACAGCGTGCCGCCACAGGGATTGCTGGTTTCGATGTCGAAGAAGTCACCGACCACTTTCATGATCTCCGACGAACGCACCGCCTCCGACGGATCAACGCGCCTGACTTCGAGCGGATCCGGCAGCGGTACGTTGTCCTGGATCGTGCCCGCCGAGCCGGCCACAAACGAATATCGGAACCGCGGCGGTATCAATGCGAACGCATGGCGGATGGCTTCGCGCTGCGCCGGTTCGAAATCGAAACAACTGGCGCCTACGTATTCGTTGAAAAACAACCAGCCGCCTGGCTTGAGCGCGGCGCGCACCCGTGCGCAGACCGCCTCGAGCTCGCGGATGTGATGCAGCGAGCCATTGAACCAGATGGCATCGTAGCGGCCTTGCGGCAGGTCGACCGCTTCCACGTCCATGAGCTGGTAGTGGATATTGCCTGCGCCCGACGCCGCCGCCTCTCTTTTCGCCACGTCCAGCGCGGCTGGCGCGATGTCGATGGCGTCGCAGTGTTCGAACGCGTTGAGCTGGAACAGCTCGCGCTCCAGTGCGCCGCTGCCGCAGCCGATGCTCAACATGTGTTCCACCGGCGCATCGGCACGCAGGAATTGTGCGAGGCAGTATTTCACCCATCCGCCGTAGCCGGTATCTGCGCAAGCGCGGCGACGATGGCGTTCCTGCACGGCCGGCACGGCGAGCCAATAGACCTGCGGTGAAAACGCATCCGACCCGGCCATGTTTTCCGACCAGTGCGCGGCCGTGACCTGTTTCGCTTCAGCCGTCGTCGGCATCGACGCCGCTTCCGTCTTGCCGGTCCGCCACCTCAGTATCTTGTCGAGCACCGCCCACCTCGCCTGATCAATGATCCGTGTGCGCATCGCGCAGCACATGCGGCGTCCAATCGCCCCATTTGCTTTCGAAATAAGCCTGGTTGCGATCCCAGAGCGCCTGATAGGCGCCGCTGGCGACGAGTTTCTTGAAAGACGCCTGACCATGATGATGGACGAAGGCATCTTCGGCACAGACAGTGCGCAGGCCGAGATCCTGGATGCGGCGGCTGTAGTCGTCATCCTCGAACATGCCGATGCCGAACGCTTCATCCAGAAGACCGACGCGATCGACCACCTCGCGCCGCATCGCCACGCAGAACATCGCCAGCATCCGGATATCGAAAATCCTGCCGCGGTGCCGGGCCATGCGCCGGTCGGCGAACACTTCCATCTGCGCCATGTCTTTGTAGGTCACCGGAACCCTGGCCTCATTGCCGACCGAATTGGTGACCGGCCCGACCAGTCCAATCGATGGATCGGCGAGGTGGCGCAACAAGGGATCGACCCAACCTTTCGGCACTACCGTGTCGTTGTTGAGCAGCACGAAATAATCGCCGCTGGCGATCGCCAGCCCCTGGTTGTTGGCGGCGGCGAAGCCGCGATTGTCGTCGTTGAGGATGATCCTGACATTGTCGTGGCCGCGGGAAAAATAGCGCAGATAATTACGGGTATCGTCGCTGGACGCGTTGTCGACGATGATCACTTCGTAGTTCGGGTACGTGGTGTTGCGCAGAATGCTGTCCAGGCAATCCCGGGTCAGCTCGACGTTGTTATAGGTCACGACGATGACCGACACCTTCGGGTGCAGTTCGACCAGCGCGTCGCGGGTCACTTCGAATCGCGCCTGCCAGTCGTTGCTGCGGGCAAGCGCCACGCGTTTGCCGACGGCCGTCAGGTCGTTCTCGGCGAGCGCTGCGGCGATCCTGGCGATGAACTCGTCGGCACCGGTCGCGAACTCGACGTACTCGGCATAGATCTGCATCTCTTCGAGCGGAACCGACACCACCGGTTTGCCGGCGCTCACGAATTCGTAGAACTTCACCGGATCCACGGCATGGGTGACGTTGTAGAGCCGGAACGGAATCAGGCAGACATCGAAGTGATAGAGGTACAGCGGCATTTCTTCGTAGGGCTTGCGGCCGAGCAAATGGACGTTGGCGAGTCGATCGAGTCCGGCGAGATCGTTGACGAAGATGTCGCCGACGAGCACGAAATTCCAATCCGGTCGACGCGCCGCGATCGCGGCGATCAAGGGCAGATCGACCCATTCCGCCAGCGCGCCGTAAAAACCGATGATCGGATGCGCGATGCCGGCGAGCAGCGTGCTCGGTACGCCATGGCGCGCGAAGAAATCGAAGTCCACGGCATTCCTCACCAACAGGCAGCGGGCACTGCGCGCCGACCATTTGCGTTGCAGGACGGCGGCCGTCACTGTCACCAGATCGGCGCTGGCGACCAGTGCTTCTTCGGTGCGCAACAGCGCCGGACCGAAATTCGGAAAGTCGACCCAGTCGTCCATGCAGTCGTACTGGATGCGCCAACCATGCCTGTCTCTGAGAGCCTCGACCAAGGGCGTCCAAAACGGCAGGTGCACCACCGACACCGCAGTCTTGATGCGCTGGTCGGCGACGAGGGCATCGAGCGCGTCGACGTAGGCGAGCACATTTTCGCGGTTCGCCGCCTGCCGATAAAAATCCGCCGCCGCCCGCGCCTGCAGCGCGACCTCGAAAACGCCGGGGTAAACCTCGTGCATCTGATACGGGCGACCGGCGGGCGGCTGCCGCGATGCCACGACATAGAAAACGCGGTAGCCATGCCGTGCGAACTGGCTCATCAATTGCTGCGGCCGCTGGAAGCGCGCCGCCCAATCGATATTGGCGAAGCAGACGATGTCCAGGCGCCCTTCGGCCACGGGCGCCGCGATCGGTCGCGATATCGGCTGCACCACCGGCGCGATGGCCGGGACCGCGCCCGCGATCGTCGTGCGTTGCCAAGGATGGCGCAGCAGCGCCCGCCAGCGCTGCCGATCTTCCCAGGACAATCCGCGGCGAAACACATTCGCCAACCAGCGCAAGGGCTTGGTCAGTCGCCATGAGCGGGTCTTGTGCAGCCGGTCCAGTTCCGCGAGCGCGATATCGCGCTCGGCGATGGCGAAGTCACGCGCGGCGATCAGGGCTTCGCGTTCGGACGCTGGCGAATCGACATCGCTCACGACCGGCGCTCCGGAATTCGGACGGCGCACGTCATGGTTGTGCACGGACATCAGCCGCGTACCCGGAAATCATGCAGCAGCGTCGTATCGCCATCCGGCCACATCGAACTCGCGGAGCCGGGGCGATAGAAGGTGGCGGTCAGGCTGCGGCGCGACGAGGCGCTGCGCTCGACCACGCGCGACACCGCATGCCAGGAGTCGTCCGAGCGCACCAGCACCGCGGAATTGCCGACGACCGGCTCGATTTCGGCAACGATGCTGGCGGGATCTGCGGAGCGCAGAATACCCAGGCAGCCACCGTCGTCGCGACGCCACGATGGATTGAAATAAAGAATATGCGTGGCCAACTTGTCAGGCAGGTCCGGATGCGGCCCGAGGCAGGCACCGGGCCCGTAGTGGAAAACATTCACCTCCATCGGCACCGTCCGCAGGTCCAGACCCGTGAGCGTGGACATCGCCTCGCGATAAGCGCGCGAACGCAGATCCTGCGCCAGGCGCCGCCA
>NZ_DATGBO010000087.1:0-33071 GCF_035312645.1 Arenimonas sp.
TCCCGCGACAATCAATCCCCGTCGCGACATGTGTGGATCATCATCCCCGCGGAGACGGGGATTCAGTGACTCAGGTTGGAAAAGCCAAAGACGCTGGATTCCCGCCTTCGCGGGAATGACGAAATGAGATTTCCGGGCAGAACGAAATCACTCCGCCCACGCCTTCTTCTTCCTCTCGCCCTGTTCCTGCTTCGGCTCCACCAGTTTGAAGTCGATGCGCTTGTCCTCGACACTGGCCTTCATCACGATCACGCGCACCGGATCGCCGAGGCGGTAGCTGGTGCCCTTGCGTTCGCCTTTGAGCGATTTGCGCAGCGGATCGAAGTGGTAGTAGTCGTGCGGCAGCTGGGTCACGTGCACGAGGCCGTTGACCTTGGACTGCACCAGTTCGACGAACAGGCCAAACGAGGTCACGCCGCTGATCACACCGTCGAACTCGCTGCCGACGTGTTTCTCCATCCAGGCACTGCGATAGCGTTCATCGACTTCGCGCGAGGCCTCGTCGGCACGGCGCTCCTTCTCCGAACATTGCAGGCACAGCACCGCCATCTCGGCGCCGCTGTAACCGAAACCGTCCTCGCTGCCCTTGATCAGCGCGTGCTTGATCGAACGATGCAGCAGCAGATCGGGATAGCGGCGGATCGGCGAAGTGAAGTGGCCGTAGGCCTCGAGCGCCAAACCGAAATGCCCCTTGTTCTCCGTCGAATACACCGCCATCGACTGCGAACGCAGCAATACCGTTTCCAGCAGCGCCGCATCGGGGCGCTCGCGAATTTTCTTGAGCAGCGTGGTGAAATCCTTGGGCTGCACCTGGCCCCAGGGCGGCAGGCGCAGGCCGAATTCGGACAGGTATTCGAGCAGGTCGGCGTACTTCGATTCTGGCGGCCGGTCATGCACTCGGAACGGCGCCGGGATTTTCTTGCTGAGGATGAAGCGCGCCGCCTCGACATTGGCCGCGATCATGCATTCCTCGATCAGCTTGTGCGCGTCGTTACGCTCGAGCATTCCGGCCTGGATGACCTCGCCCTTGTCGTCGAGCACGAAACGCGTCTCGCCGGATTCGAACTCGATCGCGCCGCGCTTGCTGCGCGCTTTCTTCAGCACTTGGTAAAGCTGGTGCAGGCGCTCGATATCCGGCATCAGCGCACCGACGGTCGCCAGCGCTTCGGGATCCTTCTCGATCGCCTTCCAGACCTGGGTATAGGTCAGGCGCGCATGCGAATTCATCACCGCTTCGTAGAATTTCGAGGCGGTGACCTGGCCTTCGAAATCGATATGCATGTCGCAGACGAAGCACAGGCGATCGACTTTTGGCTTGAGCGAGCAGATACCGTTCGACAGCGTCTCCGGCAGCATCGGCACGACGAAACCCGGGAAATACACCGAGGTGCTGCGCAACACGGCTTCGTCGTCGAGCGCGGTGCCCGGATGCACGTAGTGCGAGACATCGGCGATCGCCACGATCAGGCGGAAACCGGTTTTTTCCACCGCGCAATACACCGCGTCGTCGAAATCCTTCGCGTCTTCGCCGTCGATGGTGACCAGATGGATCTTGCGCAGGTCGACACGGGCATTGGCGACATTGGCGGGCACGTCCAGCGCAACCGCTGCCGCCTCGGCCAGGGTTTCCTTGTTGAACTCGTGCGGCAGGTTGTGGCCGTGGATCGCCATCTCGACCACGCGCGAAGGCGTGAGCTTGTCGCCGAGCACGACCAGCACCTTGCCGATCGGCTGGCGACCGCGCTCGGGCGCGGTGGTGATTTCGCAGACGACCAACTGGCCTTCCTTCGCGCCATTGCGATCCTCGGTGGGAATCAGCAACTCGATCAGCACGCGGCGATCATCGGGAATGACTGTGCCGATGCCGGCGCGCTCGCTGTAACGGCCGACGATGCGCGTCATGCGCCGTTCGAGCACTTCGACGATCGCACCTTCGCGGCGGCCGCGATGATCGACGTTGGTCACGCTGGCCAGCGCGCGGTCGCCATGCATGACCTTGCGCATCTCGCCGGGCGGCAGGAAGAGATCGTCACCGCCTTTCTCGGGTTTGAGGAATCCGAAACCTTCCGGATTGGCGATCACCACGCCGGCGATCAGATCGAGCTGCTCGACCACCGCGAAACCGCCGCGGCGATTCATCAGCAACTGGCCATCGCGCAGCATCGCGTTCAGGCGCCGCGACAGCGCTTCGTAACGGTCATCGGCGGTGAGCTTGAGCGCGCGGGCGATTTCTTCGGCGGTCAGCGGCCCGGGAGCGTCGCCGAGGAACTGGATCAACGCCTCGCGGCTGATGATCGGCTGGGCATATTTTCCGGCCTCGCGATCGGCGTGCGGATCGGCCTGGCGTGGGCCGCGTGGTGCGGATTTCCCACCCGGTCCGCCCTTGAACTTGCCGCCAGCGCCGGCGCTGAAAGGACTCTTTGATGGAACCCTGGCCGGCCCCTTGGTCTTGCCCGGTCCCGAGGCTTTCTTGCCCGGCCCGCCTTTGGTCGGCTTGGCGGGTGCAGCGGAACGCGCGCTTTCGGGCATCCACGGGGGCAGGCGTTTGTCGCCGGCGGCGGGCTTGCGGGGAGGTTTTGTCATGGGCGAATGGTACACCGTGGCCCCGTTCGGCTCGGCTTTCCGGCGCGAAATCCAAGGAAATCATTGACAATTCCGCCCCTGGCCACTAACTTACGCGGCTCTTTCATTGCATTCGAAAGACTTGCCCTGGTGGCGGAATTGGTAGACGCACTAGTTTCAGGTACTAGCGGGTAAAACCGTGGAGGTTCGAGTCCTCTCCTGGGCACCAACATATAGTTTCGGGTTGTTGAACGACGACTTCGGGACCACGAAAAACCCGCCTGCCCGGCGGGTTTTTTGTTTTATCGACTCCGGAAATACGGAGCCGCAAACTCCTCGCATGAAATTGCACACGCCGTCGCGTGCGCAATTCAAAGGCGCGGCCGCTTACGCGTAAGGATCGCGCAGGATCATCGTCGACTCGCGACCCGGACCGGTGGAGACGATTGCCAGCGGGCAACCCACCAGCTCCTCGAGCGCACGCAGATACGCACGCGCGGCCGGCGGCAATTTTTCCCATTCGGTGATACCGGCGGTCGATTCATCCCAGCCCGGAAACTCCAGGTAGACCGGCTCGCATTCGTTCCAGCCGGCAGCGTCCAGCGGCGCGTATTCGGTGCGCTTGCCGCGATACTGGTAGGCGATGCACAGCTTGAGCGAGGGCATGCCGTCGAGGATGTCGAGCTTGGTGATGCATAGGCCGTTGATGCCGTTGATCGCCACCGCTCTTTTGAGAGCGACAATGTCGATCCAGCCGCAGCGGCGTGGACGACCGGTGGTGGCGCCAAACTCCGCGCCTTTCTGCCGGATCAACTCGCCGGTTTCGTCGGTGAGCTCAGTCGGGAACGGACCGCCGCCGACGCGCGTGGCATAGGCCTTGGCGATGCCGAGCACGTAGTCGATCGAATCGGCGCCGACGCCAGTGCCAGCGAGCGCGCCGCCGACCGTGGTGTTGCTCGACGTGACGTACGGATAGGTGCCGTGGTCGATGTCGAGCAGCGAGCCCTGCGCACCTTCGAACAACACGCGCTTGCCCTGTTTGCGCAGTTCGTGAAGGATGCCGGCGACGTCGCTGACCATCGGTTTGACGTAGCTGCCGAATTCCAGCGCTTCGTCGAGCGTCTTCTGGAAATCGACGGCTTCGACGCCGAGATATTTGGTGAGCACAAAGTTGTGGTAATCGAGCACGGTGCGCAGCTTTTCCGCGAGCTCGACCGGGTATTGCAGATCGGCGACGCGCACGCCGCGACGCGCGACCTTGTCTTCGTAGGCGGGGCCAATGCCACGTCCGGTGGTGCCGATCGCCGCGCCGCCGGCGGCTTTCTCGCGGGCCTGATCGAGGGCGATGTGGTAGGGCATGATCAGCGGCGTCGCCGGGCTGATCTTCAGGCGCGAACGCACGTCGACGCCGGTGGCTTCAAGTTCGCCGATTTCCTTCTTCAGCGCCGCCGGGCTCAGCACCACGCCGTTGCCAATCAGGCAGAGCGCGCCTTCGCGCAGGATGCCCGAGGGGATCAGGTGCAGCACGGTTTTCTTGCCGTTGATTACCAGTGTGTGACCGGCGTTGTGTCCGCCCTGGAAACGCACGACCGCGCCGATCCGCTCGGTCAGCAGGTCGACGATCTTGCCTTTGCCTTCATCGCCCCACTGCGCACCGAGAACTACGACTGACTGACCCATGGCTGCTGCTCCACACAAGAAGAAAACGGTTGGGGCGACGGGTGCTGTGCTGTAGGAGCGATGGCAATCGCGACAGGGCGTGCGGCGTTTCCGATCAACGCAATCAAGCGAATCCCGGGCCAGCCACTGTTGTGGCAAGCATGGTCGCGATTGCCATCGCTCCTACCACCCCACACAAATCCCGACCCACAGACGCAGAAAAAGCCGGAGGTCGCCCCGGCTTTGAGAAATTATACGCGCCATTGCCGGCCGGCTACAGACCTCGATCCACCCTAGCCGGCTCCGCCGCCACGCACGAGATAAAGGGCGACCAGGCCGACGATCACCATGCCCGCGCCGATCGCGCGCAGGCGTGGGCTGGGCTGGGACAGCAACTCGGCGACCGTGCGCTTCCAGGTATCGGGGGCGGCGAACAGCAGCAGCCCCTCGATCAGCACGACCAGGCACAGCGCGGCGAGCAGATCCGCCGGCAGCACGGTTTATTTCCCGTCGTTGCGGAAGTAGCGCAGGAACTCCGAATTCGGATCGAGCACCATCGTCGTCTTGCCGTCGGCCAGCGAGTTCCGATACGCCTCGAGGCTGCGGTAGAAAGCGTAGAACTCGGCGTCCTGGCCATAGGCCGCGGCACCGATCTCGGCGGCGCGCGCGTCGCCTTCGCCGCGCAGGTTCTGCGCATCGCGCTCGGCGTCGGCAAGGATCACCACGCGCTGGCGCTCGGCTTCGGCGCGGATGCCTTCGGCGGTCTGCGAACCTTCCGCCAGCAACTGGTTGGCGACCTGCTGGCGCTCGGTGCGCATGCGGTCGTAGACCGAGTCGAGGATCTGGCTGTCCTGCGGCAGGTTGATGCGCTTGATGCGCACATCCAGCACCTCGATGCCCAGGGTCGCGGCACCGATATTGACGTTTTTCAGCAGGCGGTTGGTGAGGTCGGTACGGCCGCTAGACACCACGGCCTGCAGCGCGAGCTGGTTGATCTCGTTGCGCAGGGCGTTCTTGACGATCGGCGTCAGGCGCTGCGTCGCCGCTTCTTCCGATCCGCCATTGGCGGCGCGATAGAAGGTGGTGACGTTGACGATCTTCCACTTGATGAAGAAGTCGACTTCGACGTCTTTCTTCTCCGCCGTCAGGTAACGCTCGGGCGCATCGTCGAGCGAGAGGATGCGGCGATCGAACTTGCGTACTTCCTCGACCAGCGGCCACTTGAAATGCAGGCCGGGCTGGAGATCGCTGCGCACGATCTTGCCGAGGTTGAGCACGATCGCGGTCTGCTCTTCGGAAACGATGAACACCGAACTCATCGCCAGAATCACGACGACGAGGGAAGCAATCAGGATGCCAGTGAGATGGCGCATGTCAGCGGCTCCCTTCGCGGCCGGTCGGGCGTTCGGGGCGGACATCGCCGGCGTTGTCGGCGCCGGGATCGGCGCTGACGGCTTTTACCGCGGGCAACTTGGTCACCGGCGGCGCGCTGCTGGCGCCTCCGGCGGCATTGATCGGCAGGTAGAGAATGTTGTTGTCGCGTCCGGCCAGCACCTTCGTATTGCTCGCCAGCACTGCCTGCATGGTTTCCAGGTACAGGCGCTTGCGCGTGACTTCCGGCGCCTTGCGGTATTGCGCAACCAACTGCTGGAAGCGACTGGCATCGCCTTCGGCCTTGGCGATGGTGGCGGCGCGATAGCCTTCCGATTCGGCCTTGATGCGCGCAGCTGCACCCAATGCTTCGGGCACGATCTTGCTGGCGTAGGCGCGCGATTCGTTGATGATGCTGTTCTTGTTTTCGCGGGCGCTGATCGCCTTGTCGAAGGCCGGCTTGACCTCTTCCGGCGGACGCGCGTCCTGCAGGTTGAACTGCGTGACTTTCAGGCCGGTCTTGTAGCGGTCCAGCGAATCCTGCAGATGCTGGCGCGCGCTGACGATCAACTGGTCACGCTCAAACAGCACCGTGTCCATGGTGTTGTTGCCGACCGCTTCGCGCACCGCGCTTTCGGCGGCATTGCGCAGGGTTTCGCTGCCCTGCCGGCGCTCGCCGTTGAGTACCTCGTCATCGCGAAAGCCGTACAGGAACAGGCGTGGATCGCGGACCTGGTATTGCGCGTTGAGCTTGATGTCGACGATGTTCTCGTCCTTGGTCAACACGCGCACGGTGTCTTCCAGGGTTTCGATCTTGGTCGCATCGATGATCTCGGCGGTCTCGATCGGCCACGGCCATTTGAAGTTCGCGCCCGGCGTCATCACGCGGTTGAAAGCGCCGAAGCGCAGCACCACACCGCGCTGGCGCTCGTCGATCAGCTTGAAGCTGTTGAACAGCACCAGCAGCATCAGCAGCGGAACAAGCCAGACCAGCACGCCGCCACCGGAACCGCCGCCACCGAAAAAATCCCGGATGCGGGCGAAAATGGCGTCCATGTCGTTGCCCGAGCCTTTACCGCGCCAGGGGTCTTGGTTGCCCTTACCGGGCTGATTCCAGGCCATGCTTGCTCCGAGGCGAGGCGCGCGGCGCGCTCGCGTTAGTCGTTGTCCAGATTGTAGGTAGGGGCGATGGGGGTCACAAGCAAGGGGGCAAGCAGATGTCCGCCCGCTTCCGTGGCCAGGCGCTCGGCCGTGGCCAGGGGCATGTCGATCTGCAGCAGCCAGCCATGCTCGTCCATGCTCTCGTCGGTGATCGCACCCAAGGCATGCAGGCGTGAACGCAGCCGCCCCTGATCCGCACTCAGACGCAACTCGGCCAGCAGGCGGCGATCGCTGAAGCGCGCCTTCAATGCGGCCTTCAACAAATCGAGACCGGCGCCGCTGCGTGCCGACAACCAGACGCGTTCGCGACCGGTAGCCAGCGGATCGTGTCGCGGCTGACTGTCTTCGATGCGGTCGATCTTGTTGTAAACGAGGATCTGCGGAATCTCGCCAGCGCCGATTTCTTCCAGCACCTCGTCGACCTGGCGGATGCGCTCGTCGCGCAACTCGTCGGCGGCGTCGACCACGTGCAACAACAGATCCGCTTCGCGCGCTTCCGACAGCGTCGAGCGGAACGCCGCGACCAGTTCGTGCGGCAGGTCGCGCACGAAGCCCACCGTATCCGACAACACCAGCGACGAACCCGGGCCTTCCATGCGTCGCACGGTCGGGTCGAGCGTGGCGAACAATTTGTCCGCCGCGTAAACCTCGGAACCGGTCAGCGCATTGAACAGCGTGGACTTGCCGGCGTTGGTGTAACCGACCAGAGCGACGCGCGGAATCGCGTTGCGCACGCGTGCGCGACGCATCTGCACGCGCTGCACTTCGACCTTGTCGAGACGCGCTTCGAGTTGGTCGCGACGCTTCTGCAGCAGCCGACGATCGGTTTCCAGATGCGTTTCGCCAGGGCCACGCAGACCGATGGAACCGCCGCGCTGGCTGTCCAGACGTGCCGCCGAGCCCTGGATCAGGCGCGCGGAAAGATGTTTGAGCTGCGCGAGTTCGACCTGCAGCTTGCCCTCATGCGAGGCCGCGCGCTGCGCGAAGATGTCGAGGATCAAGCCAGTGCGGTCAACCACGCGGCGGCCGAGCGCCTTGGCGAGATTACGTTCCTGGCCTGGACTCAGCGTGTGGTTGAACAGCACGACGTCGGCATCGACGGCGTCACAGGCAGCCAGCACTTCCTCGACCTTGCCGCTGCCGATGTAGGTCGAGGAATTGGGCCGCTCGATGCGCGCAGTGATGGTCGCGACCACGACCGCGCCAGCCGAGCGTGCCAGTTCGGTGAATTCCTCGATGAGTGCCGGATCCTGCGCACCCACCGGATACGGCTGGATCAGCAGCGCTTTCTCACCCTCGCGGGTGCGCTCGGTGACGGTCAATGATTACTCGTCACTCGGGTCGCTGGAATCGTCATCGCCGCCGGCCGATGCCACGGTGCCGCCGCCGGGACCGACGCGGACGTTGCGCGCCGGCACGACGGTGGAAATGGCGTGCTTGTAGACCATCTGGCTGACCGTGTTGCGCAGCAGGACCACGAACTGGTCGAAACTCTCGATCGTGCCCTGCAGCTTGATGCCGTTGACCAGATAGATGGCGACCGGCACGCGCTCGCGGCGCAGGGCATTGAGGAAGGGATCTTGCAGGGATTGACCTTTCGACATAAGGACTCCGTTCTTGTTTTTATTGCGCGCCAGGTGGGTGCGATATGCGGCCAAGGGTCCGGGCCGCCAAACTTGCCCGGCCACTCTACACGGCCGCGTGGCTAGCGGCGAGTGACGAATTGCACAAGCGCGCGCTCGAGTCCGGCGCGCTGCGTCGACGGATCGAACCAGCGGGCATCGTGCTCGCCGCGCAGCCAGGTCAGCTGCCGCTTGGCGAGTTGCCGGGTTGCGGCGACAGCCTGTTCGCGGAAGGTCGCGGCATCGATCTCACCGGCCAGGTGCGACCAGGCCTGCCGATACCCGACGGCGCGGATCGCCGGCAGATCCGGATGCAGCCGCGGATCGCCCCTGAGCGCGCGAACTTCATCGAGAAAACCGGCTGCGAGCATCGCGTCGAAACGGCGCGCGATGCGCTCGTGCAGCACCGTTCGATCTTCCGGTGCGAGCACGAGCTTGAGCACACGGAACGGAAACGGCCGGCGCTGCGACGCCTGCTGCCAGTGACTGATCGGCACGCCGCTGAGCCGATGGACTTCAAGCGCGCGGGTGATGCGCTGCGGATCGTTGGCGTGAATGCGAAGCGCTGCGGCAGCGTCGACTTGCGCAAGTTCCGCGTGCAGCGCCAGCCAGCCGCGCTCGCCGGCTTCGCGTTCGATCTGCGCACGCACATCGGCGTCGGCCTCGGGCATCGCCGACAGGCCTTCGAGCAGCGCGCGGAAATACAGGCCGGTGCCGCCGACCAGCAAGGGCACACGATCCTGCGCGGCGAGTTTCTGCATCGCCGTCAGCGCGTCGGCGGCGAAATCGGCCGCGGAATAAATTTCATGCGGCGCGCGGATGTCGATCAGATGATGCGGCGCCAGCGCCAGTTCATCGGCATTCGGTTTGGCCGCGCCGATATCCAGGCCGCGATAGACCAGTGCCGAATCGACACTGATCACTTCGCTGCCCAGGCGCTGCGCCCAATCCACCGCCAACGCGGTTTTCCCCGAGGCCGTCGGCCCCATCAAGGCGATCGCGAGCGGACGTTGGTCGTGCATCGATCAGTGCGCGTTGCGCAGGTCGTCGTGGACCGCGTCGAAAATCGCTTGCGTCTGCGGCGACGGCGGCGCATCGAACAGGCTGGCCACAACGATGGCCGCGCTCGCCAGCAGCACGCCCGGAATCATTTCGTACAGACCGGTATCGAGTTGTTTCCAGACGATCACCGTGACCGCGCCAACCACGATGCCGGCCAACGCGCCGTTGCGGGTGATGCGTTTCCAAAGCAGCGAAAACAGCACGACCGGCCCGAACGCCGCACCGAAACCGGCCCAGGCATAACTCACCAGGCCAAGCACGCGACTGTCGGGGTTTTCCGCCATCCAGATCGCCAATACGGCAATGAGCAATACCGCGAGGCGACCGATCCAGACCAGTTCGCGCTGACCAGCACTGGGGCGCAGGAAGCCCTTGTAGAAATCCTCGGTGAGCGCACTCGAACACACCAGCAGCTGACAGCTCAGCGTGCTCATGATCGCCGCGAGAATCGCCGAAAGCAGGATGCCGGCGATCCATGGATTGAACAGCAGCGTCGCCAGCGCGATGAACACGCGCTCGGGATTGCCGGCCATCCGCGCCTGCTGATCGCCGTGCGCGGAAAAATACGCGATGCCGAAAAAACCCACCGCGATCGCGCCAGCCAGGCACAGCACCATCCAGGTCATGCCGATGCGTCGCGCCGCCGGAATCGTGCGCGGCGATTCCGCCGCCATGAAGCGCGCGAGGATATGCGGCTGGCCGAAGTAGCCCAGGCCCCAACCCATCGAGGAAATCACCGCCAGCCAACCACCGGCGCCGATCCAGTGCAGGCGCTGCGGATCGACCTGCGCAATCAGCACCAGGCTGTGATCGAAGCCGCCGCTGACCTTGATCACCACCAGCGGCGTCAGCACCAGCGCGAAAATCATCAGGCTCGCCTGCACCGTATCGGTCCAGCTCACCGCAAGAAATCCGCCAACCAGCGTGTACAGGATCGTCGCCGCCGCGCCCCACCACAGCGCCTGCGCGTACGGAACATCGAATACGCTCTCGAACAGGCGCGCGCCGGCGACGATGCCTGAAGCGCAATAGACGGCGAAGAACACCAGGATCACCAACGCGGAAATCACCCGCAGCAGGCGACTGCGATCATCGAAACGATGCGTGAAGTAATCGGGCAGCGTCAGCGCGTTGTTGCAGCGCTCGGTGTACAGCCGCAGCGGCGCCGCGACATAGCGCCAGTTGCACCAGGCGCCGATCACCAGGCCGATGGCGATCCAGGTTTCCGACAGGCCCGCGGCGTATAGCGCGCCCGGCAAACCCAGCAGCAACCAGCCACTCATGTCCGACGCGCCGGCCGACATCGCCGTGACAAAACTGCCCAGCGAGCGACCGCCGAGAATGTAATCGTCGAAGCTGCGCGTGTTGTACCAGGCGGCAAAACCAATCCCGACCATGCCAAGGATGTAGATAGCGAAGGTGATGTGCAGCGGCGACAGGTTCATGGTGCGGCGATCTCCCCGGAGCGATGCCGAAGCTTAATGCAGGCATCGTCCCCGGTGTGCCCGATGGCGGGAATCGTCGCGATCGCGGAGGTGCCGGCGGGCAACTCCGACCTCAGTCCTCATCGGGCCATTTCGGTTGCGTCGGCTTCGACGACTTCATCGCCGCCGCCGGCAGCGCCGCCACCGCCTGCCAGACCGCGAGCGCATCGCGGGTCGCGGCGACGTCATGCACGCGCAGGATCATTGCGCCGTTCTGCGCAGCAATCAGCGCCGCCGCGACGGAGCCGACCATGCGCTCGGGCAACTCGCGGCCGGTGAGCTTCCCGATCATGCCCTTGCGCGACAAGCCGGCGAGCACCGGCACACCCAGTTCGGTGAAGCGGCGCAGATGTGCGAGCAGTTGCAAGTTGTGCTCGAGATCCTTGCCGAAACCGAAACCCGGATCGATCACGAGATTCTTTTTCGCGATGCCGGCCATTTCGCAGGCGAACAGGCGCTGTGCGAGGAAGCCGTGCACCTGCGCAACGACGTCGTCGTACTGCGGCGCATCCTGCATGTCTCCGGGCTCGCCCTGCATGTGCATCAGGCAAACCGGCACGGCGAGCGCAGCGACGACATCGAGCGCGCCATCACGACGCAGCGCGCGGACGTCGTTGATCATGCCGGCGCCGGCAGTCACTGCCGCGCGCATCACTTCCGGTTTCGAGGTGTCGATGGAGATCGGCAGTGTCGTCTGTTTCGCGAGACGTTCGATCACCGGGATCACCCGCTGCAATTCCTCGTCGATGGAAATTTCCTGCGCGCCCGGCCGCGTCGATTCGCCGCCGATGTCGAGGATGTCCGCGCCCTCTTCCGCCAGCTTCAGCGCATGCGCGACGGCGGCATCGACGATTGCGTGCGCGCCGCCGTCGGAAAACGAATCCGGCGTGACGTTGACGATAGCCATGAGGCGCGGATGATCGAGGCGCAGCTTGCGGCCGGCGCAATCGAGGCTGGGCGTGGTGTCGAACATGTCGCTGCCATCCAATGAAAAAGGCCAGAGCGGACTCTGGCCTTTCCGTTTCTTCCCGGCAAGCCGATCAGACCTGCGGCGCAGGACCACCCAGGGTGCCGGCGGCAGGGCCGATGTCGTCCTTCGACGTGCGACCGGACTTGGCCCAGTCGGCGGGCGGACCCGGGCGACGGCCTTCCATGATCGCGTCGATCTGCGTGGCATCGATGGTTTCGTAGGCGAGCAGCGCCTCGGCCATGATGTGCAGCTTGTCGAGGTTGTCGCGCAGGATTTCCGTGGTGCGGGTGTAGGCGCGATTGAGGATCGCACGCACCACTTCATCGATCTTGCGCGCGGTGTCGTCGGAGACGTTCTTGGTCTGCGTCACCGAACGGCCCAGGAATACTTCGTCTTCCTCGTCGCTGTAGGCGATCGGCCCCATCTCGTCGGACAGGCCCCATTTGGTGACCATGTTGCGTGCCATCTTGGTAGCGCGCTCGATGTCGTTGGAAGCGCCGGTGGTGACCTTGTCGGCGCCGAAGATCAGCTCCTCGGCAACGCGGCCGCCGTAGAGCGAGCACAGCCGGCTCTCGATGTTTTCCTTGTTGTAGCTGTAGCGATCGCCCTCAGGCAGGTACATGGTGACGCCGAGCGCGCGGCCGCGCGGAATGATCGTGACCTTGTAGACCGGATCGTGGTCGGGAACGATACGGCCGACGATGGCGTGACCGGCTTCGTGATAGGCGGTGTTGCGTTTTTCGTCCTCGCTCATCGCCATCGAACGACGCTCGGCGCCCATCATGATCTTGTCGCGTGCCTTGTCGAAGTGCTCCATGCGCACATCCTTGGCGTTCTCGCGTGCGGCGAACAACGCCGCCTCGTTGACGAGATTGGCCAGATCCGCACCGCTGAAACCAGGCGTACCGCGGGCGATGGTCATCGGCTCCACGTCCTTGTCCAGCGGCACCTTGCGCATGTGCACGCGAAGAATTTGTTCGCGGCCTTTCACGTCAGGAAGATTGACCACGACCTGGCGGTCGAAACGGCCCGGACGCAACAGCGCGGGGTCGAGCACATCGGGACGATTGGTCGCAGCGATGATGATCACGCCTTCGCCGCCTTCGAAACCATCCATCTCGACCAGCAACTGGTTGAGCGTCTGTTCGCGTTCGTCGTGACCACCGCCGAGACCGGCGCCGCGATGACGGCCGACCGCGTCGATTTCGTCGATGAAGATGATGCAGGGTGCGTGCTTCTTGGCCTGCTCGAACATGTCGCGGACACGGCTGGCGCCGACGCCGACAAACATCTCGACAAAATCCGAACCCGAGATCGAGAAGAACGGCACGCGTGCTTCGCCAGCGATGGCGCGTGCGAGCAGGGTCTTGCCGGTACCGGGCGAGCCGACCATCAGCACGCCGCGCGGAATGCGGCCGCCGAGCTTCTGGAACTTGCCGGGGTCGCGCAGGAATTCGACGAGCTCGCCGACCTCCTCCTTGGCTTCATCGCAGCCGGCGACATCGGCGAAGGTGACCTTGACCTCGTTCTCGCCCTGCAACTTGGCGCGGGATTTGCCGAAGGTCATCGCACCCTTGCTGCCGCCCTGCTGCATCTGCCGGAAGATGAAGAAGCCGAAACCAATCAGCAGCACGTAAGGCATGAAGGTGAACAGGATCTGCCACACCGACGGAGAGGTGTCGGGCTTGTCCTGGACGATCTCGACCTTGTGGTTGACCAGCACGTTGACCAGGTCGCGGTCGTAGGGGCCAAAGGACACGCCCTTCTTGCCGTCCTTGGTCTCGAAATTGAGTGCGGTCACGCCGCCGGGGGCGGCTTCGTTGAATTCGACTTTCTTGATGTTGTCGGAGGTGACCTGGCTGAGGAAGGCCGAATACGTGGTCTCGCTCGAATCCGCAGAAAACGGCGGCGAGAACGCGCGGAACGCGGTCATGAGCACCAGCACTACGGCCAGCGTCACCAGAAGATTCTTGACCAGGTCGTTCATCGTTTCCTTCCTTTCTCAGCGCTTGCCGGTGGCCAACGCATAAACTTCGTTCGAGCGGCGACGCGAGGCCGCCGGCTTGCGGATGACCAGCTTGGTGTAGCGGCGCCTCAGATCGAGTATGTAGGCGTCGAAACCTTCGCCCTGGAACAACTTGATCAGGAAACTGCCGCCCGCCTTGAGGTGGGCATCGGCGAAATCGCGGGCCAGTTCGGACAGGTACATCGCCCGGGCCTGGTCCACGGTATCCACCCCGGACATATTGGGGGCCATGTCGGAAAGGACAAGGTCGACCGGCGCGCTCCCCAGCAAGGCTTCCAGCTGGGACAGTGCTTCCGGTTCTCTGAAATCGCCGTGAATGAATTCGACGCCGGCGATCGATGGCATGTCGAGGATGTCCATCGCGACCACGCGGCCACGATCGCCAAGGTCACGCCGCACCACCTGCGACCAGCCGCCAGGCGCGGCACCGAGATCGACCACGGTCATGCCGGGCTTGAGCAGGCGCGCGCGCTCGATCAGTTCCTCGAGCTTGTACGCGGCCCGGGAGCGCATGCCCTCGGCCTGCGCCTTTTTCACGAAGGGATCGGCGAAGTGTTCCTTGAGCCAGCGTTGGCTACTCTTGCTGCGGGCGGCCATGGACGAAAGGGAACCGGCGGAATGGGGGGCCATGATACCCTTTCGGCCCGCTGATACCCGGTCCAAACGTCATGTCCACCGCTCTCACCAACGCCCAGAAGCGCTATCTGCGCGGCCTCGCACACGACCTCAAGCCGGTCATCTTGCTGGGCGCGAAAGGCGTGACGCCGGCGCTGATCGCCGAGCTCGACCTCGCACTGGAGCAGCACGAATTGATCAAGGCCAAGGTGCCGGCGGAAGATCGCGAGACCCGCGATGCCTGGATCGCCGACATCTGCGAACAGTCCGGCGCCGCACTGGTCAACCGCATCGGCCACACCGCCGTGCTTTATCGCCGCAGCAAGAACAAGCCGCTGGTCATCCTGCCCAAGGCCTGAGCAGCGATGCAGCTGACCCTGGAAAATCCGGACTTCCGGTATTCCCTGCGCGGCGTCAGCGCTGAAGGCGTACTCGTCAACGATCGTCGCCTCGCGCGCAGTTTCATCCTTGCGCCCAACACCCTGATCGAAGACTGGCGGCCGCGTGCGATCTCCGAGTTGTCGCCCGAAGACATCGAGCCCCTGCTGGCGCTCAATCCGACCGTGGTGCTGCTCGGCAGTGGCGCGAGTCTGGTTTTCCCGACGCCAGCGGTGATGGCCGCCTGCCTCACCCGCGGCATCGGCATCGAAGTCATGGACAACGCCGCCGCCGCACGCACCTTCAATGTGCTGGCGACCGAAGCGCGGAAAGTGGTGGCGGGGTTCCTGCTGTAGATCCACTGTCGCTGCGATACGGCGGCAGACGCCTGCCTGCCGGGGCGCCCGATCGGCTAAACTCCCGCTGTTTGCCCACGCCGGAGCCGCCATGACCGACACGCCCCTGAAATACCGCCGCGTCCTGCTCAAGCTTTCCGGCGAAGCCCTGATGGGACGCGAGGACTACGGCATCGACCCGGTGGTGATCCGCGGCATGGCCAAGGACATCATCGAGGCGCAGAAAGCCGGCGCGCAGATCGGCCTGGTGATCGGCGGCGGCAACATCTTCCGCGGCGCTGGCCTCGCCGAAAGCGGCATGGACCGGGTCACCGGCGACCACATGGGCATGCTCGCAACGGTGATCAACGCGCTGGCGATGGCCGATGCGATCGAGAAACAGGGCACGTACGCGCGGGTGATGAGCGCGATCAAGATCAACGAAGTCTGCGAGGACTACATCCGCCGCCGCGCCGTCCGCCATCTGGAAAAAGGCCGCATCGCGATCTTCGCCGCCGGCACCGGCAACCCGTTCTTCACCACCGATTCCGCCGCCGCGCTGCGCGCCACCGAGATCGGCGCCGAACTGCTGCTCAAGGCAACCAAGGTCGATGGCATCTACGATGCCGACCCGAAAAAATTCCCGAACGCCAAGCGTTACGACGAACTCAGCTACGACGACGTGATCCAGCGCAACCTGCAGGTGATGGACACCTCGGCGTTCGCGCTGTGCCGCGACAACTCCATCCCGCTGCGCATCTACGACATGATGCAGCCCGGCGCGCTGATGCGGATCCTGCGCGGCGAGCCGCTGGGCACATTGGTCCACGCCAAGGCCTGAGCCGCGGCCGCCCCCTATAATCGAACCACGACAAGAATTTGCGCGGAGCCCGCGATGATCAACGACATCAAGAAAGACACCCAGACCCGCATGATCAAGTGCGTGGATACCTTCAAGAACGACATGAGCAAACTGCGCACCGGTCGCGCCACCACCGCCATCGTCGACCACCTGAAGGTAAACTATTACGGTTCCGACATGCCGCTGTCGCAGGTCGCGACGGTGTCGGTCACCGACGCGCGCACGCTGACGATCACACCCTGGGAAAAGCCGATGGTGGCGGCGGTCGAGAAAGCCATCCTGGTCTCCGACCTGGGCCTGACCCCGAACACGTCCGGCCAGGTAATCCGCATCAATCTGCCGCCGCTCACCGAAGAGCGCCGCAAGGACCTGATCAAGCACGTGCACGCCGAGGCCGAGAACGCCAAGATCGCCATCCGCAATGTCCGCCGCGATGCCATCCAGCACATCAAGGAATTGCTCAAGGACAAGAAGGCGACCGAGGACGAAACTCGTCGCGGCGAAGAAGACATCCAGAAGCTCACCGACAAGTTCGTCAAGGACACCGACGACGCGGTGAAGACCAAGGAGCAGGAATTGCTGGCGGTCTGAGCCTGGTCGCCGCATGAATATTTCCGCACGCAAGCCGCGCCATCTCGCCGTCATAATGGACGGCAACGGCCGCTGGGCCGAGCGCCGCAACCGTCCGCGCACGCTCGGCCATCGCGCCGGCGCACGCGCCGTGCAGGTCTGCCTGGAGTTCTGCCTCAAAGAAGGCATCGAGGCACTGACGCTGTTCGCCTTCTCCAGCGAAAACTGGCAACGCCCGGCGCCGGAAGTCGGCGCGCTGATGAAGCTGTTCCTGCGCATGCTCGATCACGAAGTCGAGGAGTTGCACCGGCGCGGCGCCCGCCTCGTCTTCATCGGCGAACGCGGCGATTTTTCTCCGATCATCCAGCAGAAAATGCTCGCCGCGGAAGCGCTGACCGCGAACAACCGCGCGCTGACGCTGAACATCGCCGCCGGCTACGGTGGGCGTGCGGATATCGTCAGTGCAGCGCGCGCGCTCGCCGAGGATGTCGCCGCCGGCCGCCTGCTGCCGGCACAGATCGACGAAGCCGCGCTTGCCGCACGCCTGTCGCTGGCTGGACAACCCGAGCCGGACCTGTTCATCCGCACTGGCGGCGATCTGCGCATCAGCAATTTCCTGCTCTGGCAGTTGGCCTATACCGAATTGTGGTTCACCGAAACCCTGTGGCCGGACCTCGATGAAACCACCCTGCGTCAGGCGGTCGACGATTTCGTCAGCCGCGAACGCCGTTTCGGCCTGACCAGCGCGCAAGTACGTCCCGGAGACAGTGCATGAGCCGTCGCACCCGCGTCATCGCCGCGGCCGTGATGGCACCTGTCGCCATCGCCGCTGTGCTCTTTTTACCCACGCCGTATCTTGCCGGGCTGCTCGCGGCGTTGCTGATGCTGGGCTTGTGGGAGTGGACGCTGCTCGCCGGGGTTCGGGAGCGGCTTTCGCGAGTGAGTTATCTCGCGGCGAATGCGTTGCTGATGGCGGCATTGGTCTGGGGAAGCGGCCATGGCGGTTTGTTCACGCTGAAACTGGCCAGCCTGGTCGGCGCGATCTGGTGGCTGTTCGCGCTGCTGTGGCTGGCGCGTTTCGATTTCGCCGCTGCCGATACCGCAATGGCGCGCGTGATCAAACTGCTGGCCGGCAGCTTCAGCGTGATCCCGGCGTGGGCCGCGATCTGCTGGCTGCACGCGTCACAACCTTATGGCCCGGGCTGGGCGCTGTTCGCGATCTCGATCGCCTGGGCGGCCGATTCCGGCGCCTATTTCGTCGGCGTGCGCTTCGGCAAACGCAAGCTCGCGCCGCGCATCAGCCCCGGAAAAAGCTGGGAAGGCCTGATCGGCGGTTTGATCAGCGCCATCCTCTTGGCGCTGGCCGTGACGCCGTTGTTCGGCCTGCCCTGGTCCTCGGCGCCCGGCCTGGTGTTGCTGACCGTGGTGACCGCGCTGATCTCGGTCGCCGGCGATCTTTTCGAAAGCCTGCTCAAGCGTCACGCCGGCATCAAGGATTCGAGCAACCTGATTCCCGGCCACGGCGGCCTGCTCGACCGCGTCGACAGCCTGCTCGCCGCCCTGCCGGTGTTCGTGGTCGGCAAGATGCTGTGGCTGGGTCATTGACCATCGACAAGCGCCGCATCGCTCTGCTGGGCGCGACCGGCTCGATCGGCAGCTCGGCGCTGGACGTGATCGCGCGGCATCCGGAACGTTTCGAAGTCGCGGCGCTGTCGGCGCATTCGCGCGTCGATGAATTGCTCGAGCTTTGCGCGCGTTTCCGCCCGGAA
This sequence comes from Arenimonas sp., assembly GCF_035312645.1. Lineage (GTDB taxonomy): Bacteria > Pseudomonadota > Gammaproteobacteria > Xanthomonadales > Xanthomonadaceae > Arenimonas. The sequence goes on from NZ_DATGBO010000087.1 coordinate 18,447, forward strand.
ACAGCGGTCGTCGCCGATGAAGAAAAATACGGCGCGCTGCGCGATGGCCTCGCCGCACGCGGGCTGGCCACGCGCGCACTCGCGGGTGCCGACGCGCTCGATGAAATCGCCGGCGATGAGCGCAGCGATACCGTGCTCGCCGCGATCGTCGGCGCCGCCGGTGTGTCGTCGACACTGGCGGCGGCGCGCGCCGGCAAACGCCTCCTGTTGGCCAACAAGGAATCGGTGGTGCTTGCCGGCGCGGTGCTGATGCGCACCGCCGCCGAGCACGGCGCGCGCATCCTGCCGATCGACAGCGAACACAACGCGATTTACCAATGCCTGCCCGCCGACGGCAGCCGTGGCGGCGTACGGCGACTGCTGCTGACGGCGTCGGGCGGCCCGTTCCGCGGCCGCTCGCGCGCGTCGCTGGCCGACATCACCCCCGACCAGGCCTGCGCGCATCCGAACTGGGTGATGGGCCGCAAGATTTCAGTCGATTCCGCGACACTGATGAACAAGGGCCTCGAGGTGATCGAGGCGCACCATTTGTTCGGCCTCGCGCCGGAATGCATTGAAGTGGTCGTGCATCCGCAAAGCGTGATCCATTCGCTGGTCGATTACGTCGACGGCTCGGTGCTCGCGCAGCTGGGCAACCCCGACATGCGCACTGCGCTTGCCTACGGCCTGGCCTGGCCCGAGCGCATCGATTCCGGCGTCGCGCCGCTGGATCTGACCGCGCTGGCGCGTTTCGATTTCGCCGCGCCCGACCTGCAGGCCTTTCCCTGCCTCGCCCTCGCCTATGAAGCACTGCGCACTGGCGGCACTGCGCCGGCGATTCTCAATGCCGCCAATGAAGTCGCCGTCGCGGCGTTTCTCGCCGGCCAACTGCCCTTCCTCGGGATTTCCGCGCTGATCGAGTCCACACTCGCAGCGATGAGCCCGGAACCCGCCGACGATCTGGCTGTCCTAATCGCCTGTGATGGCCAGGCACGCCGCCAAGCCACGGAACTGTTGGGCAGGATGGTCAGGCAATGAACGGTTTCTTCGGCGGCCTGTGGTGGTTCATCGTGACGCTTGGCGTCCTGGTCACCTTCCACGAATTCGGTCACTACTGGGTAGCGCGGCGCTGCGGCGTCAAGGTGCTGCGCTTTTCCGTCGGCTTCGGTCGCGCGCTGTGGTCACGCGTCGCCAAGGACGGCACGCAATACCAGATCGCGATGATCCCGCTCGGCGGCTACGTGAAAATGCTCGACGAGCGCGAGGACGAGGTGCCGGCCGCGGAACGTCATGCCGCCTTCAATCGTCAGCCCGTGCTCAAGCGCATCGCGATCGTGTTGGCCGGACCGGCCGCCAACCTGCTGATGTGCGTCGCGCTGATGTGGGGCGCCTACATGATCGGCCTTCCGGATCTGGCGCCCGTGATCGGGAAGACCACCGGACTGGCGCAAGAGGCCGGACTGCGCGATGGCGATCGCATCCTGCAGGTCGGCGACCAGGTGACGGAAAACTGGAGCGAGGCGAGCATGCCGCTGGGGCTGGCTGCCATCGATCGCGAACCGATCACCCTGAGGGTCCGCGACGCGGCCGGCAACGAGCAGAGCCGGCAACTGCCGCTCGACCGGCTGCCGAAAGACTTCGACCAGACCAATATGCTGGTCGCGATGGGCCTGATCCCGCTGGTGACCCAGGACCGGGCGATCGTCGGCCTGGTTGCCGATGGCGCCGCCGCCCGCGGCATCCTGCAACCGGGCGACGAACTGATCACCCTCAACGACCGCCCGATCAGCGGCTTCAGCGCGATCGGCCCGATGCTGCAAAAGGCTTCGCCACAGGGCCAGCCAGTGCGCTTGGTCTACCGCCGCGGGCAAACGGTTTCCCAGGCGGTGATCGCCCCCCGACTGGGCAACAGCCAGGGGAAGGCGGTCTGGCAGTTGGGTATAGGCGCGCAATTCGACCTGGTCGTCCAGCACTACGGGCCGATCCCGGCGCTGGCCAAGGCGATCGCGCAAACCGGCAAGCAGACGCGGGAAACCTTCGGTTTCCTGGGTCGCCTGATCACCGGCAGGGCCTCAACCAGGAACCTTTCCGGGGCCATAGGCATCGCCCAGGCGGCCCATGCCGAGGCCGACAGTGGCCTCGCTCCGCTGATTTTCTTCATGGCCAGCCTGTCGCTGACCCTGTGCATCATCAACCTTCTACCCATCCCGGTCTTGGATGGGGGGCACCTGCTGTATTACCTTATCGAACTTGTTTCGGGCCGCCCGGTCAGTGAAAGCGTCATGATTACGGGCCAGTTCGCCGGTCTGGCGGTTCTGGCCGGATTGATCATCCTGGCCAACTTCAACGATCTACTCCGAATTTTCTGACCTTCTCGGCGCGCCTGCGCCACCAATCTGGATTGATGATGACGCGCCCCACCGCACGCCGCCGCCTCTTGAGTCTCGCCCTCGCCGTCGCCCTCTCGGGTCCGGCCTTAGCTCAGAATTTCGAGGCCTTCACGGTTTCGGACATCCGTGTCGACGGCCTGCAACGCATCTCCTCGGGCACGGTGTTCACCTACCTGCCGGTGGAAAAAGGCGATGTCATCGACCGCAACCGCTCCAACGAGGCGATCCGTGCGCTGTTCCGCACCGGTTTCTTCAGCGATGTACGGCTTGAGCGCCAAGGCGACATCCTGGTGGTCACGGTGGTCGAGCGGCCGGCGATCAACAGCATCAAGATCGAGGGCAACAAGGAGCTCAAGACCGATGAGCTGACCAAGGGCCTCAAGGGCATCGGCCTGAGCGAGGGCGAGACCTACAACCCGCTCAACCTCGATCGCGTCACCCAGGAACTGACCCGCCAGTACAACAACCGCGGCAAGTACAGCGTCACCATCTCGCCGGCGGTGACCGAGCTCGACCGCAACCGCATCGACCTCGACATCAAGATCGTCGAAGGCAAGCCGGCCAAGATCCGCGACATCAACATCGTCGGCAACAGCGCCTACCCCGACTCGGCCATTCGCGGCGATTGGGAGTCGGGCACCAGCAACTGGCTGTCGTTCTATCGCAAGGACGACCAGTACTCGCGCGAAAAACTTTCCGGCGACCTGGAAAAACTCTCGAACTTCTATCTCGATCGCGGCTACGTCGATTTCAACGTCGAGTCCACGCAGATCGCGATCAGTCCGAGCAAGCAGGACATGTACATCACCGCCAACGTGACCGAAGGCGAGATCTACAAGATCTCCGAGGTCAAGGTTTCCGGCGATACCATCCTGCCGCTCGAGCAGGTGCAGAAGATGCTCGTGGTGCGCCCGGGGCAGAACTTCTCCCGCGCCCTGCTCGAGCTGACGTCGGACTCGATATCCACCATCCTGGCCAACATCGGCTATGCGCACGCGCAGGTGAATCCGGTTCCCGACGTCAACCGCGCCGACCACACCGTTGCGATCAATTTCGTGATCGACCCGGGCCCGCGCGTCAAGGTGCGCCGCATCCTGTTCAAGGGCAACGTCCAGACCGCTGACGAAGTGCTGCGCCGCGAAATGCGCCAGTTCGAGGCGACCTGGTATTCGCAGGCGGCGATCGACCGCTCGAAGGTGCGCCTGCAACGCCTGGGCTTCTTCGAAACCGTCGATATCGAAACTCCGGATGTCGCGGGCAAGAAAGACCAGGTCGACGTGGTCATCACGGTCAAGGAACGCAACGCCGGCAGCTTCGTTTTCGGCGTCGGCTACTCGCAGTTGGGCGGCATCGTCACCAGCGTTTCGCTGCAGCAGAGCAACTTCCTCGGCACCGGCAACCGCTTCGGCGTCGGCCTGTCGAAGAACAGCTATTCGACCAGCCTCAACTTCTCCTACACCGACCCGTATTTCACCGATGACGGCGTCAGCGTCGGCTACAACGTCAACTACAGCGATTACGACCAGTCGACCAGTTCGACCGCGCGTTATTCCGCCGGCAATGCCTCCGGTGAAGCCGTGTTCGGCATCCCGCTGTCGGAGAACACCAGCTTCAGCACGGCGATCGGTATCTACCGCAACAAGATCACCACGTCCGACGGCACCACGCCGCTGTCGGTATCGCAATACCTCGTCGACACCCTCGGCGATCGCGCACGCTTCACGAGCTACTACTTCGATACCGACGGCGATCCGCTGACTCCGCCGGTGCTCGTGCCGGGTCCGAACCGTCAATGGGTGGTCAACGCCTGGACGCTCAAGGGCGGCTATACGGTCGATACCCGCAACAACTTCCTGTTCCCGACCCGCGGCACCTTGCACAGCATTTCCGCCGAAGTCGCGCTTCCGGGCAGTGACCTTACTTATTACCGCCTGGCTTACGATTTTGAAAACTACCGTCCGCTCAATCGCTATCTGATCCTCAAGACCGGCGTGAGCCTCGGCTACGGCAACAGCTATGGCCATACCGGCAGCGCCGGCCTGCCCTTCTTCAAGAACTTCTATGCCGGCGGCCCGGGTTCGGTGCGTGGCTTCACCGCCAACACGCTGGGTCCGCTGGATACTGCATTCACCCAGTACTACGGCCAGCCGCAACCGCTGGGCGGCCCGACGAAGGCGACCGGCACGTTCGAGTTCTACTTCCCGCGTCTGTTCGACAGCCCGGGCGCGCGTCTGTCGGCGTTCGTCGATTACGGTGACGTGTTCGACCACAACGACAAATTCTCGCTGAGCAAATTCCGCGTGACCGGCGGTGTCGCACTGCAGTGGCAGTCGCCGATGGGCCCGATCTCGATCAGCTATGCGCTGCCGATCCGCAAGGAGCCGGGCGATCAGATCGAGCACCTGCAGTTCACCTTCGGCCAGCAGTAACTGCAGCCCGCGGGAGGGGATATGACCTATCGCCTCTCGCAACTCGCCGAGCGCTTCTCGCTGCGGTTTTCCGGCGGTGCGGATCCCGAGATCCGTGCCGTCGCGACCCTCGAAGGCGCGCAGCAAGGCCAGCTCGCCTTTCTCGCGAATCCTCTTTATCGCAAGCACCTGGCCGACAGCCGCGCCAGCGCCGTGGTCGTCGCGGAAGCCGATGCGGCGCACTGCCCGATGCCCTGTCTGATCGCGAAGGATCCCTACGTCGCGTTCGCGAAGATCGCCGCGTTGTTCGAACCCATCACGACTGCCGAAGCCGGCATCCACGTCAGCGCGGTGATCGCCGCCAACGCCGTGATCTCGCCGGCGGCGAGCATCGGGCCTTTCGTCAGCATCGGCGCACGCACGCGAATCGAAGCAGGCGCAAGCATCGGTGCCGGCTGCGTGATTGGCGATGACTGCGTCATCGGCGCCGACAGCGAACTCATCGCCCGCGTCACTCTGGTCACGCGGGTGCGCCTGGGCAAGCGCGTGCGCATCCACCCCGGCGCGGTGATCGGTGCCGACGGCTTCGGCCTGGCGATGGATGCCGGACACTGGATCAAGGTGCCGCAGCTGGGCGGCGTGGTCATTGGCGATGACTGCGAGATCGGCGCGAATACCTGCATCGACCGCGGCGCGCTCGATGACACCGTGCTGGAAGAAGACGTGCGCCTCGACAACCAGATCCAGGTCGGCCACAACGTCCGCATCGGCGCGCATACCGCGATGGCGGGCTGCGTTGCAGTCGCGGGCTCGGCGCGGATCGGCCGCTACTGCCTGATCGGCGGCGGCGCCGGCATCGTCGGCCACATCGAGATCTGCGACCGGGTGATGGTTACCGCGATGAGCCTGGTCACGCATTCGATCGTCACGCCGGGCGAGTATTCCTCGGGCACGCCGATCCAGCCCAGCCGCGACTGGCGGCGCAATGCCGCCCGTTTCAAGCATCTCGACGAGCTGGCGCGTAAAATCGCCAACCTCAAACCCAGCGCCCCGTTCCAGGCCAAGGACAAAGAATGACCTCCGCCACCGTCACGCTGCCCGTGGATGTGACCCGCATCCAGGCGCTGCTGCCGCATCGCTACCCCTTCCTGCTGGTCGACCGCGTGCTCGAGCTCGAGCCCAACCAGCGCATCCTCGCGATCAAGAACGTCAGCGTGAACGAGCCGTTCTTCCAAGGCCATTTCCCCGGCCATCCGGTGATGCCGGGCGTGCTGGTGGTCGAGGCGCTGGCCCAGGCCGGCGGCCTGCTGACGCAGCTGTCGCTGGTCGGTGATGGCGCCAGCAAGCAGGACAAGCTTTTTTATCTGGTCAAGGTCGACAACGCGCGCTTCTCCAAGATGGTCGTGCCTGGCGATCGCCTCGAACTCGACGTGCGCATCAAGCGCGTGATCCGCAACATGGCGATGTACGAATGCGTCGCGCGCGTTGACGGCAAGGAAGTCGCCAGCGCCGATATCCTCTGCGCCGAAGGCAAGGCCTGAGCATGATCCACGCCAGCGCAAGCATCGATCCCGGCGCGCGTCTGGGTGCCGGCGTCAGCGTCGGCGCATTCACGATCATCGGTGCCGATGTCGAAATCGGCGACGGCACCCGCATCGGCTCGCATTGCGTGATCGAAGGCCCGACGCGCATCGGCCGCGACAACCACATCCACTCCCACGCTGCGCTCGGCGGCGCGCCACAGGACAAGAAATTCGCCGGCGAACGCACGGAACTGCTGATCGGCGACCGCAACACCATCTTCGAATTCACCACCTTCAGCCGCGGCACCGGCGATGGCGGCGGCGTCACCCGCATCGGCGACGACAACTGGATCATGGCCTACGTGCACATCGCGCACGACTGTCAGGTCGGCAACCACACCATCTTCGCCAACAACGCCACGCTCGCTGGCCACGCGGTGGTGGAAGACTGGGTGATCCTCGGCGGTTTCGTCGGCATCCACCAGTTCTGCAAGATCGGCGCGCACGCCTTCGTCGGCATGGGCAGCCTGATCAACGCCGACGTGCCGCCGTTCGTGCTGGTCGCCGACAAATACGCCGAGCCGCGCGGCATCAATGCCGAAGGCCTCAAGCGCCGCGGCTTCGATGCCGAGCGCATTGCCTCGATCAAGCGCGCGTACCGCACCATGTACATGTCCGGCAAACCCATGGCCGAAGCCCGCCAGGAGCTCGCCGAGAGCGCGCAGACCTCGGAAGACGTGCGCCGGATGCTGGAGTTCATCGAGTCCAGCCAGCGCGGCGTGCTGAGGTGAATCGTGCGTGGTGAATCGTGAGCGGTGAGCGGTGAGCGGGGTTGCTTCCGGGCAACCTTCGACCCCTGGCATCACCAGCCAGCGAGCGCCGCTGCGCATTGCCCTCGTTGCCGGTGAGGCTTCCGGCGATCTGCTCGGCGCCGGATTGCTGAGCGAACTGCGCGCACGTTTTCCGGAAGCGGAATTCGCCGGCGTCGGCGGCGCGAAAATGCGCGCAGCCGGCCTGGATTGCTGGCACGACTGTGGCGAGCTCGCGGTGATGGGCCTGGTCGAAGTGCTCAGGCATCTTCCGCGCCTGCTGCGTCTGCGTCGCGGTCTGCGGCAACGCCTGCTGCAATGGCGGCCCGATGTCTTCGTCGGCATCGATGCCCCCGACTTCAATCTCGGTCTGGAGAAACAACTCAAGCAGGCCGGCATCCGTACCGTGCATTACGTCAGCCCCTCGGTCTGGGCCTGGCGCGAGGGCCGCGCGAAAAAGATCGGCGTCAGCGCCGATCGCGTGCTCTGTCTGTTTCCGATGGAGCCGCCGATCTACCAGCGTTACGGCGTCGATGCACGTTTCGTTGGCCATCCGCTCGCCGACCAGTTCGCGCTCGATCCCGACCGTCCAGCCGCCCGCACGCATCTGGGCCTGACACAGGAAGGACGCGTGCTCGCGTTGCTGCCCGGTTCGCGCCTCGGCGAGATCCGTCGCCTGCTTCCGGATTTTCTCGGCGCGGCCGCGCTGCTCGCAAAAGAGTTGCCCGGATTGCAGGTGCTGATCCCGGCGGCGAATGGCGAGTGCCGCGCTGAAATAGAAATGCTGAGCCAGCGTCCGGACCTGCGTTTCCCCAGTCCCGACGCCAGCATCCACATTCTCGATGGCGATGCGCACGCCGCGATGATCGCCAGTGACGTCGTGCTGCTCGCCTCCGGCACTGCCGCGCTCGAAGCCTTGCTCGCGAAACGGCCGATGGTCGTTGGCTATCGCATCTCGGCCCTGACCTATCACCTGGTGATGCGCCTGGGACTGATGCGCGTCGATCGCTACAGCCTGCCCAATGTGCTCGCGAACGAACCGATCGTTCCGGAATTGATGCAGCAGGACTGCACGCCGGAGAAACTCGCTGTCGCCTTGTTGCCGTGGTTCGAGGATGCGGAAGCGATCTCGGGGTTGCAGTCGCGCTATCACGCGATCCACGAAAAGCTGCGCCAGGATGCCAATAAGCGCGCGGCGGATGCGATCGTCGAATTGCTGACCTCGCCGCGATGAACCACAGCAGCGACCGCATCGCCGGCGTCGATGAAGCCGGACGCGGGCCGCTGGCGGGGCCGGTGGTGGTGGCCGCGGTGATCCTGCATCCGGCACGACGCATCGACGGCCTCGGCGATTCCAAGAAACTCAGCGAACCCCGGCGCGAGCAATTGTTCCCGCTGATCCAACGCGACGCGCTTGCCTGGCATATCGAATTCGTCAGTGCCGAAGAAATCGATCGCCTCAACATTTTCCACGCGACCATGGTCGGCATGCGGCGCGCGGTCGCCGCGTTGTCGATCGCCGCGACGCACGCGCTGATCGACGGCAACAAGATTCCGCCCGGCCTGCCCTGCACGGCCGAAGCGCTGGTGAAGGGCGACGCCCGCGAACCGGCGATCATGGCCGCGTCGATCCTCGCAAAAGTCGCGCGCGACCGTTACATGCAGCGCTTGCACGAACAATTTCCCGGCTACGGGTTCGATCGCCACAAGGGTTATCCGACCGCCGAACATGTCGCGCGGCTCGACGCCCTTGGTCCCTGTGCCGAACATCGCCGCAGCTTCGCGCCAGTACGCGAGCGACTTCTTTTCGTCGCCTGCTGACGTCGCCGCGGCATCACGATGACTGTTGGCGAAAGCTCCCACTGATGGCATTTGACAGCATCGAAGCGTGGGCGTAGTTAAAGAGTTGCATCCCCGAAAGATGCGGCTGCGGACGGCCCCCGCCGACCAGCCCACGCAGCCCCTTCCTGCGGCCGGCAGCGAGGCTGCCATGCGCCATCCTGCCCCCACTCCCGCCAATTCAGCATTACCCCTGCCCGCCGCGCGCGCCGTGCACCGCCGGCACCTCGCCGGTCCGATCGATCTTTCCCCAGAAGCGATCGAAGGCTTCAACCAGTTGCTGCACGAACTGCATGCCGACGCACCGCATGTCGACGTCGATGCCTTCGCGAGCATCGCGCGCTGGCTGTACGAACAACCCGAACCCGAGCGCAGCCTGCTGCTGCAGGCTCGCTTGGGCCGCCTCGCCGAACTCGAAACCATGCGCCGCGATCCCGACTGGAATCTCGATCCCGCGCAATCGCTGCGCATCGATCGCCTGCTCGCCTATGTCGCGAATGAAAGCGATTTCATCCCCGACTCGATTCCGACGCTGGGGCGTCTCGACGATGCGCTGCTCGTCGAGCTCGTATGGCCGATGCTCGCTGAGGATCTCGACGATTATCGCGATTTCTGCCGCTTCCGCACCGACGCCGACGCACATCCGCAGGCACGGGCGAACCAGCAATTGTGGTTGAGCGCACGACTCGAAGAAGGCGCGTTGTGGGAACAACTGCATCGAGTGCACGAGCAGCATTACATCGACTACGGCGCGCCGGACTCCGGCCTGCATGTGCGTTGATCGTTTCGTCATCGCTACGATGGCGAAACTGCCAGGACGCGTCGCCGGGATTCCGGCGGCGCCCTCATCGTCTGCCTGAATCGCGCGCAGTGTAGTGCCTTGATCCGATCGCTTTGTCCTAGCCCATAGGTCATTGCGACCAAAGGCCCGCGCATCGATGTCTGCAACCTTTGATACTTCGCTCGCATCATTAGTGAAGACAGGGGCACAGGACCCGACACCGAGGCAGACCATGAACAGCTCAGCGCTTTTCCACAACACCCGTCACGAACCGTATCCATTGACCTTGCCGGCGATCTACGCGCAATCGCGCCGCCAGCGCATCGGCGACATCGCGATCAACGACGACGCGATGGATGATTTCAACGGCGAGTTGCGCGCGCTGACCACACAGGCGCCGACAGTCAATGCCGACCAGATCTCCAGCCTCGTACGCTGGCTGCAGACGCTGCCGACCGAAACCGCAGTCGCCACCATCAACCTGCGCATGGCGCGCGTGGAAACACTCCGGCGCATGCTGCATGACGCGCACTGGGAAATGGCGCAGGATTTCAACGCGCGCTGCCGGCAACTGCTCGCCTACATCAATCGCTTCGACGACCTGATCCCCGACGACCTGCCGCTGATCGGCCACCTCGACGATGCGTTGCTGATCGAACTGAGCTGGGGCGAGTTTGCCGGTGAAGTGCAGGACTATCTGGATTTCTGCCGCTTCCGCAGCGAAAACAAGGTCCGCGGCAACGCCGGTGAGCAGCGCAACGCCTGGGAGACCAACTGCCTCGCACAAGCCCACGAAATCCTGCTGCGCGAAGAAATCCGCAGCCGCGGCTATTCTCGCCCGACGCCGCTACCGAGCTTCTTCCGCGTCAGCTGAGCGAAACATCGCGACACCGATCGTCCAGACTCCGGGGCGGACAGGAATTCAGGGCCTGTCCGCCCCGGCGTTTTTTTGCCTCCCGCGAATACAGGTGTACGCCGCCCTGGCGCATGCGCAGCAACTGCAATTCCAGACCAGCGATGATGGACTCACGCTTGGGATGACCGCGCGCCAGCAGCGCCACCTGGTTGGCGCGTTCGCCCAGACCGAGATTCAATTCCCAGGGACGCAGGGGGGCCTAGTCGCACAGCCCGGGATCGCCCGGAATGGCTGGCGCTGAATCCTGAAGCCACCAGCTACATCGACCACCGCCGCCTGCTGGCGCACCTGCGTGGGCGCAGCCTGAACGGCTTCGGCGTCTCGCACCAGGCCGACATGTTCCAGGTGCATTGATGCGCGGAAGACAGGGGTCGGAGCGGACCTGTCAAGCCTTGTCCGCCCCCACCCCCCGGCCTAAGCTGGTCGCCTGCTTCCGGCATCTCGCATGGCCCCCACGTTCGTCCACCTGCACACGCATAGCGAGTTCTCGCTGACCGACTCGACGCTCCGCATTGCGGAGCTCGTCAAGCGCTGCGCCGAGCTTGGGTCGCCGGCGGTCGCCATCACCGACACCAGCAACCTGTTCGCGCTGGTGAAGTTCTTCAAGGCGGCCGAGGGTGCGGGCATCAAGCCGATTGCCGGCGCCGATGTCTGGTTGGCGGAAGAAAACCAGCCGCCGGCGCGGCTCACTTTGCTGTGTCAGAACCAGACCGGCTATCTGAGTCTGTCGCGCCTGATCACGCGCGCATATCTCGACGGCCACCGCGGTGATTTCGTCGCGATCAGCAACGACTGGCTGCGCCACGAACACGCCGGCCTGATCGCGATCGCCGGCCGCGACAGCCCGGTCGGCCAGTTGCTCGCCGCAGGTCGCCGCGACCAGGCCCTGGCGCTGCTGCGCGAATGGCAGGCGCTGTTCGGCGACCGCCTGTACTTGGAACTCACCCGCACCAGTCGCGACGGCGAGGAAAGTTTCAACGCCGCCGCGCTTGAGCTCGCCGCGCAATTGCGTCTACCCGTGCTTGCCAGCAACGATGTGCGCTTCCTCGACAAAAGCGATTTCGACGCGCACGAGGCGCGCGTGTGCATCGCCACCGGCCGCGTGCTCGACGATCCGAAACGTCCGCGCGAATTCAGCGCCGAGCAATACCTGAAATCGCCGGAGGAAATGGCTGCGCTGTTCGCCGATCTGCCAGAAGCGCTGGAAAACACCGTCGAACTCGCCAAGCGCTGCAATCTGGAGTTGTCGCTGGGCACCTACTATCTGCCCGATTTTCCCGTGCCGGAAAATTTCACCCTCGATTCCTGGATCCGCGACGAAGCCGTGCGTGGCCTCGCCGGGCGTCTGGAAAAAAATCCGCTGGCGCCGAAGTTCGAACGCAGCGATTACGACGCGCGCCTGGACACCGAACTCGGCGTGATCAGCGCGATGGGTTTCCCGGGTTACTTCCTGATCGTCGCCGACTTCATCAACTGGGGAAAACGCAACGACATCCCGGTCGGCCCCGGCCGCGGCTCCGGCGCCGGCTCGCTGGTCGCCTGGGCGCTGGGCATCACCGATCTCGACCCAATGCGCTACGACCTGCTGTTCGAGCGCTTCCTAAATCCCGAACGCGTGTCGATGCCCGACTTCGACATCGACTTCTGCATGGATCGCCGCGACGAGGTGATCGATTACGTCGCGCGCAAATACGGTCGCGACAAGGTCAGCCAGATCATCACCTACGGCACGATGGCGGCGAAGGCCGCGGTGCGCGACTGCGGCCGCGTGCTCGGCTATCCGTACGGTTTCGTCGACAGCGTCGCCAAACTCATCCCGATGACGCTGGGCGTGAGCCTCGACGATGCGATGGGCGAATCCGATGCTGCGCGCAAGGACAGCAATCTTTCCTCCAGCGAGTTGATCGCGCGCTACAACAGCGAAGATGACGTCCGCGACCTGATCGACCTCGCACGCAAGCTCGAAGACCTCACCCGTAATGCCGGCAAGCATGCCGGTGGCGTGGTGATCGCGCCAAAACCGCTGACCGAATTCTCGCCGCTGTTCGCCGAACACGTCGGCAAGGGCGAAACCGCGAAATCGGTGGTGACGCAATTCGACAAGGACGACGTCGAAGCGATCGGCCTGGTCAAGTTCGACTTCCTCGGCCTGCGTACGCTGACCATCATCGACTGGGCGGTGAAGGCGATCAACGTGCGCCGCAAGGTTTCCGGCGAAGAAGCGCTCGACATCCTCGCGCTGCCGCTGGACGACAAGCCGACGTACCAACTGCTGTCGAAAGGATTGACCACCGCCGTTTTCCAGTTCGAATCGCGCGGCATGAAGGATTACATCCGCAAACTCGAACCCGCGTATTTCGAAGACCTGATCGCGCTGGCCGCGTTGTTCCGTCCCGGCCCGCTCGGCGCCGGCATGGTCGACGACTTCATCAATCGCCGCCACGGCCGCGCCGAAGTCAGCTATCCGCATCCGAGCCTGGAAGCGATCCTCAAGCCGACCTACGGCGTGATCGTCTACCAGGAACAGGTGATGCAGATCGCCCAGGTGCTGTCCGGTTATTCGCTGGGCGGCGCCGACCTGTTGCGGCGTGCGATGGGCAAGAAGAAACCCGAGGAGATGGCCAAGGAACGCGTCAAGTTCGAGGCCGGCGCCGAAACCAACGGCATCAATGCGAAAGTCGCCTCGTCGATTTTCGACCTGATGGAAAAATTCGCCGACTACGGTTTCAACAAGTCGCACTCGGCCGCCTACGCGCTGGTCGCCTACCAGACCGCGTGGCTGAAGGCGCATTACCCGGCCGAATTCATGGCGGCGACGTTGTCGTCGGACATGGACAACACCGACAAGGTGGTCAACTTCCTCGAGGACTCGCGCGCAATCGGCCTCAAGGTGTTGCCGCCAGACGTGAACTCCTCGGGCTACATGTTCCAGGCGCTGGATGCGAAGACGATCCGCTACGGGCTCGGCGCGGTCAAAGGCGTCGGTCGTGGCGCCTGCGAAGCGATCGCCGATTCACGCCAACGCGATGGCGTGTTCCGCGACCTGCTCGATTTCTGCCAGCGTGTGGATTCGAGCAAGCTCAATCGCCGCGTGCTCGAGGCGATGGTGCAGGCCGGCGCACTCGATGGCCTCGGCTGCAATCGCGCCTCGCTGATGCTGCAACTGCCGGAAGTGCTCAAGGCCACCGAGCAGCTCGCGCGCGAACGCGAGGCCGGGCAAGTGTCGCTGTTCGGCGGTAGCAGCGAATTGCCCGAGATCAAGCTCGACCTGCCGACCACCAGCGACTGGTCGCTGGAACAGAAATTGCTCGGCGAACGCGAGACCCTTGGCCATTTCCTCAGTGGCCATCCGCTCGATCCATGGAAAGACGAACTCGCCACGCTGGTCGGCTACACCTTGGGCGATATCGAGAAATTGTGGAGCGACAAGAAGGACCGGCGTGGCGAAGCGCAGGTGGTGCTCGCCGGCCTCGTCACGCAGGTGCGCCGTCGCGGCGACAGCCAGGCCTTCGTGCAGATCGAGGACACGCGCGGCCGGCTGGAGTGCGCGTTTTTCTCCGACAGTTTTTCCGAGTACGCCTCGCTGCTGTCGCGCGACCGCATCATCATCATCGAAGGCGGTTTGCGTGAAGACGCATTCAACGGCGGCTTCTCGCTGCGCGCGCGGCAGTGCTGGGACTTCCGCAGCCTGTGCGCGCAGCAGGGCCGGCGCCTGTCGCTGACCGTGGATCTGCGCAAGCCCGGCACCTGGGAAAAACTGCAGCAGACGCTGACCGGTTTCCGCCCCGGCGGAACACCGCTGCGATTGGATCTGATGACGCCGGAGTCGCGCGGCATCATCGATCTCAACGGCCCGAATTCGGTGCGCAGCGATGCCGAGCTGATCAATGCGCTGCGCGCCTTGCCGGGCGTGAGTGGCGTGAGCCTGGCGCTGCATCGGCCGTGGAGCGGTGAGCGGTGAGCGGTGAGCGGTGAGCGGT
>NZ_DATGBO010000088.1:0-11357 GCF_035312645.1 Arenimonas sp.
GGTCATGCCCAATCTCAACGGGTTCCAGGCGACCCGTGCGATTTCCAAGGAGGCCACCACCGCGCATATCCCGGTCGTGCTGGTCACTACCAAGGACCAGGAGACCGACAAGGTCTGGGGCATGCGCCAGGGCGCCAAGGCTTACATCACCAAGCCGTTCACCGAAACGCAGCTGGTGGACGTGATCAACAGCCTGCTGCCAGGCGGCTGATCAAGCCGGCAGGAAAGAAAAAGGCGGGGATTCCCCGCCTTTTTTGTTGCCTGTCGATTGTGTTTTTCAGGGCCGGAAGGCTTCCGCCATTTTCCTGTACAGCTCGCGCTGCGCAGCTGTTTCCGCCCGCGGTGCGCGGATCTCGATCTCGACGATCTGATCGCCCGCGGCAGGTTTCCCGGGCAGACCGCGTCCGCGCAGGCGCAACTTGCGGCCGGCATCGGAGTCCGGCGGGATCTTGAGCTCCACCGAGCCACCCAGCGTCGCGACGCTGACCGTCGTGCCCAACGCTGCTTCCCAGGGCGCGAGAACCAAGGTGTAGAGGATGTTGCGGCCGTCGACCTCGAAATCGGCATGCGGCCGGTAATCGATTTCCAGCAGCAGATCGGCGCGCTGCGAGCCCTGCACCTGCCCCTGTCCGGAAAGACGGATCACCTGTCCCGGGCGGATGCCAGCCGGCACCTTCACCTCCAGCGTGCGGCCATCGATGCCTATGCGTTGCGCACCGCCGGCGTATGCCACTTCCAGCGGTATCGCGACCTTGGCACGGGTATCCCCCGGCGGCTGCGGCCGCCCTCGCGGCCCGGCGCGACCGCCAAACAATGATTCGAAGAAATCGCTGAAGCCAGCACCGCCGAGTCCTTCATCGCTGCGAAATCCTCCGCTGCCAAACCCACCGAAGCCCTGGCCGAACTGATCGCCAAAATCCGGTGGCGGCCGGAAGTCTTCGCCGGGGCGATATCCGCGCGAGCGCAGTTGGTCATAGGCGGCGCGCTTGTCCTTGTCGCGCAAGACCTCATAAGCCTCGTTGACGGCTTTGAAGCGCTCCTCGGCGCCTTTTTCCTTGCTGACATCCGGGTGGAACTTGCGCGCCAGGCGGCGATACGCGGTCTTGATTTCCGCTTCGCCCGCCGACGCCTCCACACCGAGGACATCGTAGTAATCCTTGAATTCCATCTTGCCTCCAACAGAAGAGCCCGCGGAGCGAACTCCGCGGGCCCATTCTATCCGCCGCGTTGCCTGGACGCGGAGTTACTGCACCTGGATGCGCCGCGGCGTCGACTGCGGACGCTTGGGGATCACGACCTCGAGAACGCCATGCTTGTTGGTCGCCACGATGCTTTCCGGATCGGCGCTTTCCGGCAGCGCGAATTGCCGCAGGAACTCGCCATGTTCGCGTTCGCGGCGCGAAACGCGGTCGCCTTCGCCGTGCGCATCGGCGCTGCGCTCGCCCTTGATGCTGAGCACACCCTTGTCCATGCTGATGTCGATGTTCGCAGGGTCGACGCCGGGCAGATCGGCGAGAATCACGAAGCGTTCTGCCTCTTCGCGGACATCGACGCGCGGCTGCCAGCGATGTCCCGCAGTATTTGCCGGCGCGGATTCGTTGAACAGATGATCGAACACCTGCTTGAGCTCGGCCTGCAGCGGGTTGTGCGCATAACGGATGTGATGACGGGACAGACTCATTTCCTACTCCTCGGGCGGCGGATGATTACCGCCATGTCCGCTATCTGTATTCGCCGCGGGAAATTTCAAGGCCGGAAATTTCAAGACCCGGACCATCGACAGCACAACGGACTTTTCACGCGTCTCGTTTAGACTTGCGTTTCCCAATGGAGACCCCAATGAGCATCCAGATCGGCGACAAGATTCCGCAGGCCACCCTCAACTATCTCAAGGATGGGGTACAGGCCATCAACACCGACGAATTGTTCGCGGGCAAAAAAGTCGTGTTGTTCGCGGTACCGGGCGCGTTCACGCCTACCTGCTCGGCCAAACATCTGCCGGGTTACGTCGCCAAGAGCGAAGAATTCCAGAAACGCGGCATCGATGTCGCCTGCCTCTCGGTCAACGATGCCTTCGTGATGGGCGCTTGGGCAAAAAGCCAGGAAGTACCCGACAGTGTGCACATGCTCGCCGACGGCAACGGCGTGTTCACCAAGGCGCTAGGCCTCGAACTCGACGCCACCGCTTTCGGCATGGGCCTGCGTGCCAAGCGTTTCGCGCTGTATGCCGAGGACGGTGTGGTCAAGCAGTTGTTCGTGGAAGCACCCGGTGAATTCAAGGTGTCCGCGGCGGACTACGTGCTCGAGCATCTGGCCTGAGTCCACTCGCATAGAGGCATCGGCCGGGCCGGTCCAGACTGGTCGTCCAGGCGAAGAAACCGCGACTGGCTTCAGCTGGGATTGGGTTATTTCGCTTCCATCGCCGTCGGCATAGGCTAGCCTTGCGCTACCGGCGTCATGCCACTGTCAGGAGAGCCACCATGAAGAAACTCGCTGCCGTATTTTTCGCCGTCGTTTTTGCTCTTTGTGTTCCCGTCGCTGCGATGGCGTCCTGTGGCGATTGCGGACGCGTCCAGAAGATCGACACTGTTGTCGGACATCGCTCCACCACCGGCGGCATGATCACCGGCGCAGTGGTTGGCGGATTGCTCGGCAACCAGGTCGGCAAGGGCAGCGGCAAGACCGTCGCCACTGTCGCCGGCGCTGCCGGCGGTGCCTATGCCGGCAACAAGATCGCCAAGAACATGGAAAAGACCCAGTACCAGGTCACCGTCCGGATGGAAGACGGGCATTACGAGACCGTCGTGCAGAACAGCGTCAAGAATATCCACGTCGGCACCTCGGTGCGGATCCGCAACCACAAGGCTGTCAGGCTCTGATACCCGTCATTGAAGAAAGAAAAAAGCGCCCCGCCGGGGCGCTTTTTTTTCGCACGCTTTCAGCGCAGCACGCGGATATCGAGCTCAGCCCAGGCACCGGTTTGCGCCATCGCGGTGATGTGCTGATCACCCGGCAGCGCAAACGCGTGCGTGAAGCTGCCGCCGCCGCTGGTCTCGCCGACCCATTGCCCGTTCACCAGCCAATTCACGTGGGCATTCGTGCCGAGCGCGCGCAAGTGGATCTGCGGCGGCACCACGCTGTTGGGCGCACGCGCGATGGCACTGCCGTTGGCGGGGCCTTCGATGCGCAACACTTCCATCGCGGCGAGCGCATCGTCGCTGCAATCTGGCGACAAGGCCGGAACTTGCGCCGCCTGCCGCTGCGCCACCGGCAACCAGGGATAGGCGAGGCTCGGCCAGCGCGCGATCGCCAACGAATGATGTGCGTGAACCTGCGTGCATTGGCCGGACAGGCGCAGGCCGCTCTTGTCGTCGACATCGACGACCAGTTTTCCCGAACTCCACAGGCGCGCGTCACGTTCCGGCAGGGTTGGCGGCAGACTGCCAGCCAGCGCCAACGCCTTTCGTTTTTCACGACACAGTTCCGGATGCGCGGGGTCGTCGACCACACCGAGTGGCCAGCAGATCTCCACGCTGCGCACGTCCGCCGGCATGCCCTGCCTGCTTTTCGAAGTCGCCATGCGCGGCAAGCTGTCCACCACTTCGAACAACAGCGGCAGAGCAGTGACAGCACCATATTGACCTGGCATCGGCGTGCCATCAGGCCGACCAACCCAGACACCGATCGTGTAATCGCTGGTGCTGCCCAGGGCCCATGCATCGCGGAAGCCGTAGCTGGTGCCGGTCTTCCAGGCGACGCGCGTGCGACCGCCGGTGTCGAATGTGTCTTCGCTCAGGCCATCGCGTTCGTGCTTCTCGAGAATTTCGCGAATGATCCAGGCCGCACCTGGCGACAACAACCGCCGCCCCCCCGGCGTCTTCCCCGGCGTGTAGTTCACGCGACCGGCAAGACCATCGCGATTCAACGCGACGTAGGCGCCGACCAGTTCTTCCAGCGAAACGCCGGTGCCACCGAGAATGATCGACAGATTCGGCGTTGCGCCTTCGGGCAACTTCAACTGCACTCCGGCATGTTCGAGACGCGCGGCGAAACGTGCGGGGCCGAGACGATCAAGCAGATCGACAGCGGGAACATTCAACGACAGGCGCAGCGCGTCCGCTGCCGCGACCGGGCCGTTGAAATTCGGATCGAAATTCGCCGGTCGATACGTGCCGAAACTCTGTGGTGCGTCGACCAACAGGCTTTCCGAATGAATCAGACCGTCATCCATCGCCAGGCCATAGAGAAACGGCTTGAGCGTCGAACCCGGCGAACGCGTCGCGCGCACCATGTCAACGTGGCCGAGACTGGATTGTTCGGCGAATGCCAGCGAACCGACATACGCACGCGCTTCCAGCGTGTGATTGTCGACTACCAACAGCGCCGCGGAACTGCGCTCGGGGAGACGGGAAAAATACGCTGTCACGCGCTCTTCGAGCAGGCGCTGCAGGTTCGGATCGATCGTGCTGCGAACCTTGGCGATGCCCGGATTGGCATCGCGCAGCCGTTCGGCCAGCAGTGGCGCGAGCATCGGTGGCACCAGTCGCCGCGAAACGACTGGCTCGATCATCGCGTCGTGCACTTCCCGTTGCGACCAGTCGCCCTGCTCGGCCAGACGCAGCAACACCTTGTCGCGGGCGCGGCGCGCGGCTTCGTTGTGACGATCGGGGCGCAGCCGGCTCGGCGATTGCGGAAGTACGGCAAGCAATGCGGCTTCGGCATGCGAGAGATTGCGCGCGGGTTTGCCCAGATAAGCCCAACTCGCCGCTTCGACACCTTCGATGGTGCCGCCGAACGGCGCGTAGTTGAGATAGATCGTGAGAATTTCCGATTTCGAATAATGTAATTCCAGTTGCAGCGCACGCAGCATCTGCCGGAGTTTTCCCCAACCCGTGCGTGGTTGCGGATCGAGGATGCGTGCGACCTGCATGCTCAACGTCGAGCCACCCGACACAATCCTGCCGTTGCTGGCCCACTGACCGCCGGCACGCAGCAAGGCCACCGGATTCACGCCGGGATGATGCCAGAACCAACGATCCTCGTAGCCGATCACCGCCTGCAGATAAAGCGGCGAGACCTGATCCGGCGTCACCGGATAACGCCACACACCGTTTCCGGCAGCGAACGCACGCAACGGCGTGCCGTCATTGGCAGTGACGATGACGCTGTACGTTCTCGCATCCGGCGAAGGCAGCGGGAACAATCGGTCGAGAACGAGCAGGAAAAAGAAAACGACGCACAGCAAGACGAGGCTGTGCGCGCCGCGTCGACGCCAGCGTCGTTGGAAATGGCCAGGAGATTGCATCACGGATCCGGATGGCGACAGGGACGGCATCGCTGCCGCCCCTGCCCTGCACTATCGGTCAAGGCTGGACGACGGTGATCGTTTCCAGCGGCGTGCGGCCAACTGCACGCAATTCGGGGCGGTACATGTCCTCGACCTGAGGCGGCGGCACCGTGTACGTGCCCGGCGTCACCGCCCGCACCAGGTAATACAGCTTGGCCGTGTCGTAGGACAGCTTTACCGCAGCGACGTAACGGTCATCGCGGTATTCCTCGTGCACGATCTTCGCCTGGCTGGAACGCTCGTCGAGCGAAACACCATCAACCTTGATATCGGCCCACTGCTCGGCCGGCGTCAGGTTGAGGTTCTCGACTTCGAGTCCGGCCGGCAGCAGGTCGACTACCAACGCATCGGGCACACTCTCGCGCGACTCGATCTTGAGTTGCACGATCAGCGGCTGGCCCTCGCGCAGATTGCCACCCTTCCACGGCGTGCCATCGGTGTTGTAGTAACTGCGAATGACGCGGATCTTGCCCTCGGACACCGCCGGGCGCGTGCGTGGAATGCCGGCGATATCGACGGTGGCATAAACGCTGCCAGTCGATTGCAGGTTGTAGCGCAGCCCGGCGGAAAGATCGGAATAGGTGTAGCTGCGACTGTCGATGCGATCCGGCGCCAGCGGAACGGTTTGCGCGCCGACCGTGTACTGCCCCTGGAACACGCGCTGCTGATCGAGCGTGCCGGCCAGCGTCTTGCCCAGTCGCGCCAACGCGATCTGTTCCTGCGTGCTGTACCAGACGTAGTTTTCGGCAGAACGCGAGCTCAGTTTCTGCGACAGTGCCAACAGGCGCGCATCGGCCTGCGGGACGTTGAGCTTGTAGCGTTTCGCGAGCATCGCCATCAGCGCTTCATCGCGAATGCTTGAGCCGTAGTCGCCGAGGTACCAGGGACGCTCGTCCTTTTTCGTGAACGCTTCGGCGATCGCCTTCTTACCGCGAGCGTGATCGCCCTGCAGATCGAGTGCCAGACCGAGATACATCACGGCCAACGGCGTGACCGCTTTCGAACGCTCGTTGTCGTACAAGGCCCGCAAGGTGCCCAGCGGCGCGCGATTGACGCGGGCCAGTACATATCCCGCCTGTGCCTGATAGGCGAAGCGCAACGCGTCGCGCTGGTCGTAACCATAGAAAGGCGAATCGCCGGTCAGCAGATCCTCGTTCAGACGCTCCAGCGCTTTTTGCAGCATGCCTTCGGGCACCGCGAATCCGGCCTCGCGGGCATCGAGCAGGAACTCGCTGATGTACGGCGTGAGAATCGGATACGGCTCACCATCGCCGCTCCACAGCGAGAAATGACCGTTGCTCGTCTGCATCGAGCTCAAGCGTGCGAACGCGCCCTCCAGACGCTTGCGCCGCTCATCGGGAGTCAACCCCTTGAAGCCCATGCGCGCTGCGGTTTCGGTATCAAGCAGCAAGGCGGCGTAACCGCGTGTGGTGGTCTGCTCAGCACAACCGTAAGGGTAGGCAAGGATGTCATCGAGAACCTGCGCGAACGGAATCGGCGGCAGGCTGCTGATGGTGACGCGGGCGTTGACCGTGCCCGGCATCAGACCATTGGCGGCATCTGCGCCCAGTGCGAGTACCTGCCCCGAGGCCAGCGTTTGCAGACGCGAGCGCACGACACCGCCCCACGCCGGACGCACCGGCACCTCGAAGCTGCGATTGACCGTGAAGCCACCACCGCTGACTTTGAGTTTGATGGTGCCTATGCCGGAGCCTTCGCTGCCGGTGAGTGGAAAACTCAGGGTGCTCTTGCCTTCGACGCCGAGCGACAGCTTGCGGCGCGGATTGCCGATCGCGATCGGGCCGACGGAGTCGAGCGCGACATCAAACGCCGCCGCCTTGCCGGTGTAATTCTTCAGGTCCAGCGTCAGCGTACTGCGATCACCCGGCGCGAGCGCGCGCGGTGCGCTCACCTCGGCCAACACCGGCGCACGCAACACGCTTTCGCTGCTGCCCTGCCCGTATTGATCCTGGCTGTAGACCAGCGCGGAGACGCGCAGCGTGCCGTTGAAATCGGGCACATTGACGCTGACCTGCGCCGAACCCGTGGCATCGAGCACGACCGGCCCGGCAAACAGGTCTACGGTCTGCACCTTGGCGGTGGGACGGCGCGCCTGCGGCAATGCCTGCAGCGACATGTCGCCGCCGAATTTCAACGTCGCGGTATCGCCTTCGAAACTCTCGATCACGCGGCCGTAGATGTCGTAGGCATCGACACCGAGACGACGCTGCGCGAAGAAGTGATCGGCAGCATCAGGAACCGGAAAGCGGGTGATATTGAGAATGCCGACGTCGACCGCCGACAGCGTCACCCAAGCTTTCTTGCCAGCCAGCAGCGGTGCCCTGATCGTCACCGGCAAGGCCTGCTCGGGCTTGCTGAGCTTGGGCGATGTCACCGTCACCGGCACACGACGATCGGCACGCGCCATCGGCACATACACCTCGCCGACGGCACGCGCGGGCGTGACTTTCTCGACCGCGGAACCGCCACGGAAAACCAGCGCGGTGATGTAGACATCGTGGCGTTCCCAATCCTTGGTCACTTCGATTTCATAGACCGCACCAGCCTTGGCATCGATCGGCTGCGTGTGCAGCAGATGATCGCTCTCGACGATCAGCACACCGGCACCCGGATGCGGCGGCGTCACCGTGACCTTGAGCTTGTCGCCGGCGCGGTAAGCGGTCTTGTCCAGCGCCAGCTTCACCTTGTCCGGGCGCGCATCGAGGCCGCGATTCTGGTTATCCCAATCCCAACCGGCGACGAACGGAAAGCGTGTGACCAGACCGGTCGCGGGGTCCTTCACCTCGATGCGGTACTCGCCCCACTCAACATTGAAATCCACGCGTGCCGCACCTTCGGCGCGCGCTGCAACCGTCTTCGTCTGCACGGTCTTGTAGGTCGAGCTGTAGTCGTAGCCCCAACGATTATCTTCGTAGGTCCAGTGATAATCGCGGTTCTCGCGCACCAGGCTGACGCTGAGGTTGTTGCCTGCCTCGAGACGGCCATCGATATTGCTGCGGATAACTTCGAAGCCGACGGTGCTGTCGTACGGTGCCGATTCCTTGGCATCGAACAGCGGGCGAATGCCCACGAGCACCGGTGCTGGCCACATCGTCCGCTTGACGCTGCGACTGACCGGACGACCACCGGATTCGTAAACGCTGCCGGTCACGATCACTGATACCGGTGCCGTGTTCTTGACCTCGTCAGGCAACTTGATCGGCGTGCTGAGCTTGCCGGCGTCGTCGAGCGTCGTGTCGATCACGTCATCGGGCTTTTTCGGCAGCGTGATGGTCGGGTCGCCGAAGAAATGATCGGGATATTTCGCGACCGGGTGCTGCTCGGCGATCACGCCCAAGCGCGCAGTGAAGCGATTTTCCGATGCCGGCGCGCCGTAGAGATAGGCCGCGGTGACATCGAGATTGAGCGGCTCGCCCGGCTTGATCGCGGCCTGTTTGGAATCGAGGTCGAGCTTCATCCGCTCGGGCAGGAACTCTTCGATATGCAGCTTCATGCCTTCGACGACGTCGCCGGCACCCGGCGCAGTACGGAATTCCACCTGCCAGTTGCCGGTGGCGGCATCCGGCGGCAGTGCCTGCTGCCATTCGTAGTAACCGCCTTCGCGTGGCTTGAGCTGGGACTCGATGAACACCTTGCCATCGGGTTGTTTCAGGCTGAGAAACAGTGGCTGTGCCTTCACCGGCTTGCCGTCGTAGTCGCGCATCAGCGCCGAGATGCGCAGGGTTTCGCCGGGACGGTAAAGATCGCGGCCCGACCAGGCGAAGACATCGAACCAAGCCTGCTCGCGGCCGGCAACTTCGAATTCGGACAAGTCCAGCGCCGGCTGGTTGAACGCGAGCATGGAAACATCGTTGCCACGGCGCGCGATCAGCACGTGCTCGGCATTGAGCTTGTAGGCGACCAGGGCATCGCCGTTGTCGTCGGTGGCGGCCTTGAGCGTGGTTTCACCCTTGCGATCCAGCGCAGAAAGAGTGACGTCGCCGAGGGCTTCACCAGTTTTCAGTGATGCGGTGTGGACGTAGATCTTGTCCTTGTAGGCGCGGACGTGCAGGCCGATGTCGCTGACGTAGAAAATCGCGGTTTCGTATTCGCTGTCGAACTTGCCTGCTGCCTTCATCACCGCGAAATACAGGCCGGCCGATTGCAGCTGGCTGATGTCCTTGAGCGGGAGATAGGTCAGGCGGCGCTCGTTTTGCGCGCCACCGAGAACGAAGCGATTGATGTAGACCGAGTCGGCGAAATCGCGGATCGAATTGCGATCCTCGTCGCCGTTGTAGTCGCCTTCATCGAGTTGCCAGCCGCTGCGGCGGCCGCCGCGCTGGTATTCGGCGAAGAACTTCGCGACTTCGCTGTCGCGTACGCGGAAGAATTCAACATCGACCTCAGGCACGTTCACTGAGACTACCGGCAGGCCGCGACTTTCCTTGGCCGGCAATACGCTGCCTTGCGAAGCGAAGCCGACCGCAGGCTCCATCGGGCCGGTGAACACCTTGCGTTCCTCGTCCTTGCCCAGAGTCTTGCCGTCGGAGGCGGTTAGCCCGGCACGGATCAGAACGGAATACGTCTGGCTGGATTCGACGTAGGGGAAACGAAGTCTGAGACTGTCGGGAGTGAGCACCCAGCTGCCCTTGATCACTTCCCCATTCGGGCCCTTGACCACCAGCAACTGGTCGAATTCCTGGGCATTTGCCAGAGTCTGCGAGAACACGAGCTCGATCGCGGACTCACCATTTTCTTCACTGCGACCCGCGGAGACCAGCCCGAAGCCAAGCACTTTTTCGCGCAGATCCACCGCTGCGTGACCTGGTTGCAAGGCTGGTACCTGATTGGCTTCGCGCTTGCAGCCGATCAACAGGCCGCCCGCCAAAACGCAGGCAACAAAAAACGCCGCTATGCGACGTTGGGTTCGGGAATGAAACATGGTGGCACCTCCGGGGACTGCCGAGACGAACGTGATCGTTCGAACAATCCGGACAGGGATTTAATGGATTTTTAACGCGAGTTATTTTTTCGTTATTTATCAACAACTTCTGTTCAATCAACTATTTGCCGCTGGCGACCACAGGCAATTTGGCGGCTTGGGCGGTCGCCGCCGCGACCTTGTCGATGGGCGTCATCTGCAGCGCAACATCGGCCACATCCAGCCCGAGGCCACTGCCGCCGTTGCGCGACGAACGCATCATCCGGCCGAAATCGATGTCGACATAACCGATCGGATGACCGTCGGCAGAGAACGCCATGCCCGGCACGCCATCCACCAGCAGCACCGTCTTCGGCGTATGGGTCTCGCCCATCACCAGACCCGGCCGGAACACTGGCACCCCGCCCCACTCGTCCGACGTGCGCAGCAACGAAAAGAACACCATGCCTGGCTCGGCGCGAATGCCGTCGGCAAGATTCACGAATGCCAGATCCTTCGGCGATTGCCGCACGCGCAGCCAGGCGAGGCCGAGTTGGCTGTCGCGCGTGACCAGATCGGCAGGCAACCAGTCGTCGCTGCCGGCCAGACGCACACGGAAATCGCTGGACTTGGCGACCGGCGCCGCGCCCTGCGAACCCGAGCTCGGCATGAATGCGCTGAAGTCGACGCTGACCGCGCGATCAGGCACCAGCAACAGGCCGTCGGCACTGACCAGCAATGCCTGCGTGCGGTCCTCGATGCGCTCTTCCTTGCCGGAACTGGTCACCGACATCACGAACTTCACTGTGACCACGGCCTGCGCGTGTTTGGCGGTCAGATCGCGATAGATATCGCGATAGTCCTCGACCGTCGCAGCCTGTGCGGCCGAGAACGCCAAAAGAAAAACCGTCAGCAATGCGCTGCGATAAAAAGATTTCATCGGGACTCCGGAGCATCGGCGTTGAGCCAATAGCGTTCAAGGTAAAGGATGCGGGTCTGACTACCGCGGATCACCTGCAGCGGAATCAGACCGCCGTGGGCGAGCGCCAGCGAATGATCGAGCGCCTTGGACAACTCGTCCGGCGTGCT
>NZ_DATGBO010000089.1:0-10096 GCF_035312645.1 Arenimonas sp.
CATCACGCAATCGAACATGTCGATACCGCGCGCGACCGCCTCGACGATGTCCTCGGGTTTGCCGACGCCCATCAGATAGCGCGGCTTGTCCGCGGGCAACTGCGGGCAGATCGCTTCCAGCGTTTGTTCGCGCTCGGCCGCAGGCTCGCCGACGGCCAAGCCACCAACCGCATAACCATCGAAGCCGATCGCCTGCAACCCTTGCGCCGACCGCGTGCGCAGCTCCGGATACGTGCCGCCCTGGACGATGCCGAACAGCGCCGCGTCATTGCCTGCATGCGCGGCCTTCGAACGCGCCGCCCAGCGCAGCGACAGTTCCATCGAATCGCGCGCCTGCTTTTCCGTAGCCGGATACGGCGTGCATTCGTCGAATATCATCACGATGTCCGAGCCGAGCACGCGTTGGATGTTCATGCTCTCTTCGGGGCCGAGAAACACTTTTGCGCCATCGGTCGGCGAGGCGAACGTCACGCCCTGCTCGGTGATCTTGCGGCGCTTAGCCAGCGACCAGACCTGGAAACCGCCGGAATCGGTGAGGATGGGTTTGCTCCAGCCGGTGAAGCGATGCAGGCCCTCGTGCGCAGCGATGACATCAAGCCCCGGACGCAGGAAAAGATGGAAGGTGTTGCCGAGGATGATCTCGGCGCCGATCGCCTCGATATCCGTTGGCTTCATCGCCTTGACCGTGCCGTACGTGCCCACCGGCATGAACGCCGGCGTCTCGATCGTGCCGCGCGGGAATGTCAGGCGACCGCGCCGCGCGCTGCCGTCCTGGGCGAATTTTTCGAAATGCATGCGGCTCATGGGTTCATCCGGAAATCATTCAACGGTTGGGAGCCTGCTTGCTGGCGACAAGGTTCGCAATTCGCCAGCAAGCTGGCTCCTAGGGAGACGGGAACAACAGCATCGCATCGCCATAGGAGAAGAAGCGGTACTTCTCCCGCACCGCATGCGCGTACGCCGCAAGAATGCGCTCACGGCCGGCAAACGCCGACACCAGCATCAGCAACGTGCTCTCGGGCAAGTGGAAGTTGGTCACCATCGCATCGACGGAACGGATGCGGCAGCCCGGAAAAATGAAGATCTGCGTGTCGTCGGCATACGGCTGCAGGGCATCGCCGCGCATCGCGGTTTCCAGCGCACGCACGACCGTGGTGCCCACCGCGATCACCCGGCCGCCGGCGGCGCGTATGCGCGCAACTTGCGCACAGAGCTCAGCACCGACGTTGAGCCACTCGCGATGCATCACATGGTCGGCCAGCGCTTCGGCGCGCATCGGCTGGAAAGTGCCGGCACCGACATGCAGCGTGACGTGGCCGAACTCGACGCCTTTTTCCTTCAGAGCCGACAACAGGCCTTCGTCGAAATGCAGGCCGGCGGTCGGTGCGGCGACCGCGCCGGTGTTTTTCGCGAACACGGTCTGATAGCGCTCGTCGTCGCTGATGTCGGCCGTGCGCTGGATGTAAGGCGGCAGCGGCATGCGGCCGGCGCGCAACAACACTTTTTCCAGCGGCTCCTCGGTCTCGAAACGCAGACGATAGAACTCGCCGTCGCGACCGAGCACCGTCATGCGCGTACCGTCGTCGAGCGTGATCGACGAATCGGCCTTCGGCGATTTGCTCGCGCCGACCTGCGCGCGGACTTCGTGCGCGCCGGTGATGCGCTCGAGCAGAATTTCAACGCGGCCGCCGGTTTCCTTGACGCCGAACAGGCGCGCTGGAATCACCCGGGTATCGTTGAACACCAGCAGGTCGCCGGCACGCAGGAACTCCGGCAGATCGCGGATACCACGGTCGGCGAACGCTGCCGGCAGCGCTGGCACAACCAGCAATCGACTGTCGGAACGCACCGGCAGCGGCGCCTGTGCGATCAGCTCGGGCGGCAGCTCGAAATGGAAATCGGATTTCTTCAAGTTCGGATGGAAGTGGCAGGCCGGCGCGATGCCCAGGGGCGCGCATTATCCGGTTGCGGGCGGCCGGGCGCCATTGCAGCGGCAATTCAGCCCGAAACAATCACAGCAGGCCACGATCCCGCGCCGTCCGATACGCCTCGATGCGGTTGGCGGCGCCGAGTTTGCCGATCGCCTCGGACAGATAATTGCGCACCGTGCCCTGGGAAAGGCTCAGGCGCTCGGCGATTTCCGCGCTCTTCACGCCCTCGCCGGCCAGACGCAGCACCTGCCGTTCGCGTTCGGTCAGCGGGTCGTTGTCGCCCCAGGCCGCGACTGCGAGTTGCGGATCGATCGCGCGGCCACCGGCATGCACCTGGCGCAGCGCCGCGGCGAGTTGTTCGGACGGCGCATCCTTGAGCAGATAGCCGCGCACGCCGGCATCGAGCGCGCGACGCAGATAACCGGCGCGCGCAAACGTGGTGAGGATGACCACGCGCGTGCTCGACTTCGCCTCCTGCACGCGCAATGCGAGATCGAGCCCGGTCAACCAGGGCATCTCGATATCGGTGACAAGCAGATCGGGCTGCTGCGCCTGCACGGCGAGCCAGGCGGCTTCGCCATCGCCGACTTCCGCAACGACGTCGAAATCGCTCTCCATGCGCAACAGCGCCGCCAGCGCGCCGCGCACCATCGCCTGATCCTCGGCCAGCACCATGCGGATCATGGCGCACCCGCCGCGGCCGGCATCGGCGCGCGCAACACCAATCGTGTCCCCGCGCCAGGCAGACTCTCGATCTCCAGCGTGCCGCCAATTTCCTGCAGTCGTTCACGCATGCCAGTCAGGCCGTTGCCGTGGCGGGCGATGCCGCCGCAGCCGTCATCGACGATCGACAATCGCAACCCCGGAGATTCCTCCACGAGCTCGACCTCGACACGCTGCGCATCGGCATGACGAATGATGTTTGTGACAGCCTCGCGCAGCGCCATCGCCAGCGCCAGTTCGACCTTCGCATCCAGCGCCAGCGGCGCGAGGCGTTGATCCAGACGCACGTCCGCCGCCAACAACGCCAGCCGCGCTGCCGCGAGTTCGGCCTGCAGGCCAGTCGCGCGGATGCCCGCCACCGCTTCGCGAACCTGCGCCAGGGCCTGACGCGCGACGGTCTCGACTTCGCGGATCTGCAGTTTCGCTGCGGCAGGATCGCGATCGATCAACTTGCCGGCGAGCTCGCTCTTCAACGCCACCACCGAAAGCGTGTGGCCGAGCAGATCATGCAGGTCGCGTCCGATGCGTTCGCGCTCGGCCATGCCAGCGAGGCGACGCACTTCATCCTGGGTCAGGCGCAATTCGGCGTTGCGACGCCAGCGCGCGCGCGCGTAGATGTTGCCGGCGACAACCATGGTGCCAATCACCGCGACCACCGACACCGAGCCCAACGCATAGAACGGATCGGACACCAGCCAGAAAAATTCCAGCGCCATCAGCGCGAATATCGCCAGCGCCGCGATGATCGCCGGGCGCGCCGGAAGAATGATCCCGACCATCGCCAACGCGTAGATGATGAAGGTGTTGCCGCCGGGATTGAACGGGATCAGCACGTAGCCGATCAGCGCGATCACCGCGATCAGCCAGGGCCGGATGCGCTCGCCGACACGATAGAAAGCGAAGTACGTCGGCAGGAAGACCAGTATCGCCACGATGCTGGCGATCACCGCCGAGTCCGGGCGCCGCGGCCAGAACAGCAATGGCAGGTATACGAACAGCAGATAGGTCAGGCCAAACCAGGGCTTGGAATGCAGATCCCGCTCGTCCGACAGCACGGCGTATTTCTCGATCGACACGGAGCCTCCGGAGTTCGACATCAGCGGAATTCGACTGTGTCGACATCCAGTTGGAAGCGACCCGCCGGCGCGCCCGCGGTGATCGCGACGGCACGCAATTGTCGCAGGTCGGCGCCGGCGAACCCAGCCAGGGGCAGGCGCACTTCACTCCAGTCGCGCCCCGGCGTGATCGTCAGCATGCTCGGCATCGACTGCACATCCGCCCCGGAAAACAGCATGACGCTGTACTCGCGGCCATCGCCGCGCGCCTGGAACACGAGTTCCTTCAACCTCGCGGCATCAACAGGCTGCATCGGCTGCGCGCCCGGCTGCAGCATCGCACCCGACCACGGCCAACTGCCACCAGGTACGACCTCGCCATTGATGCGCAACGCACCGGCACTGCCGGCGGCGCCTTCCGCAATGCGCGAAAGCGCCACCGTCGATGCGCCGCCTGCCATCTTGTCGGTGGTCGGCGACCAATGGCCGCCGCCCGCCGCTGCGATCGCGCCATCGAACGTGCTGATCATGCCGCGCGCCATCGGCGCTGCCGCAACGACCGACGCTTTCGCGCCCGGATCACGATCGATGCGATGACCGTTTTTCCAGATCGCGAAGATCGCGCGCGTGGCGGTGATGTCGCGGGTGGGATCACCGTCGAGCAGCAGCAGATCGGCGCGCAGGCCGGGCGCAATGCGACCGCGGTCGGGCAATCCGAAAGCTTTCGCGGGCGCCGACGTCGCGGCGACGAGAGCCTCGATCGGGCTGAGTCCAGCGCCGACCAGTTGCTCCAGCTCCTCATGCAGCGCCGCACCGTGCGTGGTATGTGGATTCGGCGCGTCGGTGCCGGCAAGCAGCATCACGCCCGCCGCATGAAAGCGCCGCACGCTTTCGCGGGCATTGGCGATCAGCGCCGGATTCGCGGCGCCGATAGCCAGTCGCGCCGCCAGCGTCTGCTTCTGCGCGGCAGTCAGCCAGGGCGCGATGCGCCCGTCATCGGCCAGCGTGCTTTTTTCGCCGGCGAAACCGGCGATCACCGTCAAGGTCGGTACGACGAAAACGCCGCGTTGCTTTGCCATCTTCACCACATCGGCATCGGCCGGCGTGTCCTGGAAAACGTGCGCCAGGCCATCGATGCCATCACGCAGTGATTCGCGCGCACTTTGTTGTGCAGACGCATGCACCACTGCTTTCAACCCCTGTCGATGTGCGGCGCCGATCAGCGCCGCTGCGGTCGCGGCATCGAGCGTCGGAATCCTTCGTGCGTCAGCGTAGACCTGCAGATCCTCGCGCACGATTTTTATGTAGTCCGAGCCTTCGCGCTTGCGCGCCGCAACCCATGCCGGCGCTTCCGCCGGCGTGGTCAGCGTCGGAATCTTCATGCCGTATTCGGTGCCATGCCCGCCGGGCACCGTCGCCAGCGTGCCGGCCGACCACAGATCGGCGCGATCAGTGGCGGCGAGGCTTTCGCGTTCGCGGCGCGCATCTTGTAACAGGTGAAAGTCGGTGAACATGTCGAGCTCGGTGGTCACGCCGAAACGCAATGCATCCTTGCGCGCATCGCCCCAGGCGTGGACATGGGCATCGATCAAGCCGGGAAGCAGCGTGCGATTCCTCCCGTCGATGATTTCGGCGCCATCGGGAATCGCGATGCCTTCGCCGATCGCCTGGATCAGGCCGTCGCGCAGCAACACTGTCGCCTTCGGCCAGACACGCTCACCATCGAAAACGCGGACGTCGCGGATGGCGATGCTGACGTGCGGATCCGCCATCGTCGGCGTCTGCGACATCTGCATCAGCAATATCACCAGCAAGGCGATGCTCGCGGCCATCGTCAACTTCAGAATCTTCATGCGAAACAGTCCTTACTTCGAGCGCAGCCGCATCGCGGCCAGGGACAGGAACAGGCCGGTCATCGCCAACAGCACCGCGGCATGCGTGCCGTAACCCACACCGTGATCCTGCCCGACGATTCCCAACGCCATCCGGCTCAGATGCCAGGCCGGCCAAAGCACCGCGATCTTCTGCAGGAAGCTCGGGAACACCTGCAACGGGATCCACAAACCCGAGAGCACCGACATCGGCAGATAGATCAGGTTGACCACCGCCACCGCCGCCTGGCCTTTCACCATCGAACCGATCCACAGGCCCAGCGCGCAGAACGGCAAGGTGCCCAGCAGCAGCGTTGCCGCCAGCAGCAGCCAGTCGCCAACCGCGATGCGCACGCCGCCGAAACCGATCGCGGCGATCGACAGCAACGTCAGTGTGGTCAGCGCGAACATCAGGCTGCCGGCGATCTTGGCGAAGAAATATGCGCCGGTCGGCATCGGCGACACGCGCTTGAGCTCCAGCCAGCCCTGCTGCCTTTCAATCGCCATGCCGACGCCGAAGCCGAACAGCGCCGGTCCGATCACGCCGAACACGCCGTAGGTCGCGAACAGGTAAGTCGCTTTCTGCATGCCCTGCCACTGACCGGGAATCAGCAGCGCGAACATCACATAGAACACCAGCGGAAACGCCAGCGATGGCACTGCGAAACTCGGCGTGCGGATCAGGCGCAGCAGTTCGCAGCGCGCCTCGTTCAAGTAGATGCGCAGCAGCGACGGCCGGCCGGCATGGAAGGACTGTGTGCGGATGTTCGTGTTCATGCCTGCGTCTCCTCGACGTTTGCGGATGCTGCGGTCAGCGACAGGAAGGCTTCTTCCAGACTCAGCGGTCGGACTTCGAGATCGGCGAGGCGATCATCGGCGACCAGCCAGCGCCGCAGTACCGCTTCGACGTCGTTGCTGACCACTTCGATGCTGTCGTCGGTCGCGGTCACCGAACGCACTTCCGGCCAGCCGGCGATGATCTGCGTCGAGAGCTGCGAGCGCGCGCGGATGCGTTTGCCGGCCGCGCGCGATTTGATGCCGGCCGGCGTGTCTTCGGCGAGTATGCGACCGTCCGCCATCAATGCGACGCGATCGGCGAGCGCATCGGCTTCTTCCAGATAGTGCGTGGTCAATACGATGCCGGCGCCTTCATCGCGCAACTGCCGCAGCACCGCCCAAAAGTTGCGGCGCGATTCGACATCCAGGCCGACCGTCGGCTCGTCGACGAACAGCAGCGGCGCGTGACCGCAGATCGCCAGCGCGAATTGCACACGGCGCTGCTGGCCACCAGACAGCTCCGCATATCGACGCTGGGCGATATCGGTCAGGCCGGCCAGCGCCAGCGTTTCCGCGACCGGTCGCGGGTTCGGGTAATAGCTGGAAAAAAGTTGCACGTGTTCGATTACGCGCAACGCGTCCGGCAGGCTGCCTTCCTGCAGCATCACGCCGATGCCGCGACGGATTGCCGGATCGGTGGGGTCGCCACCCAACAGTTCGACGTCGCCGCGGTCGGCGGTCAGGCGCCCGGTCAGCAAACCGAGTGCGGTGGTCTTGCCTGCGCCGTTGGCGCCGAGTACCGCCAACACTTCACCGGCGCGCACTTCCAGATCGACGCCGGCCAGCGCGACCACGGCGCCATAGCGTTTTTCCGCACCGCGCAGACAGGCCAGCGGCGTGCCGCGGGCGGGAGTGAGGGGATTGATCGAGGGGAATTCTTGTTGCCGGGTCATCGCGCATCTCCTGAGGTGCGGCCACTTTGACGATCGCCGCTGCGGAGCTTCAGTGGCCGCCGTCAGTGATTGCACCTGACAGCTGTCATCCGCAATCGGCGATTCATTGCATCCCACATTTCAGCTACTGGGACACAGTGCAGGGAGATTTCAAACGCCCGGGGGTTACGCCAGCCCTTTCGCGGTGGTAATATCAGCCTAAGTGATTGTTTTTATTAACTTAGACGGGATGTGCAGCCGGCCTCGCCGCGGCCATTCCGAGTCCGGGAGGACCGCATGAACCTGATCGACACCCTCAAGCCGCTGCGCAGCCACGCCGGCAAGGTCCGCACCACCGGCCTCGACGACGCCACCCTGCTCCGCCTCGCCGCGAAGTTCCCGGAACTCACCGCCGCCGTCCAGGCCGCCGTCGAGCAGCACGCCGCGATCAAGGCCGAGTTCGCCGACCTCATCGATCTCGACGAACAGGCGCAGATCGACGCCGTGCAGTCGGGCTTCGTCAATTTCTATGCCGACGATGCGATCAACCCCTATGTCGCCATCGCCGCGCGCGGACCGTGGGTGGTCACGCTCAAGGGCGCCGTCGTCCATGATTCCGGCGGCTACGGCATGCTCGGTTTCGGCCACACACCGGAAAACGTCATCGCCACGATGGCCAAGCCGCAGGTGATGGCGAACGTGATGTCGCCGAGTCTGTCGCAGTTGCGCGTTTCCCGCGCGCTGCGCAAGGAAATCGGCCACAGCCGCGGCGGCTGCCCCTACAGCAAATTCCTGTGCCTGAATTCGGGTTCGGAATCGGTCTCGCTGGCCGGCCGCATCGCCGACGTCAACAGCAAGCTGATGACCGACGCTGGTGGCAAGTACGCCGGCCGTACGATCAAGCGCCTGGCGATGAAGGGAGCTTTCCATGGCCGCACCGAACGCCCGGCGATCTTCTCCGATTCCAGTCGCAAAGCTTACGAGCAGAATCTCGCCAGCTTCCGCGGCGAGGATTCGCTGATCACGATCGAGCCGTACTCGATCGAGCAACTGAAGAAAGCTTTCGCCGACGCCGAAACCAACGGCTGGTTCATCGAAGCGATGTTCCTCGAACCGGTGATGGGTGAAGGTGACCCGGGTCGTGCGGTGCCGCCGGCGTTCTACGCCGCCGCGCGCGAGTTGACCAAGGCGCACGGCAGCCTGCTGCTGATCGACTCGATCCAGGCCGGTCTGCGCGCGCACGGCGTGCTGTCGATGATCGACTATCCGGGTTTCGAAGGCCTGGAAGCGCCGGATATGGAAACCTATTCGAAGGCGCTCAACGGCGGCCAGTACCCGCTGTCGGTGCTCGCGGTCACCGAACGCACCGCCGGCCTGTATCGCAAGGGCGTGTACGGCAACACCATGACCACCAATCCGCGCGCGATGGATATCGCCTCGGTAGTGCTCGACTCGCTGACGCCGGAACTGCGCGCCAACATCCGCGGCAAGGGCGTGGAATTCCTCGACAAGCTCAACAAGCTCAAGGACGAACTCGGCGGCCTGATCACCAAGGTCCAGGGCACCGGCCTGCTGTTCTCCTGCGAACTCGACCCGGCGTTCAAATGCTACGGCGGCGGCAGCACGGAAGAATTCCTGCGTGAACGCGGCCTCGGCGTGATCCACGGCGGCACCAACTCGCTGCGCTTCACCCCGCACTTCGCGATTACCGGCGACGAAGTCGACCTGATGATCGAACACGTCCGCCACGCGCTGCTCAAGGGCCCGCGCAACGCGCAGGCGCAGGCCGCCTGATCGCCGCACAAGAGAACCAGACATGATCACGCTTCGCGAAAAAGACAGCGGCAAGCTCATCGGCAACGTCAGCGAGTCCGACCTGAAGATCCTCATCGATGCGCTCGAGGAGGAAGACAGCAAGGACCAGGACTATTACATCGATGCCGCCACGCTGGACATGATCGAAACCGATGCCCCTTACGCGATCCCGATGATCGCGCTGCTGCGTACGGCACTGGGCAGCAACGAGGGCATGGACATCGTCTGGTCGCGGGATTGAGTTTCCGGTCGATACGTTAAAAAAAGCCGGGGAAACCCGGCTTTTTTGTTTGTAGGAGCGAATGTAGGAGCGACGCAAGTCGCGATTTCCACGCCACCTACAGGGGTCTATTCGCGACTTGCGTCGCTCCTACATCCGCTCCTGCAGCGCCCCACACCAGGCCTGCACGCGCAAGTCCTTCGCTACACTCGCACCATGGACAAATCCGCTACGCCCGCGCGCGCCCTGCCCCGCAGCATCTGGGCACTCGGTTTGGTCAGCCTGTTCATGGACATGTCTTCGGAAATGATCCATGCGCTGCTACCGGTATTCCTGGTCGGCACGATCGGGCTGAGCGCGTTCGCGCTGGGCATGATCGAAGGCGTTGCCGAAGCGACGGCTTCGATCACCAAGATTTTTTCCGGCGTATTGTCCGATCGCTTCGGCAAGCGCAAGCCACTGGTGGTGCTGGGCTACGGCCTGGCAGCGCTGACCAAGCCGCTGTTCCCGCTCGCGCATCACGCCGGCCTGGCGATCGCCGCGCGCTGGATTGATCGCGTCGGCAAAGGCATCCGCGGCGCGCCGCGTGATGCTCTGGTCGCCGACATCACGCCACCGGAACAACGTGGCGCCGCCTATGGCTTGCGCCAGAGCATGGATACCGCCGGCGCTTTCCTCGGGCCCTTGCTCGCAACCATGCTGATGGTGTTCGCCGCCTTCGACGTACGCATGATTTTCTGGATCGCGGTCATTCCCGCCTTCCTGTCGCTGC
>NZ_DATGBO010000090.1:0-28630 GCF_035312645.1 Arenimonas sp.
CAATACAACCGGTCACTACTCGTCGGCGCTGGCGTTCTTTCCCGCTGAACTGCGAAATCCGATCATGGATGCCGCAAGGGAACGCAAATTGGTAAGGCTTTCCTACGATGGCGTGGAACGGTTGGTCGAACCATATGCCCTTACCTACAAGCGCAGGCAGGACAATGTCGCCCAAGAATACTTCTACTGTTGGGACACCACCGGCGGAAGGTCTAGCGGACCGGGCGTCAAGACTCTGCTAAACACAAAGATGGCCTTCGCCGAAATCACGGACGTTCCGTTCGATCCTCAGTTCGAAATCGAGCTGTCTAAGGCCGGGGAAGCCCCCAAAGTCGCTCACTTTGGAGACGGTCGGGTCAGACCTAGCAAAGGCGTACGCGCACCTTCACGGGCGACACCTAGAGTTACTCCCAGAGCGCGAAAGAATGTCTATGCGCGAACCTATGTTATTCAATGCCCGTACTGTCAGAAGAAGTTCAGTCGAGGTCGAAACGACACCTCGCTAAATCCGCACAAGTCACCAGATGGTTATCCGTGCCGCGCGACCCGTGGATACATTTTGGAGATACGCTAAGTTCGACTCGAAAACCTAAAAGGTCAGAATTCTAGGCGCGTGCCTCAGTCGTCGTCATACGCACCAGAATGACGGGGGCAAATGTAGACCATCTGGCCGTCGCCAGCCCAGTCGATGTAAAGCATTTCACCCTTCGGCCAGCCGTCACCACAGACTTCGCAATACTCCTCGATCTCGTCAGACTCAGTCTCTCCACAGAACTGGCAGGTGTAGCCCGAATCCGCGTCTGCATCCGGAATCATGGTCTCGTTGTCGCAGGACGGACAGGAAAGCACCGTGAAATCAACCAGACCGTATTCTTTCTGGCGATAGCCCTTGTAGGCCTCCTTGGTTGCTACCTCAACCTTCTCAAGCGCTTCCTTCAGTCTGTGCTCGTAAGTCTGCGCTAGTTCGTTGAAGACTTCGAACTGATCCGCTTCAATCAACTTAGCTAGGTTGTCCTCCTCATTTGCCACTCCGAAGTCGTGAATGGACTTCACGAGCCTACCGACGACCTCGTTCACCTCGTCAATTTCCAGCGAAAACTTGTGGTGCTCGATCTGATTCCTAAGCTTCTTCAGCCACTCGAGATCTGTAAGAAATCCTGCGGGGAACTCGGTTCCCTCGTTCCTGAGAAAATTGAGGGCCTCATAGAGACCGATGGTCATGCTGTCTGGCTTGATCTTTTCTGCAAACGGATTCTTGTAGATCAACAAGGGATGGCGCTTCGTCACGTAGTACTTGAGCAGTAGCTCCACGGCATGGGCCAAATGCAAGACGCAAAATTTGTATGCCTTCGGATCACCGTCCTGCCCTTGCTGATACTTGGCAATAGCCTCGTTGAGGCTGTCGACTGCATTCTCTTTCAGATTTAGGTCGAGCTTGGCCATGCCTTGTCTCTGGGAGGGCGCGGCGGAACCGTGAACGCGCTGCGAGCTAGCGGTACCGAATGGCCTAGTCTACTAAGAATTCAACGGATTTCGCGCTCCGCCCGTTGGCATGAGGGCACGAGACCACCGATGTTTCATGTCCTCGAAGGATCGCTGCGTCAACGTCTTTCAACGCCCTACGTTGGATGTCGTGCTCAAGATGGGCATATCGGTGCGTAGTCGCGGCTTGTGTGTGGCCTAAGAGCCTGCCAGTCGCATGCAACCCGTGGCCTGCTGACACCACACGCGCAGCAAAGCTGTGGCGCAGTGTATGCAAGCAAACGTCGCTTCCAAGGCCAGCCCGCCTAAAGATCGTCCTAACAGCTCGCTTCGGACTAACGAGTCCCTTCCCTTTTATACCTCCGGGAAACAGCCATTCCACTTGTCCCGAGGCTTCAGCCTCCGCCCACATTTCCCTAAGTAGCGCTAAGGCTGCTGGAGAGATTGGAACTGAATGCGTCCGTTTTTGTTTCGTATGGTGGCTTGGCTTGGTCCATACGCCAGCCTGCAGATCGAACTCACTCCATTTCGCAGCAAGTGACTCTCCCTTTCTAGCCCCAGTAAAAATCAGAAGTCGGATAAGGTTTGCAGTGACAATGTGGGGCGTCTCATCGCAGACCCTTAACAAGCGCGCCGATTCCGTTTCGGATAAGAATCTTTCACGCCGCGACTCGGGGTTGCGCTTTACCGATTTGCAAGGATTGTCAGTACGAAGGCCGAGACGAATGGCTTCACCGAAAAGACTGGATGCCGTGGCTATCACACGATTGGCCGTTGTCTTCCCCGTGGATACTAGTACGCCAGTCTCAGTCTTTCGACACTCCGACTCGACGGATCGGAACAACCGTAGGGCGTCCACGGACTCCACCTCCGCCACCTTTCGTTTGCCCAAATGGGGAATGATGAAGCGAGCGAAGTAGTTGTCGTACGAATTGCGAGTCGACGTTCGAAGGTTGGGAAAGTGCGCTTCCTTGTACTCGGCGATCAGTTCCTTGACGGTCCAAGCCTTGCGAGCCAAGGCCGCTGTCGCTGCTGGGTCTCTGCCTTGAACGATCTCGAAAAGAAGTTCCTTAGCGCGCTTGCGCGCCTGATCCAAGGTGATCGTTCCGGCACGAGCGAAGGAATGCTTTACCTTCCTTCCGTGCAATCTTCCCTCGATGGCAAACGTCTTATGACCTGCCCGAGTTACGATCAGCTTGAAGCCAATCAGATCTGTATCCCAATGCTCGCCCGGCGTTGCGGTCTGGACGACTCGGTTTGTGATCTTCTCTCGCGCCATGCACCCCATGTCCCGTGGTAATTCCAGCGGTCAGAGGTAGATATCCGTGGGGACACTGTGGGGGCGCCGTGGGGGCGGACCGACTCTGATCGAGGAGCACGACTATACCCGTGGGGACAATCAAAGACTGAGAAAACAAGGGTCTCGGACCGTAATAGTCAGTGAGTCGGACCGTTATAGGAGAGAGTGGAGGGACTGTTAATCAGGGGGTCGTTGGTTCGAGTCCAACTTCGGGCGCCAGACACGCGCAAACAAAAAGGCCTGCAGAAATGCAGGCCTTTTTGTTTTTGGTGCCAGAAAACTGAGTGTGTCGACATCTATCGACGCAATGGTCCGGTGGCTTTCAGAAAAAAGACCGCAGGCGGAAGCGAATCGCCGCGCCTGCGGATGTTTCGACCGTTATGGGTAGCACTCCGAAAGCGCGGCGGTTCCGGACGTTGTCTTCACGCCGGACTGATTGATGGTCAAGGTGGCGCACATGGTGTCCTTGCTCGCTTGGACCAGCTTCGGAACCGCTCGCAGGGTGTAAGCCTTTGCGGTCGGCGCAGCCACCGTGGATATCGTATAGAACTCCGACAGGTCGGTCTGACAAGTCAGGTTCGGGACGACAACGCCGACATAGGTCAGATTGGTCGTGTAGTAGCGCTCGATGAATTGCGCCGCTTCCTGCATGCAGGCCGTGGCCGCCTTGCGGCGCGACTTGATGATCGAGCTCTGGTAGCTGTTGTAGGCCAGGCCCGCCAGGATCGCCATGATCGCCACGACGATCATCAACTCCAGCAAGGTAAAGCCGGCCTGGTGGTGACGCGGGGACACCGCCTTGATCGGCGATGTCCGCACTTGTACGCCAAGAAAATTCGTCATGATCAATCCCTCAAGATTTCGCGCCAGGAAATTCGACCCGTGGTTCCCTGGGGTGGGAAGCGGAGCGTAACCGGCTTGCCGCCACCCGACCGGTCGATGACCAGGAAGTTGCCAGCGACACCCGGCGAAGAAGGCATGCCGCCGCCCGGATCGTAGGAGCCGACGTTGACCTGGCTTCCGCCCACCGTCACCGTGTCCGCGGCGGTGAACACACCATCTCCGTTGGCATCGAAGAACGGCGCGGAAACGCTGCCACCCGTGAAGGGATCAATGGCATTGACGTAACCGGTACCACCCGGACTGCAGGCATCGGAGCTCGGGACCTGACTGGACTCGACCAGAATCTTGCCGCCGATGATGATCGGATCGAACACCATGCGCTCGCCGACTTTTTCAGTCGCGCCGTAAGGCGGATTGACCAGGTCCAGATACCAGCCCTTCTTGCCCGACATATCTCCCGGTACCGGCACGTCGAAGGCGCGCAATCCGCCGGAGGCGTACGTCACCTGGCGCTGTTTCAAGGCCGAACGGCCCGCGATCGTCGCACCGCCATCGATCAGGCCGTACCAGGTCTGGACATCGGTGCTGGTCAGGTCGTTGCCGACCAGGAACTGGCCGGTGCCGAAGAAGACCCAGGTATTGAAGGTGGTGGGATCGGTCGCCAGGGTCAGACCACCGGTAATCGGTTGCACCTTGTTGGCAGCATCTTTCGCGGTAAACAGGACGAGACGGTTGCTCGCTCCGTTCCAGTTGCTCGCAACGGCGCTGGACAGGTCGAACTTCCAGACATTACCGAGCAGATCGCCGCCGTACACGAAGTCGACGTCGCCATCGCCATCGTCATCCCAGCCCTTGATCGAGATCAGGCCATTCGGAGTCGCCGCTGCACCGATACCGGTGTTGATTTCCGACAGTACCGCACCGGTGGTCAGGTTGTAGATGAACAGGCTGGCCGTGTCGCTGGTGCTGTTGATGCCGTTGGCAACGATCAAACCCATGCTGCCGTCATTGAGCTTGGTGATGATCGGTTTGCCGAGCACATTGCCCATGTCAGGATCGCTACCCTGCTCCCACAACACTTTGCTGGCGTTGAAATTGCCCGGGTCGGCAACATCCAAGGCGAAAATGCCGCGGCCGCCGCGACCAAGCGCGCCGACCAGGACGTTCTTCCCGGGTGTTTCCTTGCGGGTGCTGATGACCACGGGGCCATCGACGAAGTAGTGGTGGGCATAGGACGGATCGGCCAGGCCCTTGAGGTCGGCAAAGCTGACGCCGCCGGGGACGTAGGCGAACTGCTCGACACCGGTCGCACCATTGAAGGCATGCAACATGCCGTCGTTCGCGCCGACGAAAACCGTATCAACCGCCGGCAATGAGCTCGGCGTCGTGGTCGCCAGTTCCTGGAGATACGCAGGCGAAGAGTTGACGATATCGCCAAGCAACGTATCGCGGGCGCGATAGATAGTGCCTTCGCCGGTGCGGACGCCACGGATGTAGTCGAATACGGCCTGGCTGCCCAACGCGGTTTGCTGGGCACTGGTCAGGCTGGCCCATGCGAAGGAAATGCCTGTCGTGCCGTTGAACGTAAACAGGTTGCGCGACGCTGCCACCGGCATGTTCGTCGACGCGATCCA
Organism: Arenimonas sp.; assembly: GCF_035312645.1. Lineage (GTDB taxonomy): Bacteria > Pseudomonadota > Gammaproteobacteria > Xanthomonadales > Xanthomonadaceae > Arenimonas. Next base: position 5,260 of record NZ_DATGBO010000090.1, read on the forward strand.
GCTCGACGTGGCACCGATGCCGGCGGAAGTCACCGGATAAGCAGTGACATCACCCGTCCACGAACCGGAGAAATAGCTGGCGCTGAAAGCACGCGAGCTGCTGCCGATACGCGGGCCAGTGGTCGCGACGCTGGAACCCGAACTCAGGCGCCGGCCGATCGCCGCGAGCGCTGCTTTCAGGCCGGTGGCAAACGCGCCGGCGTTGGTGGCGGCAACGAATTCGCCATGACCGTTGACGGCCGCATGCCACAGATCGTCGATACGATCCGGATCCTCGGCATCGGTCGGATCAGGCCAGGACGTAGCTCCGGAAGTGATCGAAGCAAGAGTCGTGTCATTGGGCGCCAACGTGCCCTGCAGACCGATCGAGATGCTGAAGGTGACCATGTGCTGCCAGTAAGCCGGATCATCGCTCGAGGTCGGCACGATGTTGCTCATGGTCGGACGCAGGTCGGTCTTCCAGTAATAGTTTGCGACGTCGGCGAGCGTGTCGCTCCAGCTGTCGCTGTAGGGACGCGCGGCCGTGTAGCCGATCGGCGTACCGGCAACACCTGCCGGCAATGGATTCGCCGCCGTCGTCGTGTTGTCGGAATTGCCGACCGGCGAGGTGTAGGCGTTGTTGTCGTTCCAGAAACCGTCGGTGGTAAGAATGGTGAAGTTCTGGCGGCAGGCAAGCTGCGCGGTACCGCTTTCTGGGCCATAGGGGCCGGAGGCGTCGGTACGTCCGTAGTAAGTGCCTGCGGTCTGCAACGCGCCCTTCAGCGGCGTGGTCGGACCCGTGGATGCCGCGAACAGGTTGTTGAACCAGGTGGTGCGGTTGGTCGATGCCGGCGATGCAACGTCGCGGAACAAACCGCCGTCGCTGGTGACCGGAATGTTGAACGGCGTGCGCGTGCCGGCAACATCGTTGCCGCCCCAGATCGTGGTGAAACCGATGCGCAGGTTCTGGCCAAGATCGGAGAACGCACTGCTGGCGCCGGCCTTCGCGGTCTTGGTGCGCGTGCGATAGAAGGAATACCAGGTGGCGAAGTTCTGCATTTCGGCAGCTTCCGTACGACCCGTCGGTGTAACGCGCGTGCAGTTTCTCCAGCCGGTGCCCGAGGTGGTGATGTCGCAACCATCGGTCGAGAGATCACCCTGCACGTAGGTCGCGGTCATGGTGACGCCGGAAATGGCGCCGCCATTGGCCTTCATGATGGCGTGCCACGTACCCGTGGTGGGTGCGGCGACGGTGCAGGAGCCGGCGTTCGTGCCTGCCGTGGTCGACGCGCAGTCGTTGGTGCCGCTGGTCGGTGTTGCCGTCCGCTTGATGTACAGATCGCCTGCGGTACCAGTGCCACCCGAGGATGTAACGACAAGGTTGGTCGCACCCGCCGGGATGGAGAACACCCAATCAGCGGAATAACTGCCGTTGGCCACCGCGCCGGTCACGAACGGAGCGCCCGCCACCGTCGTCGGCGGCGCACCGGCGTAGACGATGCGCTCGGCACGGATCACCCGGCCATCGACGAGAATCTGATAACGCCAGTAGTTGTTCGCATCCTGGAGCCCGGCAACGGTGGTGCCGACTTTCGGCACATAAAAGGTTTGCACCGACGAGGTCAGGTTGGTGGTGCTGCCACTGGCAAAGTTGGCGCTGCTGTAGGCTGCTGTCGGCAATGTGTTGGCGACGAAGGCGCCGGTGGAATCCTTCCAGGGCGTGTAGGTAGTCGCGGGGTTGTAGTAGATGCCATTGAGGGCATAGGTCTGCTGGCCAATGTCCGGCCTGCTGCCGGACGTGTCCGTCGTCGGCGCGGTGTCGCTGGTGGCGCCGGGTTCGGGCATGAAGGTGTTCGCCATCGAGCCCGAGTCATCGAGGATGAACATGATGTTCGGTGGAACCGTACCGCCCGATTGCAGCGGCACGTTCGGCACCGTAATGCTGGTGGCGGCGGCGGGCAGACTGAGCAGGGTCGCGAAGAAACTCGCTGCGAGCGGCAACAGCCGCGAGGAGCCAGCGATATCACGTGCCGTTGAATACTGGTTGGTCGTTTTCATGAGATTTTTCCCGCTCACTGTGCCGCGTAGTTGGATTGCAGGATCACTTGCGCCCGATCGGTGGCGTTGCTGCTGGCGGTAACGCGATAGCGCTCGGTCAGGCAGGTTGCCGGCACCGGCTTTTCGTGGTCACAACGGAACCAGCTGGGCGCTTCACCCATATCTTCGATCAGGAATCGTGGTGTCGCCGTGGATGCGCTGCCCAGAGCACCATTGAATGTCGAGGCAACGCCGCCGCCTGTCACCAGGGTATCCGCTGCGCTCGCCAGCTGCGGGCAGCGGCCGGAGGCATTGCAGGAACCGGACGTGGGGAAGTCGGTAGGCACGCTGGTGGCAGCCAGCGCTTCGCCTTGACGGAGCGCGGCTTCGACAGATTGGAAAGCGAGGCTGCGATCGTAGAGATTGCTGCTCATGCGTTCTTCCATGAGCGCACCACGCAGACTGGCCAGACCAAGCAAAGTCATGATCAGCAACAGGATCAGCACGACCAGCAATGCGACGCCACGCTGCCGGTTTGCCGATGGCATCGAAAGGGCTCTGTTTTTCATGAACTGTGATTCCGAAGGGTCACGACGTGGAACAACTCGCGGCGCAGGGCGGCTGTGTCGGTACCGACGCGCTCCTGACCTTCACCGCCCTCCATGTTGAGGGTGATGCGTACGGCAAGGACCTGCGTCCAGTTGGGCACAGCGGAGGCAAGGACGTAATCGGCACCACCTGGCATCAGATAGGTCAATTGCATGTCGCGCACACCCTCGACGACTTCTTGCGCACCGAGCCCATCAACGGACTGATACAGCGAACGGCCACCGCGCGGATTGTCCGCGACGTACCAGCGCGCCGAACGCAGCTTGGTGATGACGGTGCTCGGCTGGAAGGCATAGGCCTTGGTGGCGCCACCGCATACGACCGGCAAGCCGAAATCCGTCTGGCAGTTTTTCGTGCCGTCGGCGCGCGCTGTCGTGTTGTAGGTGATCGCCGTCGCAGTCGCCGTTGCAACCATGAAAATCGCGGCCTGACGATAGTCGCAGACCAAGGCAAGATCGCCGGCCTTGAAGGCCGTGCCACCCGACGCAGCGGTGAATGTGCTGGCGCCGGCGTTGTGGGTGACGCCGATGCCGCTGCTGCCACCGGACTTGACCTCGATCGCGTCGGTACCGGCAGCGCTGCCGGCCAAACCACCGTTGTCGTAACCGGTGACGCCGTTGTTCCAGCTGTTCTGCCAGGCCGAGGGAGTAATCACGTCGGCCACCGGCAAGCTGCTGGCGCAGGGGTTGCCGCCGGCTTCGCGAATATCGCGGGCCATGAGTTCGAAGGCGACGCGGGCATTTTCCTGGACACGGCCCAGGCTTTCCGTCGCCGAATAGGTTTGACGATTGCTGATGAACATGCCGATCGCACCACCCACTACAAGCAGGCCGAGCACGAGCGCGATCATCAATTCAACGAGACCGACGCCCTGCATCTGCGCGCGACGTGCCGCGCTGGCTTTATTGGTCTTCATAGCTGGCTCACCGTCGTGATGGTGGACAAGGTGCCGGCAGCGACGCCGCTGGTTCCGCGGCTGTCATCCCAGCGCACGCTGACGGCGCACTGCGAATAATTCGGCGCCGCCACGATCGTGCAATTGATGCTGCCGCAAGCGGTCGTGCCCAGGTTCTGTTGGATTTTCTGCAGCCACTGGCGGCGATCGTTCGCGCTGAGGTCGGTCGCGGACGCCGCCGGGATCACACAAGCCCCTGCCGGCAACACCTGGTTGTAAGTGCCGGCCCGCGCCACCAACGGATTGGCGCGCATCGCATCGAGAATGCTGTAGGTGTAGATCACCGCCTGACTGCGTTCGAGCGAACTCTGGCTGTTGCGCAGTGCACTGGCCTGCAGTGCCGCGATGCCGAGAAGCCCGATTGCCAGGATGAGCACGGCGATCAGTACTTCGATCAGGCTGACGCCACGGCTTGCGGCCGCGGGATGGCGCCTGCCCTGGAATGCATGGATGGTCATGCGGAATCTCCGACGTTCTTCATTTCAGGTGTCCGGGTGGAATCAACGGCTGTCCGGCGGCGTAGCGCAGGCACCGCCACCGGCGAACCGATGGATCGATACGCGGCTGCCCGCGGACAAGGTGACTTCGCGGGCATTCTCTGCGGGCGTGGTATCGGCCAGGCAGACGCTCACGATGCCGGAAAGCGGCGCGTTGTTGGCGGCTGCATGCGACATGCCATCAGCGCGAAACACGATGCGGTTGGATTCAGCGGCGATGGCGGCGCTGGGCGTCACCAGCACCGGTGCATTGACCGTGGTCGCGCGGATCAGTGTTTCGCCGGCATCGCGGACGCCATTGCGGGCATTCGCCGCGACGATCGTGCCGGTGCCGTCATCACCGTTGTCGACGAAGGCGATCCAGCCAGTCCAGTTGCCGGCCGTGGTGACGCAGGAAGCAGCGGCGCCGGCATCGGCGTTGTCGCTGCGGCAAACCACAGTGCGGGCATTGCGACGGACGGCTTCGATACGCGCCACCTGCATCGTTGCCACCAACTCGTTGGCTGGCGTGGTGAGGCGGCTGATGTTGTTCATCAGCTTGAAGCTGGGGAAGGCGATCATCAACAGCACCGCCGCCACCGTGATGGTGATCATGAGCTCGACCAGGGTGAAGCCGCGCTGGCTTCCACGATTCTGGTCCGGAACCCGACCTTTCGATTGATTGATTGCTCGTTGCAAGACGGCGCACCCCGATTGGCTTGATTGGCACCCTAGTGCAGTCGCTGCCGGGGCGCCAGCCTCCACCGACAGGCGGAATGATCGAAGGCGCCAGCGGCTGGCTAGCATTCCCTGTCGTCGACGGCACAGGGCATCATGCGATTCCCACCCCAGCCAGCCACGCCACGCCCCATGCCGGCATCCGCGTCCAACCCCACGCACCCGCTTGAAGCCCTCTGGCAGGCGCCGGCGATCATCTCGGTAATGATTGCCGGCGAAGGGCTTGCGCTGGTTCTTGCGCTGGTGCCCGGCGGCCAGGGCGACCGTTGGGTGTATTTCGGATTGGCGTCGCTGATGATCCAGTGGATCGCCCTGCTCTCGCTGGGTGGCCTGTTCCTGTTGCGACGATCATTGACGCTGTGGCCAGCGCATCGGGTGGCTTGGCTGTCCCTCGCGCTGCTGTTGGCCAGCACCTGGCTGGTCGGCGGCGCGACCTGGCTGGCGCTGCACGAAAGCTGGCCGATGGACAGGCATGACTGGCAGACCTTCCTGCTGCGACTGACGGCGATCGCACTGGCCGTGGGCCTGCTCGGGCTCGCGGCGTTCCAGAACCACTGGCAGGCACGACGATTGGCGGTTCGCGCCAAGCAATCCGAACTCGAAGCATTGCAGGCGCGGATCCGGCCGCATTTCCTGTTCAACACGCTCAACACCGGCGCTGCCCTCGTCCACGCGCGGCCAGGCGATGCCGAACACCTGCTGCTCGATCTGGCCGATCTTTTCCGTGCAGCGCTGTCCGGCCCGCGCGACATCCCGATCGCCGACGAGCTTTCGCTGGCGCGGCGCTATCTGGAAATCGAGGCACTGCGTTTCGGCGAACGCCTGCGCGTGCATTGGCAGTTGCCGGAGACGATGCCGGAGGTGCTGGTGCCGGCCTTGTCGATCCAGCCGCTGGTCGAGAATGCGATCCGCCACGGCATCGAACCCTGCCCTGCCGGCGGCGCGATCGACATCGCGGTAAGCGTCGAAGGCACCTCGCTGCAGGTTGTCGTCTGCAACGACCTGCCCCGTCCCGGGACCGCCGCCACGCCCGGCCACCAGGTCGGGCAGTCGTCGGCGCGCGAACGCATCCGAGCCCTGAGCAACGGCCGCGGCCGCCTCGATACGCGCATCGAGAACGGTCGCTATTTCGCCGTCATCACCTTGCCGCTGTGAGCTGACAGCAACGCGCGATCATCGACGCGGCGCGCGCAAACGCGACAGCATCGACGCGCCGGATCCAGCACTGGCGGCGCGTGGATCTACACGCCGATGACGCGATAGCAGGGTTTGTATTCGCCAACCATCTTCATGCGTCGCTGGTCGACGAACGCCCGCAGCAGGGCATCGAGCGCCTGCATGATTTCCGGATCGCCATGGATTTCGAACGGACCGAATTGTTCGATCGCGCGCATGCCCTCTTCCTTGACGTTGCCGCCGACGATGCCCGAGAAGGCACGGCGCAGATCGGCAGCGAGACGATGCACGGGCTGGTTGCGATTCAAGTTCAATCCGGCCATGGCGGCGTGGGTGGGCGGGAACGGCTGCTGGAACTCCGTCGGCACGCTCAGCGACCAGTTGAAGAAAAACGCGTCCTTGTTGTTGAGCCGCTGCTCGCGCACTTTCTTGATGCCCTTGGCCATCGCCGCAGCCACCGCCGGCGCATCGTCGACGATGATCTGGTAACGCGAGGTCGCCGCATCGCCGAGGGTCAGGCGCAGGAACTGATCGATCTGCTCGAAATACGCCGCCGACGCCGCCGGCCCGGTCAGCACGAACGGGAACGGCATGTCGACGTTGTCCGGATGCGTAAGCAGGCCGAGCAGGTAGAGGATTTCCTCGGCGGTGCCGACACCTCCGGGAAACACGATGATGCCGTGGCCAAGACGCACGAAAGCTTCAAGGCGTTTTTCGATGTCCGGCATGATCACCAGGTGATTGACGATCGGATTCGGTGATTCCGCGGCGATGATGCCGGGCTCGGTAATGCCGATGTAACGATTGCCGCTGCGGCGTTGCTTGGCATGGGCGATGGTCGCGCCTTTCATCGGGCCCTTCATCGCACCCGGGCCGCAGCCGGTGCAGATGTCGAGGCGGCGCAGGCCGAGCTCGTAGCCGACTTTCTTGGTGTAGTTGTATTCGTCGCGACCGATCGAGTGGCCGCCCCAGCACACGACCATGTTCGGATCCATGTGCGGACGCAGGACGCGGGCGTTGCGCAGGATCTCGAACACCGCGCCGGTGATGCCGTCGCCCTGGCTGAGATCGAACTTGCCGCTGTCGTTGATCTCGGCGGCGGTGTAGGCGATGTCGCGCACGACGGCGTACAGCAGCTCAGCGACGCCACGGATGATCTCGCCATCGACGAAAGACATCGCCGGAGCATTGCGCAATTCGATCTTGATGCCGCGATCCTGCTGCAGCACCTCGATGTCGAAATCGGGATAGCGCTGCTGCGCAGCGCGAGGATCATCGGAATCGCTACCGGTGGTCAGCACCGCCAACGCACAGCGGCGCAGCAACTCGTGCATGCCGCCAATCGAGGCGTCGCGAAGTCGCGCGATCTCGTTGCGGGAAAGGATATCCAGGCCGCCACGCGGGGAAATGCGCGCGTTGACGGTCGGGAGGGGGCTGCGGATTTCGCTCATCTTTCGCTTCTTCTGGTCGTCTGTGTTTGTCGTTTCGAACTTTACCACCGCATCGCCGCCGGGCAACCCGGATGCGCGACGGGAAGAATCCGGGCACAAAAAAACGGCCGGTGTCGCCACCGGCCGTTCTGCTTGCACTGTTGCCGGATCTTAGAACTCGTAACGCACGGTCAGCTGGGCATTCCACTGCGACTCGCTGCGCACGTTGCGGGTAAGCAACTGCTCGGTGGTCGGCGCGCCGTTGGTGTCGTTGATCACGCGATAGACATAACGGCCGCTGGAATCCATGCCATCGAACTGCACGAGATTGCGGTTGGACGGGAAGCCGATTTCGTCGATGTGGCCCCACTTCTTGTTGAGCAGGTTGCCGACGTTGAGGATGTCGAGCGTCACGACCGCCTTGTTGCCGGAGAAGAAGCCCGGGAATTCCTGCTTCACGCGGAAATCGAACTGGTTGACCCAGGGATTGCGCGAGGAGTTGCGCGGAATGACCTGGCCGGCGTACCTGGACAGACCGTTGGCGTTGATGATGTTCCAGAACGCAGCTTCCGCGGCCGGATTGTTGGCACCGACGTTGCTGGTGAAGCCCGTGCTGGTGCCGTACTGGAACACGACTTCGCCGGAACCGATGCCGCGCGGGATGTAGACCAGATCGCTGTTCTGGGCATCGCCGTTCATGTCGTTGCTGTAGACCCAGCTGTACGGCTTGCCGTTGCGGCCTTCATAGAACAGGCCGAGTTCGGTCTTGTAGTCGCCGAAGAAACTGTGCTGCCAGCTCGCCGTGCCGTTGAAGCGGTTGCGGATCTCGTAGTTCGAGGTCGAAGCCACGTCTTCGTTCGGATCGAATACCTGACGGCTGTTCCAGGTGCTGTTCGAGGTCGAGCTGGTGGTCGGGCTGACTTCGGTGGCATCGGTGTAGGTGTAGGCCAGCGACCAGGACCAGGCATCCTTCATCGGACGGCTGACGCCGACCGTGAGGACATTGCTGTCGCCCTTGTTGGTGTTGGTCAACAACATCACGTTGTTGTACAGCGCGTTCGATTTGGCGCGGGCAGTCAGGCCTGCGCAAGCAGCGCCAGCCGTGGTGGTGAAACCGCTGGTGTCGACGAAGCAGGACGGGTCATACGCATTGGTGCCCGTGCCGCCCCAGTACATCGGACGACCATCGGGACCGATGCGCGTCGGCGCGCCGAGGTTGAGGTGCTTGTAGAGAATGCCGTCCTTGGTCTGCACGCGGATGTACTCGGCGGTGAAATCGAGGCCGAAGAACGGCAGCTCGTGTTCAAACGCCAGGTTGAACTTCCAGGACGTCGGCTGCTTGAAGTTCGGATCGATCAGATCGACGTTGGACTTGGGCGGCGTACCGACCGGGTTGAACACCGGCTGGTTGTTCGGATCGGAGCTGAACGTACCCGGGGCGCAGGCAGCGAAGGCCGTACCGAGACTGCTGTCGGTACCGCAACCGATGATGCGCGTGGTCATGCCGTTGTTGGTGAAGGCGTTGGACAGGTAGACGTTGGCCGCCTGGCCCTGGAACAGACCGAAACCGCCGCGCAGCTGGGTCGGACGATCGCTGTCGAAGGTGTAGTTGAAGCCGACGCGCGGCTCGAACAGCCAGGTGTTCGACGGCACGGACGTATTGTCATAGCCGAAACCGCCGGTCTGGCGTGCCGATTTCAGCGGACCAACTGCAGCGACGGTCGGCTGATTCACGGCGATGTTGCGGATCGGCGTACCACCGACGCCCAGGGAGTCGGCGCGCACGCCGAGCAGCAGGGTCAGGTTGGAGTTGAACGCCCAGGAGTCCTGCACGAACAGGCCGTGGTTGTTGAGCTTGAAATCAACCGCGGCATCGGTCGCCACGTAACCCGGCGCCGGCACCGTCAGCGTGTAGCTGGACGGCGTGTTGGAAGCAAAGGTCGCTGGGGTCGTGAAGAAGTAGCGGCCCTTCGATGCCTGCACGAAGTAGTTGAAGATCTCGTTGCGCTGTTCGTCGATGCCGAACTTGACCTGGTGGTCACCCAGGTACCAGTTCGCGGCGAAGTAGCCGTTCCAGGTCTTGGTCCACAACACGTTGGTCTGGCGGCTGCGCTCGGTGCCGAACAGCAGCGTGCGGTTGCCGGTGCTGGAAACCACCGAACCCGGCGGCAGCGCGGCGGTGAACTGCACGGTCACTTCCGGCAGGTTCGAGCCGGGCACGAAGGTGCTGTCGTAGCTGCGATAGGAAAGCTTGGCTTCGGTCGAGAAGCTGTCGGTCCAGTCGCTGAACCACTGCGTGGTGTAGTTCTCGAAGACCTTGTTCTGCACGTCCCAATGCGAATCGAGCGAAATCGCGCGCGCGCCGAAGTCACGATAGTTGGTCGTGGTTTCCTTGGTCTTGTTGTAACGGAAGCTCAGACGGTTGCTGTCGTTGATGTTCCAGTCGAGCTTGACCAGCTCGTCCTTGACCGTCGACGGCGTGGCGTTCGCCAGCGTGCCGATGTTCATCGCCGGCGACTTGGTGTTGGCAATCGCCTGGATCGAGTTGATGTCGGCCTGGGTGATGCCGACGATGGTGCCGCAGTTGTCGCCCAACAGGCAGTTGTCATAACCGCGGGTGTTGGTGAAGTCCTCGTACGAGGCGAAGAAGAACAACTTGTCCTTGACGATCGGGCCGCCGAAGGTCATGCCCCAGGTGCGCTCGAGGTAGGGATTGACCTTGGAATAGGAATTCTTGGCCAGGTTGTAGTTCTTGCCGGTGTAGGCACTGTTGCGGAAGACGTTGTAGACGCTGCCGTGGAACTCGTTGGTACCCGACTTGGTAACGGCATTGATGTTGCCGCCGGTGTAACCGGTCTGGGTCACGTCGTAGTTGGAGATGTTCACCTGCACCGCGTCGATCGCGTCGATCGAGATCGGCTGCTTGGCGGTCGGCAACGAGTTCGGCTCGAGGCCGAAGGTGTCCGAGGTGTTCACGCCGTCGATGGTGATCGTGTTGGCGCGGATGTTCTGGCCGGCGATGCTCATCTCGCCACGCTCTTTATCGGTCTGCGCGACGCGCGGATCGATGCGGGCGTAATCCTGCAGGTTGCGCTGGATCGATGCGAACGCTGCGATCTGCTCGCGGCTGATGCTGGTCGTCGCGCCCATGGAATTGGGGTCGAAGATGCTGTTGTTGGCACCGGTGACCTTGACCGCGGCGATCTGCGTGGCATCGGCCGCCAGCGAGGCGTCGACGGTGCCGGTTTCGGCGAGCTGCAGATACACGCCTTCGCGGGTCTGGGTCTTGCCATCCTTGGTGATGGTGATGGTGTACGGACCACCGACGCGCAGGCCGCGGGCGACGTAACGACCGTCGGCATCCGTGGTGGCCTTGCTGATGGTGCCCGACGGCGTGTGCACGATCGTCACTTCAGCGCCAGCGACGGCAGTGTTGCCGGTGCTGGTGATGCGACCACCGAGGGCGGACGTGGTGTTCTGTGCGAATGCCGGCGCGGCGGCCAGTGCGATTGCCAGGCCAAGGGAAAGCTTCGAGAGCCGGACCCGATTGCGATTGGTCATGGAGTGAACCCTGTTTTGAGTATGTGGAAAATCTTCGCTTCCTGGCGACAGACATGCATGCCTTTCCAAGCATGGATACGTCTGCGCATGTCCGGAACATCCCCCCGGGGACCCCGAACAATAACAAGAGCTTAACATGGTAATTCTGGGGTATGACACTCAGATGACGTTAAGAAAACTCCCCTCCTGAAGGTCAGCCTGCCGGGGCCACCCGGAGGTAGGTGGCCACCCCGTCCAAAAGCATCTGCACAGAAATGGCCACCAGCAGCATGCCCATCAGCCGTTCGATAGCCACCAGCACCCGCGGCCCCATGATCTTGTACAGGTAGGTGGCCGAAAACAGGATCAGCGCGGTCCCGAACCAGGCGATGGCCAGGGCCAGGCTCCAGTCGCCCATACGATCGGGCTCCTGGCTGCCCAACAGCATCACCGAGGCCATGCCCGAGGGGCCGGCAACCAGCGGGATCGCCATGGGCACGATGAAAGGCTCGCCTTCCAACGCCTCCCCGAACATGCCCTCGGGGCTGGGGAAGATCATCTTGAGTCCGATCAGGAAAAGCACGATGCCGCCGGCGATGCTCACCGACTCCTGGCGCAGATGCATCAACTCCAGCACGTAGCGCCCGCCCCAGAGGAAGGCGAACAGCACGCCGAGCGCGATCAGCAATTCCCGGACCAGCACCACCCGCCGCCGCGGCGCCGGCAAAGGCCGCAGCAGACCGAGGAAAACCGGAATGTTGCCCAGCGGATCCAAAATCAGGAACAGCAGCAGCGCGGCGGAAGTGGTGGTCATCATGGTGATTGGCTATCCATAAGGACGATCCGGCGGGGTCGGTCGTCGTCCCCGCGTGGGCGGGGAGCCAGTGTCTTTGATTGTGGCCATGAAAGACACCGGACCGGCACCCTCGTTGGCACGACGGATGGCTTGCTTCTGGATCGGTGAATCTCTGCGCCAGCGCGACGCGCGGATTTTTCAGGCGCTCGGAGCCCAATCGGCCCGCGGCGCGAACACCTGTCCGCGCTGATCACTGCCAGCCGCCGACAGCAAATGCACGCAGGCTGGCGCATAGGCACTCGCCGGCGGGCAACGGGTCGCCGCTTCCTCGACGAAGGCGCGGTTGCGGATCGCCGTGCGCATCGGCCCGGGTTCCAGTGCGCTGACCCGGACCGGGCCGTGATCGGTTTCGTCGTGCAACATCCGCATCATGCCGACGAGTCCGGCCTTGGCCACGCCATACGCACCCCAGTAGGCACGATTGACCCGGGCGAGATCATCGCTGACGAAAACCACTGCGCTGTCCGCCGATTTGCCCAGCCAGGGCAGGCAGGCCTGCGTCAACAGCCAGGGCGCAGTGATATTGACGTGCAGGTGGCGCAGAAAATCCGCGGGCGGCGTCGCCTGCAACGGACGCAAGCCGGTGAATTCCACCGCGCAATGCAACAGGCCATCGAGGCTGCCGAGGTCCGCGCCGATCTTGTCGGCCATCGCCTCGTAATCAGCGGGATCGGCGCCGGCCATGTCCAGCGGATACAGCGCAGGCTCTGGGCCGATCGTCTTGATCGCGTCGTAAACGCGGTTGAGCTTGGGCACTTTCCGGCCAAGCAACACGACCGTCGCGCCGGCCTGGGCGCAGGCCTTGGCGGCAGCTTCGCCGAGACCGCCGTACGCACCGGTCACCAGGATCACCCGGCCGGCCAGCGCCTGTGCCGGCGGGGTTGGAACACCGGTCATGCCGGCTTTTGCGCCTCGGCGACCATACGTGCGAGCTCGCCGCTTTCGAACAACTCGACGGTGATGTCGCAGCCGCCAATCAATTCACCGTTGATGAAAAGCTGCGGAAATGTCGGCCAATCGGAATAACGCGGCAGGTTGGCGCGGATCTCGGCGTCCTCGAGCACGTTCACCGTGTGCAAGTGCGCGCCGGCGGATTTGAGCGCCTGGCTGGCGCGACTGGAAAAACCGCACATCGGAAATTGCGCGGTGCCTTTCATGAAGAGGACGATCGGATGCGCCTCGACCTCTGCTTTGATGCGGTCCATGACCGGATTGCTCGCCATTGCCTTGCTCCATTCACGACGCGGGAACAGTCTGTCCGCGCATTCAAGCTAGAATTATAGCTTCCCTGACCCGCCACCGCCGGAGATCCCCATGGCCATCGAACTGCCTGCCCTGCCCTACGACCGCACCGCCCTGGAACCGCATATCTCCGGCGAAACCATCGATTTCCATTACGGCAAGCACCATCAGGCTTACGTCACCAATCTCAACAACATGATCAAGGGTACCGAGTTCGAAAACCTCGACCTCGAAGCGATCATCCGCAAGGCCCAGGGCGGCATGTTCAACAACGCCGCGCAGATCTGGAACCACACGTTCTACTGGAACTGCCTCAAGCCCAACGGCGGCGGCGAGCCGACCGGCAAGCTGGCTGACGCGATCAACGCGGCGTTCGGCTCGTTCGCGACATTCAAGGAAGAGTTCACCAAGACCTCGGTCGGCACCTTCGGCTCGGGCTGGGGCTGGCTGGTGCAGCGTCCGGACGGCTCGTTGGCTCTCGCCAGCACGCCCAACGCCGCCACGCCGCTGACCGGTGCCGACAAACCGCTGCTCACCTGCGACGTCTGGGAACACGCTTACTACATCGACTACCGCAACGCCCGCCCGAAATACGTCGAGGCATTCTGGAACCTGGTCAACTGGGATTTCGTCGCTTCGCAGATGGCGTAAAGCCCTCCGCAGATCGCATCGTCATCGTCATCAAAAAAAACGGCCGGGGAACCCTGGCCGTTTTTGTTTTCCTGCCGGTCGTTTACAAGTCTCGTCTTCGCATTCGCGCTGCTGGAACCCACGCTGCGAACATGCAGCTTCTTGTAGGAGCGAGCCTGCTCGCGACCATGCCTACCCCGAAGCGGTGTCCTCCCAAAAACCACCTGCTTGCCGAAAGGAGGCGCCGAAAATCTCGCCTCCGCACTCGCGCCTCCGAAGCCCACGATCCGACTGATGCCGGTTCGGTCAGCACCTCCTGTGCTGACTCACCGTCGCAGGCCATCCCTGGCCTGCTCACAGCCTCCTCATGGGTTTCGGAGGCTCTCCGGAATTTCGTCGCAACTCGACGAAAAGCTATTCGCTTTTTTGGGTCAAATACATTTCCACTTCAGAGCGACGCCGTGGTCGATGGAGTGTGTCCGTGAGCGGGCCAAGGATGGCCCGCGACGGTGAGTCGGCACAGGACGTGTCGACCGAACCGGCACGGATTCCCCATCGGCCGCGGCGTCGCGGGTACGGAGGCGAGATTGCCAAAGAACAAACCCGATCGCGGCACCCAAGCGACCTGGGGCGGACATCGCTTCCAGGCACGCATGGTCGCCAGCAAGCTGGCTCCTGCGGATGACGCGGGTCAGCCGCCGAGGCGTGCGATGACGGGCGCGACCTGTGCTTCGCGATCCAGCGCACGGCCGGCGCGTTGCAGCGCGTCGCTCAGAGCCGCGAGGGAATCGGCGCGGAACGTCGCATGCCCGACCTTGCGGCCCTCACGCGACGACTTGCCGTAGTCGTGCCAATGCCCGCAATCGTTGGTGAGCACGCCCGCTGCTGACGGCAGCGTACCGATCCAGTTGAGCATGCAGGCATGGCCGAGCATGCGCGTGCTGCCCAGCGGCAGGCCGAGTACGGCACGCAGATGATTCTGGAATTGCGACGTCTCCGCGCCTTCGATCGTCCAGTGACCGGAGTTGTGCACTCGCGGTGCCATCTCGTTGGCCAGCAATTCGCCGTCCTTGAGAAAAAGTTCCAGTGCAAACACGCCGACATAGTCCAGCGCCTCGGCAACACGCCGCGCATGCGCGACTGCTTTTTCCGCGAGATCATCGGCCAGCGTCGCCGGCGCCAGGCTCGCGGAAAGAATGCCGCTTTCATGCCAGTTTTCAGTGAGCGGCCAGGTGCGGAACTCGCCGTCACGACCGCGCACCGCGATCACCGACACCTCGCGCTGGAACGGCACGAAGTCTTCGAGGATCAAGCCGACGGTCGCGGCCTGCGCGCCGAGTGCCGCCCACGCGGCATCGACATCGGCCAATGTCTTGATACGGAACTGGCCCTTGCCGTCGTAACCGAGGCGACGGGTTTTCAGGATCGCCGGCACGCCGATGCGGATCAGCGCCTGATCGAGATCGGCGCGCGATCCGATGTCGGCGAAATCCGGCACCGGAATGTCGAGTTCGCGGAACAGACTTTTTTCCGCCAAACGATCCTGCGCCACGGAAAGTGCGCGCGGATTTGGAAACACCGGCACGCGTTCGGCCAGCCAGCGCGCCGATTCCGCCGGCACGTTCTCGAAATCGAAGGTCGCGACATCAACGCGTTGAGCGAACTCAGCCAACCCAGCCTGATCGCGATAATCGGCCTGCAGCAGCGGCGCGAACTGCGCGGCACAAGCATCGCTGGTGGAATCGAGCACGAGAAAGCGCAGGCCCAGCGGGGCACCGGAAAGCGCCAGCATGCGGGCCAGTTGCCCGCCGCCAAGAATGCCGACCGTGGTCATGCCGTTCTCGGATCCGCGTGATCGAGTACGTCCTGGGTCTGCTGCGCCCGGAAGGCAGCCAGCGCGGCGCGCACATCGGCATGATCGAAGGCCAACATCGCGGCGGCGAACAAACCGGCATTGGCGGCGCCCGCCGCGCCGATCGCGAACGTCGCGACCGGAACACCGGCCGGCATCTGCGCGATCGACAGCAGCGAATCGAGACCGTTGAGCGCCTTGCTCTGCACCGGTACTCCGAGCACCGGCACGGAGGTTTTCGCCGCGAGCATGCCCGGCAAATGCGCTGCGCCGCCGGCACCGGCGATGATCGCGCGCAGGCCGCGCGCGGCGGCTGATTCGGCGTACTGGAAAAGCAGGTCGGGCGTGCGATGCGCCGACACCACCTGGACTTCATGCGCGATGCCGAGTTGCTCGAGCCGCGCGACCGCGTGTTGCATCGTGTCCCAGTCGCTGCGGGACCCCATCACCACACCCACCAGGGGCGAAGACGCAGCGTGCTTGCTCATGGCTTGGGCTTTTGGCAACCGAAGGGAGTGAGTGTTCGGCGAAGCCGGCCCCGGGGGCGAGCAACGCAGCGCGAGTAAAAGCTATTCTAGACGCTTCTCCCGGCCGGTACGACCCATGGACCGCAAGCTGCTCGACATCCTCTGCTGCCCCAGCAGCAAGCAACCCCTGGCTCAGCTCAACAGCGCCGAACTCGACCTGCTCAACCGCGCCATCATCGCTGGCGGCATTTCCCGCAGCGACGGCAGCCGCCAGGCCGACACGCTCAAGGAAGGCCTGATCACCCGCGACCACAAACTGGTCTACCGCGTCGACGACGGCATTCCCGTGCTGCTTTCCGATGAAGCGATCAACACCAGCCAGATCGCCGATTTCCCGCGATGAGCGAGCGTATTCCCGTTCCACCGGAGTCGGTGATCGAAGCCGACGTCGCGCGCGCACTGGCCGAAGATCTCGGCAGCGGCGACGTCACCGCAGCCTTGCTACCCGACGTCGCCGAGCATGGCTACGTGATCGCCAAGGAAGCCGGCGTAATCGCCGGCCGTCCCTGGTTCGACGCCTGTTTCCGCGCGCTGGATCCTTTCGTGCGGATCGACTGGCGCATCAGCGAAGGCGATCGGGTTGCCGCCGGCGACGTGCTCTGCACATTCAGCGGCCGCTCGCGCGCGCTGGTAAGCGCCGAACGCTGCGCGCTGAATTTTCTGCAGACGCTGTCGGGCACCGCGACCCGCACCGGCGAATTCGTCGCCGAGCTCGCCGGCTCGCGCACGCGCGTGCTCGACACCCGCAAGACCCTGCCCGGCCTGCGTATCGCGCAGAAATACGCGGTGCGTGTTGGCGGCGGCGTCAATCACCGGATCGGTTTGTTCGATGCGGTGATGCTCAAGGAAAACCACGTCCACGCCGCCGGTTCGATCGCTGCGGCGGCCGCACAGGCGAAGGAAAGATTTCCGGACTTGCCGCTGATCATCGAAGTCGAAAACCTCGACGAATTGCGCCAGGCGCTGGCGACGCGGTGCACGCGCATCCTGGTCGACGAATTCAGTCTCGCCGACCTGCAAGAAGCGGTGAAGATCGCCGCCGGGAAAATTCCGCTGGAAGTTTCCGGCGGCGTCGAGTTCGCCCGCCTGCGTGAGATCGCCGGCACCGGCGTCGATTACGTTTCAGTGGGCGCACTGACCAAGCACGTGCACGCGATCGACCTGTCGATGCGGCTGGGCGATCCGCCCTGCTAGATTTTCTTGCCTGTGGGAGCGGGCATGGCCGCGATTGTTTCGCCTTGCCCTGTTTCAAAATAGAAACAACCCGCGTGCCATCAATTTACAGCCGGTCATCCCCGCGAAGGCGGAGATCCAGTGTCTTTGTTGTTCAACAAATTCAAGTCGCTGGATCCCCGCCTTCGCGGGGATGACGATGACCACAACTCGGCGCGAACGATATCGAGACAGGCCCAGGCAAAAGCGTCGCGGCCATGCCAGCTTCCACGACACTCAGTGCTTGACGATCATCAACCCGATCATAAGCAGCGCGGCGACGGCCAGCATGATCATCGCCCAGGTCTGCATCTTGTTGGTGTTGGACGTGCGCCCGACCACCGTCGCCGCAGCCTGACGGCCTGCCTGCGGGGAACGCGCAGCCATTTCCATGCCCGGCGCGACCAGGATGAAACGCACCGCATCCAGGCGCAGCTCGTCGCCGGGATTGAGGAAGCCGTGCTGCACTCGCTTGTTGTTGATGTAGGTGCCGTTGGACGAACCCAGGTCCTCGACCGACAAACCTTCCGCGGTCGGCTTCACCATTGCGTGGCGGCGGGAAATTTCATCGGCGGGCACGGAGATGTCGCACTCGGCGGCGCGGCCGATCACGACCGGGCCGGTCACCGGAAACACCTTGCTGAACACTGCGCCGGAAACACCGCGCAGAACATATTTCGGCACCGCCATGCGTACCCGCGTCGCGCCGGAATCTTCATCCGGTGAGCCTGCGGAAGGCGCGCTGCGCGCCGCTTCGACGATGGCGTACTTGGCGACGACGACCGGGCCGATGCCGATGCTGTCGCCGGCACGCAGGGACATGATGTCGGTGACCGGCTTGCCATTGACCGTGACCGGACCGCCCTCGACACCGACCTGGAGGTTGGCGCCGGTGCTGGTGATGTGGATCTCGCAGTGATGCGGCAGGATGCCGTCCTGGGTCAGAACGGCTGCACTGTCCGGGTCGGAACCGATGCGGTTGACGCCGGGACTCAGCAAAACCTGACTGTGCTCACCATTCGGAAAAACCAGTTTCATCTTCGCCCTCCTGCGAAAAGCTGGCCGCCCCATCGGACGGCCCGGCAGGTATCTTAGCCATGAACTGCACGAATAGGTCAGCGCTATCGAACTTGTCGTCGCCCATCCTCGCCCCCAGACTGCCTGAATGACCTGGTTGATGATCCTTTTGCTTGTCGCGGCACCGGCGCTGGCCTATTGGTCGGCGGGCCGCGCTGCTGCCGAACGCGCCACCGAACTCGGCCGGCTCGCCTGTCAACGCGCTGGCGTGCAGTGGCTCGATCAAAGCGTGCACCTGGTGCGGATCCGCCCGCGCCGCCGCAGCGACGGCTGGTTGGGCTGGGAGCGGCAATTTCGTTTCGAATATTCCGCCGGCGGTGACGATCGCCATGCAGGATTGGTGACTTTGCAGGGTCGCGCCCTGATCGCCCTGGTCGGGCCGATGATCGCCGAACACGATCCGGACGATGTGGTGGTCGCGCTGCCGCGCCTGCATTGATCAGCGCAGGACCGGCGCGAACGCCTACTTCACCACGCGCAAATGCCCGCCGCGTTTGGGGCCGTCGCTGACCGGCCCGGGGGTGTCGTCATCGGGACCATCGCCGTCAGAGGGCATCTGGGCACCATCCTCGGGCAGCATCATGCCCTGCCCGGTTTCCTGCGCGTAAATGGCCAGCACCGCGGGGATCGGCACGATCACCGATTGGCTGACACCGCCGAAGCGCGCCATGAAACGGATGTCGCGATTGCCCATGTCGAGCTGCGCCACCGCGCGCGCGGCGATGTTGAGCACGACGCGGCCGTCCTTGATCGTCGACTGCGGCACCTGCACGCCTTCCTGGCCGGCATCGACCAGCAGGTAGGGCGTCATGTCGTTGTCACCAATCCACTCGTAAAGCGCCCGCAGCAGATACGGGCGGTTGGAACTCATGGCCGCCGGCTCGCTCACGCAGGCAACTCGCGCAGCTGTTTTTCCTCGTTGGTCATGCTGCGCAGGAATCCGGGATTGCGGAAGATGCGCTGACCGTAGTCCTCGATGAGCTTGGCTTCCTTGGGCAGCACCACGCCCAGCGACGGCAGCCGCCAGATGATCGGCGCGACCGCGCAATCGGCCAGACTCATTTCCGAATTGAGGAAGAACTTCGAGGCCTTGAACAAGGGCAGCGCACCGAGCAGCAATTCCTTGAGGCGCTTGCGGCCGGCTTCTGCCTGGACCTTGCTGCCGTTCTGGATCGCCTGCACATGCGGCACCCATTCCAGCTCCAGGCGCAGCATCGCCAGGCGCAGACGCGCGCGCGACAGCGGGTCCACCGGCATCAGCGGCGGATGCGGATAGCGCTCGTCGAGGTATTCGCTGACCACCGAGGCGGCGTAAAGCACCAGGTCGCGATCGACCAAGGTCGGTACCGAGTGATAGGGGTTGAGATCGAGCAGGTCCTCGGGCGGATTGGCCGGATCGACGTTCACCAGCTCGTAGCTGACGCCCTTGGCCGCCAACACCAGCCGCACGCGATGGCAGACGACGCAGTCGGAGGCGGAGAACAGGGTCAGGGCATTGCGGATACGCGGGCTTGCAGCCATCGACGAACACCTCGGGAGAACGCCGCCAGCCCCCTGCCTTAGGTCGTTCGAACCCTAACCCTGCCCGAAATGGCCGCTTTGTGGCAAGCCCTGCCCACAAGGAAAAGGCCGCCCTGGGGCGGCCTTTGTCCGGGCTTGCGACGCAGTCGGCGCTTTAGTGCACGTCGCGCCAGTATTCGCTCTTGAGCAGATAGGCCAGGAAGGTGAAGAAGGCCAGGAACAGCACCACCCACGCGCCCATCGATTCGCGCTGCAACGCGGCCGGCTCGCCGACATAGGCCAGGAAGGCGCTGATATCGCGGGCGGCGCGGTCGTACTGCTCGGGAGTCATCGTGCCCTTCTGCCCTTCCGGAATCACGAAGCCCTTGATGCACTGGCCCTGGTATTCGCCCATTTCGCAGGGCTCGGCCTCACCGCTGGCGCTCTTTTTCTTGGGTTCGGTGACCGCGTGCTGCTGGCCCTGCAGTTCCCAGAGCACATGCGGCATCGAGGCGCCCTTGTAGACGGCGTTGTTCCAGCCCAGCGGGCGGGACTCGTCGACATAGAAGGACTTCAGGTAGTTGTAGATCCAGTCAGCGCCCTGCGCCTTGGCGCGGGCTTCCACACTCAGGTCGGGCGGCGCCTTGCCGAACCAGGCCAGGCCGTCGCCGGGCGCCATGCTGGTGCGGATGTTCTCGCCGAACTTGGCGTTGGAATAGATCAGGTTCTGCTCGACCTGCTCCTGGCTCAGGCCCAGGTCTTCGGCCACGCGCGAGTAACGCTGGTAGTTGAGCGAATGGCAGCCCGAGCAATAGCTCATGTACAGGCCGGCACCGCGCTGCAGCGCCGCCTTGTCGTTGAGGTCGATCTGCGCGGAAGCCATTTCCGGGCCTTCCGACGCCCAGCTGAGCGCGGGCGCGAGCAGCAGGCCCAGCACGATGGCCTTGATAAAGGCAGGACGGAACTTAGTCATGCATGGTCACCCGCTCGGGCACCGCCTTGAACTGGCCCATCCGGCTCCAGAAAGGCATGGTGATGAAGAAGAGGAAGTAGAACGCAGTCAGGCAGCGCGCGATCAGCGTCTGCGTGGTGCCGCCGGCCTGCATGCCCAGCCAGCCCAGTGTGATGAAGGCCACGCAGAAGATCGCGATCAGCAGCTTGTGCAGCATCGGCCGGTAACGGATCGACTTGACCGGGCTGCGGTCGAGCCACGGCAGCAGGAACAGGATCATGGTCGCGCCGCCCATCACCATCACACCGATGATCTTGTTGGGCACCGCACGCAACATCGCGTAGTACGGCGTGAAGTACCAGACCGGCTTGATGTGTTCCGGCGTCACCAGCGGATTGGCCAGCACGAAGTTGTCGTGCTCCAGGAACAGGCCGCCCATGGTCGGGATGAAGAAGATGATGAAGGCCGCGATCAGCAGGAAGAAGCCGGTGCCGAACAGGTCCTTGACCGTGTAGTACGGATGGAAGGCGATGCCGTCCAGCGGGATGCCGGTGGCCTTGTCCTTGACCTTCTTGATGTCGACGCCGTCGGGATTGTTCGATCCGACTTCATGCAGCGCGCCCAGGTGCAGCACCACCAGCAGCAGGATCACCAGCGGCAGCGCGATCACGTGCAGGGCGAAGAAGCGGTTGAGCGTCGCGTCGGAAACCAGATAGTCGCCGCGGATCCACTCGGTGATCGGAAAGTCGATGCCGATCGAACGCAGCACCGGCTCGAACGCGCCGAACAGGTTGATGATCACCTGCGCGCCCCAGTAGCTCATCTGGCCCCACGGCAGCACGTAGCCCATGAAGGCTTCGGCCATCAGCGTGAGGAAGATCAGCATGCCCAGCACCCAGACCAGCTCGCGCGGCTTCTGGTACGAGCCGTACAGCAGGCCGCGGAACATGTGCAGGTAGACGACGATGAAGAACAGCGAGGCACCCGTGGAGTGCATGTAGCGGATCAGCCAGCCGCCGGACACGTCACGCATGATGTATTCGACCGAGGCGAAGGCTTCCGCCGCGCTCGGCTTGTAGTTCATGGTGAGGAAGATGCCGGTGACGATCTGGTTGACCAGAACCAGCAGGGCGAGCGAGCCGAAGTAGTACCAGAGATTGAAGTTCTTCGGAGCGTAGTACTCCGACATGTGCTTCTTGTAGGCGGGCACCAGCGCCGGGGCGCGTTCGTTGACCCATCCGGCGACGCCGGTCACGGCGCGTTCGATGACATTCATCAGCCGGCTCCCTGCGGTGCGACGCCCACGGTGATGTGCGTGTCATCAATGAAGTGGTAAGGCGGGATCTCGAGGTTCGATGGCGCCGGGACGCCTTGGAACACGCGGCCAGCGAGATCGAAACGCGACTGGTGGCAGGGGCAGTAGAAGCCGCCTTTCCAGTCGGCGTCGTAGGGCTGCGGCGCCATTTCCGGCACGTAACCCGGCGAGCAGCCCAGGTGGGTGCAGATGCCGACGATGACGGCGATCTCGGGCTTGATGGCGCGGCTTTCGTTCTTGGCGAAGGCCGGCGTCTGGTCGGCATTGTCGGACGCGGGGTCCTTCAGGCGGTTGTCGAGCGTGGGCAGGCCCTTGAGCTGCTCGGGACTGCGCTTGAAGATCCAGACCGGCTTGCCGCGCCACTGCACGATCATGCGCATGCCCGGCTCGTTGTCGATCTTGCTGATGTCCACGTCGACCGGCGCACCGGCCACCTGGGCGCGGGCACTGGGTTTCCAGGACGTGATGAACGGTACCGCCGCGAAACCCACGCCGACCGCACCGACCACTGCCGTGGTGGCAGTCAGGAAGCGGCGGCGACCCAGATTGGCTTCATCGTTAGCCATTCGGCTCTCCGAGAATTAGCTGTGAAGATGGCGGATGCGGGCGAAACCCCCATCCAAAGACGCGCAATTGTAGCGGATGCCTGAAGCGCGCCACAACGGACAGGGCGGCTCAGCGCGTCGCCAGGGCACTGCGGTAGCGATCGGCGAGCTGGCCCACGCGCGCCACGTAGCGCTGGGTCTCGGCATACGGGGGCACGCCGCCGTTGCGATCGACCGCTCCCTCGCCGGCGTTGTAGGCCGCAGCGACCAGGGTGAGGTTGGAGCTGTAGCGTTTCATCAGCCACGCCAGGTATTGCACGCCGCCGCTGATGTTCTGCGCCGGATCGTAGGCATCGGTGACGCCGAAGCGCGCGGCAGTCGATGGGATCAACTGCATCAGGCCCTGGGCATTCTTGGCCGAGCGGGCATTGGCGCGATACGCCGATTCGGCGTGGATGATCGCGCGCACCACCGCTTCCTCGACGCCGTATTGCGACGCCGCCGCGCTTATTTCCGCGCCATAGGCAGTCGTGTTCAAGCGCAGCGTATTGAAGTTGATGTTCGGCGCGACCGCGCAGGCGTAACAGGTTTCCATCGCGAAGATCGGAAACTCGGTGCGCGTCACCGTGAGGTTGGCGATGCCTTTGGGACGACGGCTGCTGAAGTTGCGCACGCCGTTGGCGTCGACGAAGGAATACGTCGTCGATGCGCCCATGCCCAGGA
>NZ_DATGBO010000091.1:0-13055 GCF_035312645.1 Arenimonas sp.
TGGCGGCGCCGCGCACGCGCCGGCCCGAGAGCGCGATCGGCACCACCACCAGCGGAATGCCGATCAACACCAGACTGCCCAGGCGCGGGCTGGTGATCGCCAGCATGACCGCGCTGCCGATCACCGTGATGCCGCTGCGCAGCGCGATCGACATCGCCGAACCGACCACGCCGCGCAGCAATTCCGCATCTGCCGACAGCCGCGACAGTAGCTCACCGCTGCGCGTGCGCTCGAAGAAACTCTGGTCGAGGTCGAGCAGGTGGCCATAGAGCTTCTGGCGCAGGTCGGCGATCACGCGTTCGCCCAGCAACGAGACGAAATAGAAGCGTGCCGCTGTCGCCAGCGCCATCACCGCGGCGACTGCGAACAGCAGCAGGAACCAGCGATCGACCGAGCCGTCGTGGCTGAAGCCCTGATCGATCAGATGCTTGATCGCGACCGGGAAAAACAGCGTCGCGCTGGAGGAAATCGCGAGTGCGGTGAGCCAGAGCGCCAGCAGGCGCCGCTGCGGGCGCAGGAAGGGCAGCATGCCGCGTAGCGAGATCAGGCGTTGGCGCGGTGACTCGGCGGGCGTATTCATTCGGGGGCGGTCTCGATCGGATGCATCAGGGCCGCGCCGCGACTCAGGTCGCGCAGGCGCAGGGCGAATGCCGGATACATGGTAACCGGCAGGCGCAAATGCAAGCGCAGGCCGTGTTCGTCGAAGGATTCGCCGAGTTTTTCCGCCTCGAAGCTGGCCAGCAGACCGTGTACGTTGCCGGAAAGCGCGAAATCGCAGCTCAGCGCGACCTCCATCCTTTCCACCAGGGCCAGGTGTTCGGCAGTGCGCAGGCATTCCGCTGCCGCGCCACCATAAGCCCGTACCAAGCCGCCGGCACCGAGATTGATGCCGCCATACCAGCGCGTGACCACGACGATGACGCGGTCGATGCCCTGGCCTTCGATCGCCGAAAGGATTGGCCGGCCGGCCGTGCCGCCGGGTTCGCCGTCATCGGAAAAGCGGTAGGCGCTGCCGACGCGATATGCCCAGCAATTGTGGGTCGCATCGGGGTCGCTGATCTGTGCCAGCCAGGCGAGAGCCTGCGTCGGCGTTTCGACGGCCGTCGCCTGTGCGAGGAAGCGGCTTTTCTTCACCTCGAGTACGAAGCGCGCCGGCGCGGCCAGCGTGTATTGCGTCATGGCGCAATCACTCGCGCAATAGCGGCGCGAGGTCGGAAGGAATCGGGTAGTGCGGATAGCGCTTGATGAACTGGCGCAATGCGAGCTTGGCATTGACGGCATCGTGGGCGGCATTCAATTCGCGGATGTGCTTGAGCCAGGTCGCCGGTTTGCCGCGGAAATCATCGGGTTTCGCTGGCGCCGCGACACTCGCGCCGGCTTCCGCCGAGGCCGACAGCTGGCCCGCGGTCTGCGGCTCGCGTGCATCGGCCTGCTCCGCTTTCGCCATGGCCGGTGCGGCGTTGCCGGCGCTTGCGGCCGCAGCAGCCACCGGGGCAGGAGCGGCCGCCCTGGACGCTCTGGCGATTTCGCGCTGGCTGTCGCTGGCGACGGCGTCCGTGGCTTGATCGTTCGCGTTGGCGACATGTTCGTCGATGAACGGCGTGGGCATCGGTGGCGGTGGTGGCGCCGCGGGTGCCTGCGCCATCGGCGGTGGCGCAGGTTTGTCGGCGCGGGTGCTCGCCGCTGTTGCGGCAGCGGGCAGCGTCGGCGGCGGTGAATTGTCGTATTCGCGCGGGGCTTCGATCTTGAATTCGACCGGGACGCCGGAGTCTTCCTGATCCGCCGAGCTGGCGCTGCTCGCTGATGGAGCCGGCACCGGTAGCTGATCGGACTGCGGGTTCATCACATGCCAGCTGACGCCGATCGCGAGTACGGCCGCAGCTGCCGTGCCGATGCCCCACAACGCGCCGCCCGCAGCCCAGGGCCGGACTCGCCGCCGCGGCGCTGCGGCGACGGCATCCTGCGCCGCGCCCAGGATGCGCGCATCCAGCGCCGGCGAAGGCTCGCCGCCGGGCAGGGCGCGGATGATGCGCGAGAACTCGCGTTCTTCCTCGTCCAGTGGATCCCGGGTTGGCTCGTGCGTGGTCATGAGTTCAGTCGTTGCCGAAGTTTGTCGAGGGCATAGCGAAGCCGCGATTTGACCGTTTCCCTGCCGACGCCGGTGATCTCGCCGATTTCTTCCAGGGACAATTCCTGCTCCAGCCGCAGCATCACCGCCTCCCGCTGATCTGCGGGCAATTCTTCCAATGCCAACTGCAGGCGGCGACGTTCCTGAAAGGTCGACAGTTGGCGTTCCGGCGTCTGCGGATCGGGCTCGCGCTCGGCGCGCTCGACGGCATCTTCCGGCGCCGGTGGGCGATGCGATTGCGCGCGCCAGTGATCGGTCAGGCGATTGTGCGCGATCTGGTAAAGCCAGGTGGTGAACTTGGCCTCGACCCGATAGCGCTCGCGCGCCACGATCACTTTCTGCCAGACATCCTGGTAAAGCTCCTCGGCCGTGCCGTGCTCGCGCACCTGGCGCAGCATGAAGCGAAACAACGGGCCGCGATGGCGGGAGTAGAGCACTTCAAACGCACCGGCGTCGCCGGCCCCGTAGGCCAGCATCAGTTCTTCGTCGGGTTGCTCCGCCTGCATGAGGCGGAGCGTACGAAGTTTTCGCGGTTTCGCCTAGCGCGACGAGCGTCAGGCGACCGATCGCGGTCATTCGCTGACTGCCACCGGCGCATCGCCCTGGGTGATCGTGCGGGCACGATCGATCAGTTGCAGGAACTCGGCGCGGTAGCCCCAGCGATCAGTTCCGGGCACGGAAGCGGCAAGCGCATGCACCTGATCCCAGCCGAAGTGCCCGACGTTCTTGCCACCGCGCAGCAGGTCCGCATAGGCCGCGACGGCGGTCGCCCAACGCATGCGGTCGCTGGCCTTGGCAGCGATCTGAGTGCGCGTGAGCGGCGTCTGCAGTAGCTGGCTGCTATCGGCGCCGGGTTGCTTGTAGCGCAGGCGCAGCCAGCCGATTTCATTGCCCTTGGCATTCGTCGCGGCATCGGTCTTGCCGTAACGCAGCGGATCGACGCTATTACCGCCGGAGCCCACCAAGGTGATTTCGTAGAGCGCCGTCACGTCGTGGCCGGCGCCGATTTCGCCGGCGTCGACCTTGTCGTTGTTGAAGTCCTCGCGGCGCAGCGCGCGGTTTTCGTAACCGATCAGGCGATATTCCGCGACCACCGCCGGATTGAACTCGAGCTGGATTTTCACGTCGGCGGCGATGGTGAGCATGGTCGAGGACAGTTCCTCCACCAGTACCTTGCGACCTTCATTGATGCTGTCGATATAGGCATGGTTGCCGTTGCCGATATCGGCGAGCTGCTCGGCCATCGCGTCGTTGTAATTGTCGGTACCGAAGCCGAGTGTGGTCAGGGCGATGCCGGATTTGCGCTGGTCGGCGATCAGGGTTTCCAGTGCTTTCTGATCGACGGTGCCGACGTTGAAATCACCGTCGGTGGCGAGGATCACGCGATTGACGCCGCGGCTGATGAAGCTCTGTTTGGCCATCGCATAGGCGAGCTGGATGCCGGCGCCGCCGTTGGTCGAACCGCCAGCGCTGAGATGATCGAGCGCGGCGAGAATAGTCTGTTGCTGGTCGCCGGGCGTCGGTGGCAACACCAGACAAGCGCTGCCGGCGTAGACGACGATGGACACGCGATCCTGCGGACGCAGCTGCTTCACCAGTTCGCTGAAACTGCGCTTGAGCAGTGGCAGCTTGTCTTCGGACTCCATCGAGCCGGAGGTGTCGATGAGGAATACCAGGTTCGATGCGGGGATTTTTGCCTTGTCTACGCTGTAACCCTGAATGCCGATCTGCACCAGCTCGTGTTTGCTGTTCCAGGGAGCGGGTGCGATTTCGGTGCTGACGCGGAATGGCGTCTGCTGCGTCGCCGGACCGGCATAACCGTAGTCGAAATAATTGATCATCTCCTCGGCGCGCACCGAATCCGCGGGCGGGCGTTGCCCGGCCATCAGCATGCGGCGCACGTTGCTGTAGCTGCCGGTATCGACGTCGATGGAAAACGTGCTGACTGGATTCTCCGATACCAACTGCGTCGGATTGTCCTTGTGCTCGGCGTAGTGCTCGGTATTGACCGGTTCGGATTCGGCGAGCGTGTAGCCGGCAGCCGCGGGGGCGGCGAGCATTTCCTTCGCCATCATCGGCGCGGCATTGCTGGCCATGCCGTCGGCGCGCGCGCGCGCCGGTTGTGGTTGTGGTTTCGCTGCGTAAATAGAGGCTGGCATCGCAGGCGGCGGCGGGGCGACCGCTGCAACCACAGCTGCATCATCGTAAGCGACGGTGGCACCTGCGGCTGCTGCTGCGACTTCGGCTTCGGTTTTTGTTTCCTCCTGCGCGCGTCCCTCATCGGATTCGCGCACAGTACCGGCGATGTTGTCTTTCGGCTCGGAGGGTCGGGTCGGGCTGCAGGCAGTGGCGAGGCTGAGAGTGATGGCGAGGGCTAGCAAGGACTGGCGCATGACGGTCTCCATTTGGGTTGGGTCAACAAGTCGGGTCAGGCCAACAAGTTGGGTTGGGCCAGCAAGCGAACGCCCGGACTTCGCGTGAGGGGTTAGTGCGATAATCGACCGTCCCTTCTGCGAGCCGTGGCTCATGCCCCTCGAGGATCGTCGCCAGTTACCGAAGTTGCCGTCGCGGCGAATGCTGATCGTTCGCCTGGTCACGCTTGCGGTGCTGGTTCTCGGCGTGTTTCTGAGCTGGCAGGCCGGTCAGCTTTCGCGGCAGCAGAGCATGGCCGAGCAGCAATCGCAGGTGCAGGCGGATCTCTCCGATTTTCGCGCGCGGCTCGAAACTCGCATCTATTCCAGCGTCGCGCAGTTGCGTGGCCTTGCCGCCGACTTGGTCATCCGCGAGAGCATGACCCACGAGCAATTCGAGCGCATCGCCGAAGAACTGCGCATGAGCGACCCCTACATGCTCAATCTTTCGCTGGCGCCGGGCTACAAGATCAACGAGGTCTATCCGCAGCGCAGCGATGTCGACTGGCAGAACCTCGACCTGATGGCTTCGACGCGTTTCCGTCCGTCATTGCTCAATTCCATCCAGCTCGACGATCCGGTGCTCTCCGGTCCCTGGCCAGTTAGCGATGGTCGACGTGGCCTCACGTGCATCCTGCCGGTGTGGGTTGCGAAGGACGGCGTGCCGCGATTGTGGGGCGCGACGGTGCTTACGCTCGATTTCGATGCGCTGCTCGAGGACGCCGGTCTGGCGGCACTGGAAAACGATTTGCGCGTCGACATCCGTGGTCGTGATGCGCTTGGCCCGGCTGGTGCAAGCATCTATGGCGAAGAGGCGCCGGTGAGTTTCCACGCGGTGCGTGTGCCGGCGTTCGTGCCGGGCGGCAGCTGGCTGCTGTCGGCCACGCCGCGCGACGGTTGGCAGATTCCCGAATGGTGGCGGACGCAGGCCGGCGTGATCGGATTGATCGTGACGGCATTCGTGACGCTGGCGGTATTTCGCATCCTGCGCGATCGCCTGCGCATCCGCACGATGGCCGGCGTCGATCCGCTGACGCAACTGCCCAATCGCGCTGCGGCGCTGCATCGGCTCAATCAGCTGATTGCCAGGAGCCAGCGCAATCACCGCGTGTTCGCTTTGCTGTGCATCGACCTCGATGGCTTCAAGCCGATCAACGACACACTCGGCCACGCGGCCGGCGATGAAGTGCTGGAAACGATCGGTTTCCGGCTCAAGCAGGCGGTGCGATCCAGCGACACCATCGCGCGCATGGGCGGCGACGAGTTTCTGTTGCTGGTCGATGACGAGGCGACGATCAGCGACGAGCGTCTGCTCGCTTACGCGCAACGCATCCGCGAAGCGCTGGCCAATCCGATCCGCATCCAGGGGCAGGAATTGCAGATCGGCGCCAGCATCGGCGTCGCGGCGTATCCGAAGCACGGCGTGCAGGCAGCGGAACTGATGCGCGAAGCCGACGCCGCGATGTACCGCGCGAAACGCGATAAAGGCGTGGGCGTGGAATTGGCGAACGGCGCGCTGGCAATGCCCGGCGCGGAACCGCCCGCCTGAGCAGGTCAATCGCCGCGGTTTTTCACCACGACCACCAGACTGCCTTCGGCGAGTTGCGCATGCAGCGTGTCACCGGGCTGGCTGTCGCGGGAATGGCGCAACACCTGTCCGTCCTCGCGCCGGATGATGGCGTAGCCGCGGGTCAGCGTCGCGAACGGACTCATTGAATTCATCGTCCTGGCGATGCCCCGCAATTGCAGTGCGTATTGCTCGAGACGATGTCCGATCCGGCTTTGCAGACGTTGCTGCAGCATCGCCATGCGATGACGTTGCAGCAGCAGGTTTTCTTGCGGATGCTGACGATCTAGGCGTTGCATGCTGCGGCGCAATCGTTCGACCTTCCTGCCCAGCGTTTCCGTCAGTGTCGCATCCAGGCGCGCGCGCAACGCGGCGAGACGGTGGCTGCCGCGTTCCAGACGAATCCGGGGCTGCATCGCCAGCAGGCGCAACCAGGCCTGATCGCTGCGCTGGGCGAGCGCGGTCTGTTTACGCAGATGCGCAGCTTCGAGTCTTCGATGCAATTGCGCGAGGTGGGCGAGGAGTTCGCTGCGTTCGGGAACCAGAAGCTCGGCGGCGGCGGACGGCGTCGGCGCGCGCAGGTCGGCAGCGAAATCGGCGAGCGTGAAGTCGATTTCATGGCCGACGGCCGAGACCACCGGAATGGATGACGCAGCGATCGCGCGCGCCAGCGCCTCATCATTGAAACTCCACAAATCCTCCAGCGAACCGCCGCCGCGCGTGAGCAGAAGCGCTTCGTAGCGACCGGACTTCGCGGCCTTTTCCAGCATCGTGCGGATTTCCGTTGCCGCGCCGTCGCCTTGCACCGGCACGGGCAGGATCTCGATCTGCAGCAGCGGGAAGCGCCGACCCAGGACGCTGAGCACATCGCGTACGGCGGCGCCGCGCGGTGAAGTGATCACGCCCAGGCGACGAATGAAACGCGGCAGTTCGCGCTTGCGTTCGACGGCGAACAGACCTTCGCCGGCGAGTTTCGTTTTCAGCTCTTCGAATGCACGTCGCAGCGCGCCTTCGCCGGCTTCTTCCATGTGTTCGAGCGCGAGCTGGTAGTCGCCACGTGCTTCGTAAAGCGTCAGGCGGCCGCGCACCAGCACCTGCAGGCCGTCGCGTGGCACGAAGCGAAGGTACATCGCCTTTTGCTTGAAGAGCGCGCAGCGGACCTGGGCGCGGTCGTCCTTGAGCGTGAAATAGATGTGCCCCGACGCCGGCCGCGAGAAATTGCTGATCTCGCCTTCGACCCACACCTGCGCGAAGCTTCCTTCCAGCAAATCACGCGCCAGCGCATTGAGCTGGGCGGGTTTGAGCACGGCGCGTTCGCGGATCAGGGAGGACATACAGGCATCGGTATCGCGGGTCGGACAGGATACCGCCATCGCGACGGCCCTTAACAGCGCAGCTGGTCAATCTGCGCCCGCTTACTGGCGAAGTGCGGAAAAGCCGAAGGAATCCCTGTTTGCGCCGGGATGACGCCGGTTACTTCATCGTCGGCATGCTGAATTCGGCGCCAGCGCGAATGCCGGTCGGCCAGCGCGCCGTGATGGTCTTGAGGCGCGTGTAGAAGCGCACGCCATCGGGACCGTGCATGTGCAGCGGGCCGAACAGCGAACGCTTCCAGCCGCCGAAACTGTGGAAGGCCATCGGCACGGGAATCGGCACGTTGATGCCGACCATGCCGACCTGGATGCCGTGCGCGAACTGCCTGGCGGCATCGCCGTCGCGGGTGAAGATCGCGGTGCCGTTGCCGTATTCGTGGGCGTTGACGAGTGCGACCGCTTCGTCGAAATCCTTGGTGCGGACGACGCAGAGCACCGGCCCGAAAATTTCCTCGCGATAGACGCGCATGTCGGCGCTGACGTGATCGAACAGGCAGCCGCCGAGAAAAAAACCTTCGTCGCAGCCGGGCACTTTCAAGTCGCGGCCATCGACGACGAGATGCGCGCCTTCCGTGACGCCGAGATCGACATAGCCGCGCACCTTGTCGCGATGCTGGCGCGTGATCAGCGGACCCATGTCGGGATCGCCAGCGTGGCCGGCGCCCACACGCAGATTTTCGACCATGGGCTTCAATTTCGCGATCAAGGCATCGGCGGTGGCATCGCCGACGCAGACTGCGACGGAAATCGCCATGCAACGCTCGCCGGCCGAACCGTAGCCGGCGCCGAGCAAGGCATTCGCGGCCTGGTCGAGATCGGCGTCGGGCATCACCACCATGTGGTTTTTTGCGCCGCCCAGCGCCTGCACGCGTTTGCCGGCGGCACTGCCGCGCGCGTAGATATATTCGGCGATCGGCGTCGAGCCGACGAAACTCACCGCCTGCACGCGCGGATCGTCGAGCAAGGCGTCGACGGCTTCCTTGTCGCCATGCACGACATTGAACACGCCGTCGGGCAGGCCGGCCTGCGTGAGCAAGCGCGCCAGCAGCATGGGCGGCGTCGGATCACGCTCGGAAGGTTTGAGGATGAAGGTGTTGCCGCAGACGATGGCGATTGGAAACATCCACATCGGCACCATGCAGGGAAAATTGAACGGCGTGATGCCGGCGACCACGCCCAGCGGCGAATATTCGCTGTAGCTGTCGACGCCGCTGCCGACGTTCATCGAGTGCTCGCCCTTGAGCAGATGCGGAATCCCGCAGGCGAATTCGACGACCTCGATGCCGCGGGTCACTTCGCCGCGCGCATCGGACAGGACTTTTCCGTGCTCGCGGGTGATCGCCAGCGCGATCTCATCGGCGTGTTGTTCGAGCAGGGCTTTGAACTTGAACATCACCCGCGCACGATGCAGCGGCGTGACGACGGCCCAGGCTTTGAAAGCCTCGGCAGCGATATCGATCGCGTGCGTGACTTCAGCAGGCGACGCCAGCGGCAACCTGCCGCTGATCTGGCCTGTCGCGGGATTGAAGACGTCGCCGAAACGCCCGCTGGTTCCCGCGACTTCCTTTCCGTGGATGAAGTGCGAAAGCGTGGCGGGGGTTTCGGTCATGGATTTTCCTGGAACATTCCGTAGGAGCGACGCGAGTCGCGACTTGCGTCGCTCCTACATCACGCGTCAGCCCAATGCTTTCGCCGCCGGCACGTATTCGTAGCCCAGATCCTTGGCGACGGCTTCGTAGGTCAGCTTGCCGGCGTGGACGTTGAGGCCGTTGAGCAGGTGCGGGTCGTCGAGCATCGCCTGGCGCGCGCCCTTGTTCGCCAATTGCACGGCGAAGGGCAGGGTGGCGTTGGTGAGCGCAAAGGTCGACGTGCGCGCGACGCCGCCGGGCATGTTGGCGACGCAGTAGTGGATGATGCCGTCGACTTCATACGTTGGATTCTGGTGCGTGGTGGCCTTGCTGGTTTCGAAGCAGCCGCCCTGGTCGATGGCGACGTCGACGAGTACCGAGCCCGGACGCATCAGCTTGAGTTGTTCGCGCGAAACCAGCTTCGGTGCCGCCGCGCCGGGAATCAGCACAGCGCCGATCACCAGATCGGTATCGGGCAGGCGTTCTTCGATCGCGTCGTGGGTGGAATAGATCGTGGTGAGGCGATCACCGTAGAGTTCGTCGAGTTCTTTCAGGCGATTGAGCGAGCGGTCGAGGATGGTGACGTGCGCGTTCATGCCCATCGCCATGCGCGCGGCATTGATGCCGACCACGCCGCCGCCGATCACCAGTACTTCCGCTGGCTTCACGCCCGGCACGCCGCCGAGCAGCACGCCGGAACCGCCCTGGGCTTTTTCCAATGCATGCGCGCCGGCCTGGATCGACATGCGACCGGCGACTTCGCTCATCGGTGCGAGCAGCGGCAGGCCGCCATTGCGATCGGTGACGGTTTCGTAGGCGATGCAGGTCGCGCCCGAGGCGACCAGCGCCTTGGTCTGTTCCGGATCCGGCGCGAGATGCAGATACGTGTAGAGCACCTGGCCCGGGCGCAGCATCTTGCATTCGTTCGGCTGCGGCTCCTTGACCTTGATGATCATGTCGGCGCGCTTGAAGATTTCTTCTGCGCTGTTGACGATCTCGGCGCCGGCTTTGATGTACATCTCGTTGGTCAGGCCGATCGACTTGCCGCCGTCGTTCTGCACCATCACCTTGTGGCCGTTGGCGATCAGTTCGCGGGCACCGGAAGGCGTGAGGCCGATGCGGTATTCGTGGTTCTTGATTTCTTTCGGGACGCCGATAAGCATGGGATTGCCCTCCCGGGGCATGACGCGATGTTGTTGTCTTGAGGCATCCGGCCAGTCAGGGCCGGGCCGGGCATTGTACTAAGCCGTTTCCCGGATCGCCTCGGCGAGTCGCCCGAAAATCTGGTCGATATGCTCTTTGCCCAGGATTAGCGGCGGCGACAGCGCAATAACATCCCCCGTGGTACGGACCATCAGGCCCTTGTCGTGGAAGCATTTGCTGAACACGTCGAAGGCGCGGGCGCCGGGTTTGCCCTCGCGCGGTGCCAGTTCGACCGCACCGACCAGGCCGAAATTGCGGATGTCGATGACGTTCGGCAGCTCGCGCAGCGCGTGGATCGCATCTTCCCAGTAACTGCCCAGTTCGATCGCCTTGGCGAACAATCCCTCTTCGGCGTACGTGTCGAGCGTCGCCAGCGCCGCCGCGCAGGCCAGCGGATGGCCGGAATAAGTGTAGCCATGGAACAAGTCGATCATGCCTTCCGGGCCCTGCATGAAGGCCGCGTGGATCGCGTCGGAGACGAACACCGCGCCCATCGGCACGCTGCCGTTGGTAAGGCCCTTCGCGGTGGTGATGATGTCCGGCGTGACGTCGAAACGTTGCGCGGCAAACGCATCGCCGACGCGGCCATAACCGGTGATCACTTCGTCGAAGATCAGCACGATGCCGTGTTTGTCGCAGATCTCGCGCAGGCGCTTGAGATAGCCCTCTGGCGGCAGCACCACGCCCGCCGAACCTGAAATCGGCTCGACGATCACCGCGGCGATCGTGCTCGCGTCATGCAACTGCACGAGACGCTCGAGATCTTCGGCCAGCTCGACGCCGTGTTTCGGCAGCCCGCGCGTGAACGCGTTGCGCGCGATGTCCAGCGTATGCCGCAGGTGATCGACGCCGGGCAGCATCGGCCCGAAAAACTTGCGGTTGTTGACCATGCCACCGACAGAAATGCCGCCGAAGCCAACACCGTGATAGCCCTTCTCGCGGCCGATCAAACGCGTGCGCTGGCCTTCGCCGCGGGCACGCTGATACGCGAGCGCGATCTTCAAGGCGGTATCGACCGATTCGGATCCGGAGTTGGTGAAGAAGACATGCTTGAGCGATTCGGGCGCGATCGCCGCGAGGCGCTCGGCGAGTACGAACGGCAGCGGATGCCCCATCTGGAAAGTGGGCGCGAAATCGAGCGTGGCGATCTGCCGGCTGACGGCCTCGATGATGCGCGGGCGCGCATGGCCGGCGTTGCAGCACCACAAGCCGGCGGTGCCGTCGAGGATTTCGCGGCCGGCGACGTCGGTGTAATGCATGCCTTTCGCACTGGCCAGCATGCGCGGCTGCTGCTTGAACTGGCGGTTGGCGGTGAACGGCATCCAGAACGCATCCATGTGTTCCGGCGAGCTCGTGGCCTGGGTCACATAGGCGTCGCCGAGGCTGGACGGCGGGGGCGGGGAGGCGTCGCTGCGCGGGATCATGAGCTGGCTCTGGCGAGGTTTTCAGCCGGAACCTAGCAGTGTTGAATAAAATTTACAACATGATGCGTCTGTTGAATAATTGACCATGTCTGCGGCCAGTGTTAAATATTCCGCATCACGTAAATCAGGCCATCCATGAACATCGGCTCACGCCTCCAATCGGTACGCACCAGCAAGGGTCTGAGCCAGCGCGAGCTGGCCAAGCGCGTCGGCGTGACCAACAGCACCATCTCGCTGATCGAGCAGAACAAGGTCAGTCCGTCGGTGAGTTCCCTGAAGAAAGTGCTGGACGGAATTCCGATTTCGCTCGCCGATTTCTTCACCATGGATCTTGCCGGCGACGCCAGCGACGGCCCGTTCTACGCCGCCGATGATCTGCCGGATCTGGGCAGCAACGGCGTCCACTATTTCCTCGTCGGCAAGCGCCGCGGCACGCGCCAGATGTGCATCCTGCGCGAAGTGATGCCGCCGGGCAGCGATACTGGCGAGACGATGCTTTCCCACGATGGCGAAGAAGGCGGGGTGATCGTGCAGGGTCAGGTCGAGATCACTGTTGGCGAGCGCGTGCGCGTGCTCGGCCCCGGCGAAGCCTATTACTTCGAGAGCCGCACGCCGCATCGTTTCCGCAATGTCGGCAACGAGCCGGCGATCCTGGTGAGCGCAAACACGCCTCCCTCGTTCTAATCATCGCAACTCCCTCTCCCACCGGGAGAGGGCCGGGGAGAGGGGCGCAGCCCCGCCCGCATCGTTCGGAGTTCGCCATGGGCAAGCCGCAATCCCGAGAAGACTGGCAGGCACGCGCCGCCGCTCTGCAGATCCGCAACCAGGCGTTCATCGATGGTCGTTACGTCGATGCCGCATCGGGAAAGACTTTCGATTGCATCAGTCCGATCGATGGCCGGGTGATCGTTGCCGTCGCCGAATGTGCGGGAGAGGATATCGATCGCGCCGTCACCGCCGCGCGCCGCGCCTTCGACAAGGGCCTGTGGTCGGAGAGTTCGCCGGTGAAGCGCAAGCGCGCTCTGATCAAATTCGCGCAGCTGATCGAAACGCATGGCGAGGAACTCGCGCTGCTCGAATCCCTGGACATGGGCAAGCCGGTCGGCGACGCGCTGGCGGTAGATGTGGCGGCGACGGTGCGCTGCATGAACTGGACCGGCGAGGCGATCGACAAGGTCTACGACGAAATCGCACCGACCGGTCGTGACGAACTCGGCTTGGTCACGCGTGAACCGCTGGGCGTGATCGCTGCGATCGTGCCGTGGAATTTCCCGATGCTGATGGCGGCGTGGAAAGTCGCGCCGGCGCTGGCGATGGGTAA
>NZ_DATGBO010000092.1:0-7042 GCF_035312645.1 Arenimonas sp.
CCGGTCTTTGTTTCATCTCTGCGCAGGCCTCGCCATGTCCGTTCCCGCCCCCACCGTCGCCACGCCGCTGCTCGACCCGGATTACACCCTCGAGCACAAGTACACGCGCAGCGAGGGCCGCATCTATCTGTCCGGCGTCCAGGCGCTGGTGCGCTTGCCGTTGATGCAGCAAATGCGCGACCGCGCCGCCGGCCTGAATACCGCCGGCTTCATTTCCGGCTATCGCGGCAGCCCGCTCGGTGGGTTCGACCTGGAATTGTGGAAAGCGAAGAAGCATCTCGCGGCATCGAGCATCGAGTTCATTCCCGGCCTGAACGAAGATCTCGGCGCGACCATGGTCTGGGGCTCGCAGCAGACCAACCTGTTCCCGGGCGCGAAATACGACGGCGTGTTTTCCATGTGGTACGGCAAGGGTCCGGGCGTGGATCGTTGCGGCGACGTGTTCAAGCACGGCAATGCGGCCGGCACATCGACGAATGGCGGCGTGCTCGCGCTCGCAGCCGACGATCACGCCTGCCGCTCGTCGACGCTGCCGCATGGTTCGGAGCTCGAATTCGTCAGCGCGATGATGCCGGTGCTCAATCCCGCCGGCGTGCAGGACATCCTCGACATGGGCCTGCTGGGTTGGGCGATGTCGCGTTACACCGGTCGCTGGGTCGGCTTCAAGACGATCGCCGAGACGGTGGAGTCCTCGGCTTCGGTCAACGTCAATCCGCATCAGCTCGACATCCTGCTGCCCGGTGATTTCGACATGCCGGTCGGCGGCTTGAACATCCGCTGGCCGGATCCGCCGCTGGACCAGGAAATGCGCCTGCATCAGTACGCGGTGAAAGCGGCGATCGCGTTCGCGCGCGCCAACCGCATCGACAAGACGATTTTTGATTCCCCGCGCGCGCGCCTGGGCATCGTCACCACCGGCAAGAGCTACCTCGACGTGCTGCAGGCGCTCGAATACCTCGGTATCGACCACAAGGCCGCCGAAGACATCGGCATCCGCGTCTACAAGGTCGGCATGACCTGGCCGCTGGAGCCGGAAGGCATCCGCGACTTCGCCCGCGGCCTCGAGGACATCATCGTCGTCGAGGAAAAGCGCAGCTTCATCGAGTCGCAGATGAAGGAATACATGTTCAACTGGGAGCATCGCCCGAGCATCGTCGGCAAATACGACGAGAGCGGCGAATGGATCCTGCCCAGCACCAACGAACTCACGCCGGCGCGTATCGCCCGCGTGATCGCCAAGCGCCTGTCGCGTTTCTTCACCAGCGAGCGCATCAGCGAGCGCCTCGATTTCCTCGCCGCGAAAGAAAAGGAACTCGCGCTTCCGCGCGCGACCTTCCCGCGCGCCGCGCATTACTGCTCCGGCTGCCCGCACAACACTTCGACGGTGGTGCCGGAAGGTTCGCGCGCGCTCGGCGGCATCGGTTGCCATTACATGGTCACGTGGATGGATCGTAAGACCGACACCTTCACGCACATGGGCGGCGAAGGCGTGACCTGGAGCGGGCAGGCGCCGTTCACCAACGAAAAACACGTGTTCCAGAACCTCGGCGACGGCACCTATTTCCATTCTGGTTCGCTGGCGATCCGGCAGTCGATCGCCGCGAAGGTGAACATCACCTACAAGATTCTCTACAACGATGCGGTGGCGATGACCGGCGGCCAGCCGGTCGACGGCACGCTGACCGTGCCCGATATCGCGCACCAGGTGCGCAGCGAAGGCGTGCGGACGATCGTCGTACTCTCCGACGACATCGAAAAATGGTCGCAGCCGGAGATCTTCCCGAACGGCGTGGAATTCCTGCATCGCGACGAACTCGATGCCGTGTCCAAGCGCCTGCGCGAACTACCCGGCGTCACCATCATCATTTACGACCAGACCTGCGCTGCGGAAAAGCGCCGCCGCCGCAAGCGCGGCAAGATGATCGATCCGCCAAAGCGCACGATGATCAACCAGGCCGTCTGCGAAGGCTGCGGCGACTGCGGCGTGACCTCCAACTGCGTGTCGGTGCTGCCGCTGGAAACCGAATTCGGGCGCAAGCGCGGCATCGACCAGAGCAATTGCAACAAGGACTTCAGCTGCGTGAAGGGCTTCTGCCCGAGCTTCGTGACCGTGCACGGCGGCGGCCTCAAGAAGAAGAAAGGCACGGGCAGCGAAGTGAATTTCGACGTGCTGCCGATGCCGACGTTCAAGTCCGATCTCAGCGAACCCTGGAACATCCTGATCACTGGCATCGGTGGCACCGGCGTCGTCACCATCGGCGCGTTGCTGGGCATGGCCGCACATCTGGAGAAGAAAGGCGGCAGCGTGCTTGACCAGACCGGCCTCGCGCAGAAAGGCGGCGCGGTCACCACGCATGTGCGCATCGCGAAAGATCCGTCCGACATCAACGCCGTGCGCATCGCCGCCGGCGAAGTCGATCTGGTGCTCGGTTGCGACATGGTCGTGGTCAACGATTACTGGGCGCTGTCGAAGATCCGCGCCGACCGCAGCCACGTCGTGCTCAACAGCTACGAGGCGATGCCGGGTACGTTCACGCGCAACACCGAGTTGCAGTTCCCGGCAAACGAGATCATTACTGCGGTGAAGACCGCGCTCGGCGGCAAGGACCCGGCCGTAGTCGACGCCAGCGAACTCGCACTGGCGTTGATGGGCGATGCGATCGCGACCAACCTGTTCATGCTCGGCTATGCCTGGCAGCAAGGCCTGGTGCCGGTGTCGTTCGAGGCATTGATGCGGGCGATCGAACTCAACGGCGCCGCCGTCGAAATGAATCGCAAGGCGTTTGCCTGGGGCCGCCTGGCCGCGCACGATATCGAAACGGTGAAGCGCGCTGCCGGCGTTGTTGCTGCACCGACCGCCGCTTCTTTTGCAGGAACCAGCTCGCTGGCGACCAGCGCCGCCTTCGTCAGCGAAGGCAAACTCGCGAAGTCATTGGACGAAACCATCGCCCTGCGCGCGAAATTCCTCAGCGAATACCAGGACGCGAATTACGCCGCGCAATACACCGGCTTCCTGCAGAAGGTGCGGCGCGCCGAACAGGAACGCACGCCCGGTCTGACCGGCGTGTCCGAGGCGGTCGCGCGCTACGCCTTCAAGCTGATGGCCTACAAGGACGAATACGAAGTCGCGCGCCTGTACACCACCGGCGATTTCGAACAACGCATCCGCGACACCTTCGACGGCGATTTCAAGCTGCACTTCAATCTTGCGCCACCGATGTTCAGCAGGAAGGACAGCAACGGCCACCTGGTGAAGCAGGAATACGGCGCGTGGGTGTTCACCGCGTTCAAGCTGCTCAAGCGCCTGAAATTCCTGCGCGGCGGCGCCTTCGACATCTTCGGCAAGACCGAAGAACGACGCATGGAGCGGCAGCTGATCGTCGACTACCGCAACACCATCGATGAATTGCTGACCAGCCTGGCCGTGTCCAACCATTCGCTGGCCGTCGAGATCGCCCGCCTGCCGGAACACATCCGCGGCTATGGCCACGTCAAGGAAGACCACGTCGGCAAGGTCCGCACGAAGTGGGATGCCTTGATGCATACCTGGCGTGACCCTGCGGCGGAGCGGACAGCGGCGTGACCATGCGCATGCGATGAGAGCAAGCGGCCCGCAGCGATGCGGGCCTTTCTTTTTCGCGTCACCGCTACCCGTACTGCGCGATCCGTGACCCACAAAGCGCCAGACCGTGTCGACAATCACTGTGGCGCCGTCACCCCTGCCCTACAATCCCCGTCCAGACTGCGCCACCGGATCCGCCGGTTTCGTTCGCCTGCTAGCGACGAAGTCAGGAGTCCCGCTGTGACATCGGAAAATCCCTTGTGGCAACGCTTCCGCCCAATCCTGTGGCTGGGCTCGTGTTTCCTGATCATCTCGCTGTTGACGCGATTGGCCTTGCTGATCGCGATCGGTAGCGGCGTTCCGGCCTCGCCGGCGTATTGGGCCACCGCCTTCCTCGTTGGCCTGGGCTACGACCTGCTCACCTTTGTTTATTTTGTTTCGCCGTTGCTGCTGTTGCTCTGGCTGCTGCCGGCGCGCTGGCTGTTGTCGCGCTTCGGGCGCAGTACGGTCGCGCTGCTGTGCCTGGCGATGTTGTTCGTCATGTTGTTCGTGGCGATGGCCGAGTGGACGTTCTGGGAGGAGTTCCAGACGCGTTTCAACTTCATCGCGGTCGATTACCTGGTCTATACCAACGAGGTGATCGGCAATATCCGCGAGTCCTATCCGATCGGCTGGATGCTGGCGGGCCTGGCGCTGGTTGCGCTCACCGGTTTCGCGCTCGGCCGGCGCTTCTGGAAAGCGCAGGACACCGGCACCCGCTTCGTGGGGCGCAGCAAAGTGATGCTGGGCTGGTTGCTGGTCACCGTGCTCGGCACGTTGCTGGTCAGCGGCGACATGAAGGACCGCAGCGGCAACCAGTACGTGAATGAGTTGTCGGGCAACGGCATCTACGAATTCTTCGCGGCGTTCCGCAGCAGCAATCTCGATTACGACCGCTTCTATCGCACCGTGCCGCTGCCGGTGGCCTTTGCCGAACTGCATAACGAACTCGCCACGCCCGATGCGACTTTCGTCAGTGCCGACCCGCAGGACATCCGCCGCGATATCCACAACGCCGCGCCCGAGCGCCGACTCAACGTCGTGCTGATCAGCGTCGAAAGCCTGTCGGCGTTCTATTCGGCAAGCTACGGCGGCAAACCCGGCCTGACGCCGGAACTCGACAAGCTCACCGACCAGAGCCTGTTCTTCAGCCAGCTGTATGCCTCAGGCACGCGCACCGTGCGCGGGCTGGAAGCGCTGGCGCTATCGGTGCCGCCGACGCCAGGCGAATCGATCGTCAAACGCGAGCACAACGAAGGCCTGCCCAGTCTCGCCGACGTGTTCAACGCCAAGGGTTACGACTCGCAGTTCCTGTACGGCGGCTACGGCGCCTTCGACAACATGAACTATTTCTTCGGCCACAACGGCTACCGGGTCTACGACCGCAGCGAGATTCCGGAAGCGAGCATCCACCACGCCAATATCTGGGGCGTCGCTGACGAGGATCTGTACACGCTCGCACTCGCCAAGTTCGACCAGGCGCATGCCGGCGGCAAGCCGTTTTTCGCGCACATCATGACCACGTCCAATCACCGGCCGTATACGTTTCCGGAAAATCGTATCGTCGGCGAACAAGGCCTGCGCGACAGCGCGGTGAAGTACACGGACTGGGCGATCGGCGATTTCATCCGGCGCGCGCGCAGCAAACCATGGTTCGACGACACCGTGTTCGTGATCACCGCCGACCATTGCGCGTCCAGCGGCGGCATCGCGCAATTGCCGGTGTTCCGCTATCACATCCCGCTGTGGATCTATGCGCCCAAACACATCGCGCCGGCGCGCGTGGATCGAATGATCGCGCAGATCGACATCGGCCCCACCGTTCTCGGCCTGCTTGGCATGGACTACCGCAGCCATTTCTACGGCGTCGACCTGTTCCAGCTGCCGCGCGGCCACGAGCGTGCCTTCATCGGCAACTACCAGCGCCTGGGTTATCTGCGTAACGATCAGCTGATCGAACTCGCGCCACATCGCCACATCGATGCGGTGCGGCCGCAATACCTGCAGGATCTGCCGCAGGCGAGCCTGGCGGTGGACAGGCAGCTTGAACTGCAGGCGGTCAGTTACTACCAGACGGCGAGCTATCGCTTCAGCCATGGCCTGATGGCGCCGGCGGCGCAGCCATCGACACCATCAACAATAAAGAGCAAGCCGGCGACGGGCAGCGCCACCGCCACGCACTAAGGCGGATATCGGGCGCCGCGCTTATTCGCTGGCGGCGCCCTGATTCTTCAACACCTGCTCGGCCATCCAGACTTCGCCGTTTTCGATCAACTCAATCGGCGTGAGTTGCCAGCCGGTGAGCACCATCACTTCGCCGACGCTGAATTCGAGTTGTTCCTTGGTGAAACTGCGGGTGCCGGCGATCACCGCTTCGAGCACCGCGCGGCTGGGCATCGGCGCAGTCATCTCGGCTTCCTTGGCGGCGGTCGCCGCGGCAGGATCGAGCGTGCCGTGCGTGGCCAGCCAGCCGATACGCGCCAGTGCCGCCTGTTGCGCATCCTTCGCGTCGCTGCCTTCCGGTGCCGCCGCGGCCAGCGCCTTTTGCAAGGTGTTGAGTTGCCCGGCGACCTTCATGCGCGCGAGATTGGCGGCGTCGCGCGCGTGTTCGGCGTCTTCGACATCCTGACGGGCCTGTTCGAGCTGCGCCTGGAGGGTCTGCACGGTGAGGTCGGGGGTAGCCATTGCGGTGATGATATTCCGGAAGCGTTGGTCTGATGGATGCCCGGTCAAGGATGCGACGCGACCATGACCGTTTTCGCGGGTCAGCGTCCCGGCGTCATGCCGATGAACTGCAGGAATTCCCCGCGCGTGCGCGCGTCTTCGCGGAAGGCGCCGATCATCTTCGAGGTGACCATGCTGACGCCGCGCTTGTGGATGCCGCGCGTAGTCATGCATTCGTGCGCGCCTTCGACCACCACCGCGACGCCGCGCGGTTGCAGCACGTGCTCGATACAACGGGCGATCTGCGCGGTCATCTTTTCCTGCACCTGGAAACGCCGCGCATAGGTTTCGACCACGCGTGCGAGCTTGCTGATGCCGACCACCTTGCCGTCGGGCAGATAGCCGACATGCGCCTTGCCGATGATCGGCGCCATGTGGTGCTCGCAATGCGATTCGAATTCGATGTCGCGCAGCACGATCATTTCGTCGTAACCGGCGACTTCCTCGAACGTGCGCGCGAGG
Organism: Arenimonas sp.; assembly: GCF_035312645.1. Taxonomy (GTDB): domain Bacteria; phylum Pseudomonadota; class Gammaproteobacteria; order Xanthomonadales; family Xanthomonadaceae; genus Arenimonas. The sequence goes on from NZ_DATGBO010000092.1 coordinate 6,788, forward strand.
TACTCCGCCGGGTCGTCGGCATAACCGGAAAACCAGTCGCGATACGCCTCGACCACGCGCTTGGGCGTGTCGAGCAGACCTTCGCGAGCGGGATCCTCGCCAGCCCAGCGCAGCAATACACGGACGGCGGCTTCGGCCTCGGCGCGATCGGGTTGGTCGCTCATGCGGATCTCCTGTTCAATGTTGGATGCTACGCGCCACGAAGGTCATCGCCTACTCGCCGCGGGTGACGCGCCAGGCGACGAAGCCGCCGAG
>NZ_DATGBO010000093.1:0-9832 GCF_035312645.1 Arenimonas sp.
CGCGTTACGGCAATCGCTCGCCGTATTCGGTGCTGGGGAAAAGTTATCGCGTGCTCGACAGCGCCAACGGTTACGTCGAGCGCGGCACGGCATCGTGGTACGGCAACAAGTTCAACGGCCGCGCAACATCCAGTGGCGAGATCTACGATATCTGCTCGTTCACTGCCGCGCACAAGACCTTGCCGCTGCCGAGTTTCGCGCGCGTGACCAATCTGGACAACGGCCGCAGCGTGATCGTGCGCGTGAACGATCGCGGACCTTTCCATGAGGGTCGCATCATCGACCTCAGTTACGCTGCCGCGGTACGTCTTGGCGTCGATCGCACCGGCACGGCGCGGGTGGAGGTGCGGGCGATCAGCGTCGGCGATGGCCCGGTCGATGCGCCTGTCGAAACAGCGACGCCAGCGCTGCCCGCGCCAGTCATCGCCGCGCCGCCGTCGGTATCTGCACCGGCATCGCCGACTCCATCTTCACCTTCATCTTCATCTTCATCTTCATCTTCATCCGCGTCGGCCTTACCCTCCGCGTCGCCCGCTGCCACACCTGTGGAAGGCGACAATCCATCGCCATCCGCGCCAGCTGCGGCTGCCGATGACGAGCAGCGCATTCTCCAGGTCGGCAGTTTCGCCAGCCAGGACAATGCCCGTCGTCTCGCCGACAAACTCATCACTGCCGGCATCGCCGACGTGGTGATCGACAGCGGTGAGGCCAACGGGCAGCCGGTGTGGCGTGTGCGCATCGGCCCGGCCGAACTCGATGCGCTGCCGGCCCTGGTCGACAAGATCCGTGCTCTGGGCCTGCCCAGCCCGCGCGTGTTCAGTGAATAGTCCGTAAAATCGCCCCACTTTTTCGGGTCGCCGCGGCGGTCCCTGCTCTTGGAGTTTTGCCCATGCGTTTCCCCCGTTTCATTTTTGCAGCGGTCGCTGCCGGCTTCGTCGCTGCAGCCGCAGCGCAGGCCCCGATTCCGCAACCGAATGCGCCCGTCGCCGCGCCTACCCCCAATGTTCCGACACCGCCGGCACCGGTGCCGGTCGGCGCCAAAGCCTGGTTGCTGATGGATTACGACACCGGCCAAATCCTCGCCGGCGAGAACTACGACCAGCGCATGGAACCGGCGAGCATCACCAAGGTGATGACCTCGTACGTCGCGGCGGCGGAGGTCAAGGCCGGCAAGATCAAGCCTGACGACATGGTGACGATCAGCGAACGCGCCTGGCGCGAAGGCGGCGCCGGCACCGATGGCAGCTTCAGTGGCTTCGAACTCAACAGCCGCGTCAAGCTCAGCGAAGTCGAGAAGGGCATGTCGGTGCAGTCGGGCAACGACGCGGCGATCGCGATTGCCGAACACGTCGCCGGCAGCGAAGAAGCCTTCGCCTCGTTGATGAACAGCTACGCCGCGCGCATCGGCATGAGCAACAGTCATTTCGTCAATTCCCACGGCCTGAGCACCGAAGGCCATTATTCCAGCGCCCACGACCTCGCCCTGCTCGGCCGCGCGATGATCCGCGATTTCCCCGAGACCTATGCCTACAACAGCATCAAGGAACTCACGGTCGGTTCGATCACCCAGCACAATCGCAACAACCTGCTCTGGCGCGAAGGCAGCGGCATCGACGGCATCAAGACTGGTCATACCGACAACGCCGGCTTCTGCCTGCTGGCCTCGGCCAAGCGTGGCGAGCAGCGCTTCATCTCGATCGTGATGGGCATCCAGAGCAAGTCGCAGTCGGAAGGATTCCGTCTGCGCGAAACCGGCAATCTCAATTTGCTTGAGTGGGGCTTCCGTTTCTTCGAGGCGCACACGCTGTACGCGGCCGGCGCCAAGGTCGCCACGCACAAGGTGTGGAAGGGTTCGATCGATACCGTCACGTTGGGCCTGACCGAACCGTTGACGCTGTCGGTGCCGCGCGGCCGCTACGGCGATCTCAAGCCGGCGATGGACGTACCCAAGACGCTGATCGCACCGATCAAGAAAGGTCAGGTCATCGGCAAGCTGCGCGTCGCCCTCGACGGCAAGGTGATCGCTGAGCGTCCGCTGATTGCCGAAGCCGACGTGCCGGAAGGCGGATTCTTCAGCCGGCTCTGGGACGAGTTCATGATGTGGTGGGATTCGGAGTGAATTCCGGATACCACGGATAGTGAAAAAAGCCGGCGAAAGCCGGCTTTTTTTATCCAGCCAGCGCGCGCGCGTGATGACGCAGATGATCGTCGATGAAACTGGCGACGAACCAGTAGTAATGCTCGTATCCCGGTTGCCGGCGCAGCGTCAGCGCCTGTCCGCTGGCGGCGCAGGCGGCTTCGAACAACTCCGGGTGCAACTGCTTTTCCAGATGACGATCGCCGTCGCCCTGGTCGATCAGGATCGTGCCCGGAAAGCTCCGCGTCTTCGTCAATTCGCAGGCATCGTGGTCGGACCAGGTGCTGCGATCGGCGCCGAGATAGCGCGAGAACGCGTGTTCGCCCCAGGGCACGCGACTCGGCGCGACGATCGGTGCGAACGCCGACACCGAGCGATAACGCCAGGGGTTTTTCAAGGCGATGGTGAGCGCGCCATGGCCGCCCATCGAGTGCCCGCTGATGCCGCGTCGTGATGGATCGGCGGGAAAATTCTTTTCGATCACGCCGGGCAACTCATTGACGACGTAGCTGTACATGCGGAAATTCTCCGCGAACGGCGCCTGCGTCGCATCGAGATAAAAACCGGCGCCTTCACCGAAGTCCTCGTCGCCGGTGGCACCCGCGATGCCGGTTTCGCGCGGACTGGTATCGGGCGAGACCAGCATCAGCCCGAGTTCCGCAGCCAGGCGCTGGGCGCCCGCCTTGATCATGAAAGTTTCTTCAGTGCAGGTCAGCCCGGCGAGGAAATACAGCACCGGCACTTTGCCACGCGCGGCCTGCGGCGGCTGGAACACCGAAAAACGCATCGGCGCCGCGCATTCGCTGGAAAGATGACGATAAACGCCTTGCGTGCCGCCGAAATGGCGCTGCTCGGAAATGGTTTCGAGGGTCATGCGATGGACTCGGTGTTCTCTCTGATGCCTCGGGAAATTGTATTCCGGCAAATTGCAGAAGTGTCGGTCACTTCCGCCTTCGCGGGAATGACGCCGTTGATGGTGTGTACGCGAATCAATAGAGCACCACGCTCCGTATCGACTCGCCGCGCTGCATCAAGTCGAAGGCATCGTTGATTTTTTCCAGCGGCATCGTGTGCGTGATCAGCGAATCGATGTCGATCTTTCCTTCCATGTACCAGTCGACGATCTTCGGCACGTCGGTGCGGCCGCGCGCGCCGCCGAAAGCGCTGCCACGCCAGTTGCGACCGGTGACCAGCTGGAACGGACGCGTGGAGATTTCCGCGCCGGCGTCGGCGACACCGATGATGATGCTGGTACCCCAGCCCTTGTGGCAGCACTCCAGCGCCTGGCGCATCACCTTGGTGTTGCCGATGCATTCGAAGCTGTAGTCGGCGCCGCCTTTTGTGAGGTTGACCAGATACGGGACGAGATCGCCTTCGACTTCCGATGGATTGACGAAGTGCGTCATGCCGAATTTTTCCGCCATCGCCTTGCGCGCGGGATTGATATCGACGCCGACGATCATGCCGGCGCCGGCGAGACGCGCGCCCTGGATCACGTTCAGGCCGATGCCGCCGAGCCCGAACACCACGACCTTCGCTCCCGGCTCGACCTTGGCCGTGTAGATCACCGCGCCGATGCCGGTAGTGACGCCGCAACCGATGTAGCAGACCTTGTCGAAGGGCGCGTCCTCGCGGATTTTCGCCAGCGCGATTTCCGGCAGCACCGTGTACTGCGCGAACGTCGACGTGCCCATGTAGTGATGCAATTTCTTTCCGCCGATCGAGAAGCGGCTGCTGCCGTCGGGCATCAGGCCCTGGCCCTGCGTGCTGCGGATCGCCTGGCAGAGATTGGTCTTGGGATTGAGGCAGTACTCACACTCGCGGCATTCGGGCGTGTACAGCGGAATCACGTGGTCGCCTTTCTTCAGCGAAGTCACGCCTGGCCCGACATCGACGACGATGCCCGCGCCTTCGTGGCCGAGAATGGTCGGGAACAGGCCTTCGGGATCGGCGCCGGACAGCGTGTACAGATCGGTGTGGCAGACGCCGGTGGCCTTGATCTCGACCAGCACCTCGCCGGCGCGCGGCCCTTCGAGATCCACGGTTTCGATGCTCAGCGGAGCACCGGCTTGATAGGCGACGGCGGCGCGGACTTGCATGGCAGGCTCCCGGAATCGTTTTCCCGATGTTACGTGGGAGCGCGCCCCGTGGGAGCGGGCAGGGCCGTGATTTTCTTTCGCCGGACCGTCTTGTGATCAACGCACGCCCGGGGTCGTGGAGGTGGTTTCTGCTGAGGCGGGCCAGCCCACAAAAACAAAGCCGCCTTGCGGCGGCCTTGTCTGTTGCTTGCAGCGGGCAACGATTACTTTTTCTTTTCCGAGACCAATCCGCGCTGCTTGAGCAGCGGTTCGACGCTGGGTTCGCCGCCGCGGAACTTCACGTACAGCGTGTGCGCATCCTCGGTGCCGCCGCGCGAGAGCACGCCGTCGCGGAAGCGCTGGCCGTTGGCGGCGGTCATGCCGCCGTTTTCCTGGAACCAGGCGAAGCTGTCGGCGCCGAGCACGGCCGTCCACAGATACGCGTAGTAACCCGCGCCGTAACCGCCCGGCCAGATGTGCGAGAAATACGTGCTGTGATAGCGCGGTGGCACCTGCGGCAGGTTGACCTTGTATTTCGCCAGCGCGGCCTGCTCGAACTTCGCCGGATCCTGCAGCGGCGCATCAGCCGGCAACGCGTACCACTCCATGTCCACCAGCGCCGCTTCGGTGTATTCGAGCGTGTCGAAGCCCTGGTTGAAGGTGCTGGATTTCTTGATCTTCGCGACCAGGTCGGCCGGCATCGGCGCGCCGGTCTTGTAGTGCTTGGCGTAGTTGGCGAGCACGGTCGGTTCCAGCGCCCAGTTCTCGTTGAACTGCGAGGGGAACTCGACGAAATCGCGCGGCGTGTTGGTGCCCGACATGTACGGGTACTTCACCTTCGAGAACAGGCCATGCAGACCGTGGCCGAACTCATGGAACATCGTGGTGACTTCATCGAAGGTCAGCAGCGCGGGTTGGCCGGCGACCGGCTTCGGGATGTTGAGCTCGTTGATCACGACCGGCTTGAGTCCGAGCAGGTCGGACTGGTCGACGAGGCTATCCATCCAGGCACCGCCCTGCTTGCTGTCGCGCGCGAAATAATCGGTGTAGATCAGGCCGATCGAGGAACCGTCGGCATCGAACACTTCCCAGACGCGCGCGTCCGGATCGTAGACGGGCAGGTCGGTGCGCTGCTTGAAGCTCACGCCGTACATCTGGTGCGCGGCGAAGAACACGCCGTCTTTCAGCACGTGGTCGAGTTCGAAATACGGGCGGATCTGCGATTCGTCGAGGTCGTATTTTTCCTTGCGTACCTGTTCGGCGTAGAAGGCGTAATCCCAGGGCTGCAGTTTGAAGCCGCCCTTCTGGCGATCGATCACCGCCTGCATGTCGGCGATTTCCGCGCGCGAACGATCCGCGGCGGCGGCGCCGACCTGGCTGAGCAGCTTCAACGCCGCTTCCGGCGTCTTCGCCATCTGATCGTCAAGCACGTAGGTGGCGTAGTTCGGGAAGCCGAGCAGCTTGGCTTTCTGCGCACGCAGCTGCGCCAGACGCGAGATCACGCCGCGCAGATCGTTCGGGCCGTCGTGCGTGCCGCGGGCGATCGAAGCGCGGTAGATGCGTTCGCGCAGCGCGCGATTCTTCAGCGAAGCCTCGGCCGGCTGACCGGTGGTGTTGACCAGCGGAATCACGAACTTGCCGGCCATGCCGCGCGCCTTGGCGGCGACGGCGGCGTTTTCGATATCCGAAGCGGACAGGCCGTCGAGTTCCTTGGCCGAATCGACCACGAGCGCGCCGGCATTGGTGTCCTTGAGCAGACGCTCGGAGAACTGCGTGGTCAGCTTGGACTCTTCTTCGTTGAGCGCGCGCAGCGTGGTCTGGTCGGCGCCGGACAACTGCGCGCCGCTGCGCACGAAATCGAGGTGGTAGCGTTCGAGCAGACGCAGCGACACCGGGTCGAGGCCGAGCGTATCGCGCTTCTCGTACAGCGCGTGGATGCGCGCGAACAACGGCGCATCGAGGGTGATCGAGTCGGAATGCTGCGCCAGCTTCGGCGCCATTTCCGCCTGCACCTTCTGGATGTAATCGTTGGTGTGGGTGTTGGTGGCGATGCCGAAAGCGCGGCGCGCGCGCGACAGCAGGGCGCCGCTGCGCTCAAGCGCAACGATGGTGTTGTCGAAGGTCGGCGCGTCCTTGCTGTCGGCGATCGCGCGGATTTCCGCTTTCTGCTGGCGCATGCCTTCTTCCATCGCCGGCTGGTAGTGCTCGTCCTTGATCTGGTCGAAGGGCGGCGCCTGCATGTAAAGCGTGCTGGGCGCGAGGAAAGGATTGCTGGCCGGGGCGGGTGTGGCGGCTTTGCTCATGGCGGGTTTGTTCGCTGCGAAGGCACTGGTGCTGGCCGCCAGCGTCAGGCTGGCAGCAATCAACAGGGCGAGGGGCTTCTTGGACATGGTCATTTCCGTTCAGGTCGGAGGGCGGGCGGAGAGCCCGGGCCCCCGAGGGTAGTGGCCCAGGGCGCTTGGCGCCATGTGCCGGAAGGGCTGTCTGGCTTGGGAAAGCGCCGGGATGCCCCGATAATGCCGGGATGAAAAAGACCAGCGACGATCAGGGCTTCCAGTTTCCGGGCGTATTCGAGATCACCGCGATGGGCGCGGCCGATGCCGGCCTCGAACTGGAGATCCCGCGCCTGCTGACCGCGGCGGGTTTGCTGGTGCTGCACGAAACCGTGCGCACCCGCCCCTCCAGCGCCGGCCGCTATGTCTCGATTTCGATCAGTTTCAACGCCGACAGCCGCGAGCAATACGATGCCGCGCACATCGCCTTGCGCGGGCATCCGGAAGTGAAGTGGACGCTGTAGGCCGCACTTCGACTTTCGCCCCGGCAAAACTTCCTCCTCTGCTCGCAGGGGCGAGTTGCGGTGGGGTGGAGCTACGGGGCGCGCGATGAGTGGAGCGCAGCCCGTCTGGACTGTCCGCGACCTCGGTCGGCAGCCTTTCGAGCGCGTCTGGCGGGCGATGGAAACCTATACCGATAGTCGCGGCGACGATGGCGCCGACGAGCTGTGGCTGGTCGAGCACGATCCGGTGTTCACGCTGGGCCAGGCCGGCAAGCCCGAGCACGTGCTGGCGCCGGGCGACATCCCGGTGCTGCGCACCAATCGCGGCGGCCAGGTGACCTATCACGGCCCCGGCCAATTGGTCGCCTATCCGCTGGTCGACCTGCGCCGGATTGGCATCGGCGTGCGCGAATTCGTGCAGCGGATCGAGCAGGCGCTGATCGACACCCTCGCGACCTGGGACATCCCGGCCCTGCGTCGTGAAGGCGCACCGGGTGTGTACGTGCAGGGCGAAAAAATCGGCGCGCTCGGCCTGCGCGTCCGGCATGGCTGCACCTTCCACGGGCTGGCCTTCAACATCGCCATGGACCTGGAGCCGTTTTCGCGGATAAATCCCTGCGGATATGCCGGTTTGCAGGTGACCTCGGTGCTAAAATCCGGCGGCCCGGCGACGCTGCCCGAGGTCGCGTCGGTGCTGGTTTCGCAACTCTCGAAACAGCTCGGCCTGCGCCCGGAAACGTCCACCGAACCGCCGCTGCTGTTGCAAGCCGCCCTTCTTCCCGCCTGAGCCGCCCATGTCGATCGAGTCCGCGAGCAAATCCATTCCCGTCCTCGTCGTCGGCAACGCGCCGACCTTGCAGGAAGGCGTGAAGCAACTCGGCGAAGACAAGATCGCGCGCAGCCCGGTGAAATTCGACGAAAGCGCGCCCGTGCTGCGCAAGCCCAGCTGGATCCGCGTGCGTATTCCTGCCGGCAACGCGGTCGCGAAACTCAAATCCAAGCTGCGCGAAAACCGCCTGGTCACCGTCTGCGAAGAAGCCAGCTGCCCGAACATCCACGAGTGCTTCAGCCACGGCACCGCGACCTTCATGATTCTTGGCGAGGTCTGCACGCGCCGCTGCTCGTTCTGCGATGTCGCGCATGGCCGTCCGAAGCCGCCGGATGCTTCCGAGCCCGCGAATCTCGCGCGCACGATCGCCGACATGGGCTTGCGCTACGTCGTGGTGACGTCGGTGGATCGCGATGATTTGCGCGATGGCGGTGCCCAGCATTTTGCCGATTGCATCCGCGAGACACGCGCGCTGAGCCCGAATATCAAGATCGAGATTCTCACACCGGATTTCCGCGGCAAGGGCCGCATGGAACGCGCGCTGGAAGTGCTGCGCGACAATCCGCCCGATGTGTTCAACCACAACCTCGAAACCGTGCGCGAGCTTTACGCGAACGTGCGTCCCGGCGCCGATTACGACTGGTCGCTGCAGCTGCTGCAGAAATTCAAGGCGCAGCATCCAGGCCTGCCGACCAAGTCCGGCATCATGCTCGGCCTGGGCGAAGAGAAGGAGCAGGTGCTCGGCGCGATGCGCGACCTGCGCGCGCACGATGTCGACATGATCACCATCGGCCAATACCTGCAGCCGACGCCGCACCACCATCCGGTGCTCCGCTATTGGACGCCCGAGGAATTCAAGGAGCTCGAAGTCCTCGGCTTGGCCATGGGCTTCACGCACGTGGCCTCGGGTCCGATGGTGCGTTCGTCGTACCACGCCGACCGAATGGCGGCTGAAGCCGGGTTCGTCGAGGCGTTCGCCTGAACGGATCGGCCGGTACGATCCAGGCCATGACCATCTGCACAGGCCGCTCACTCCCGGGCGGCGCAAGCTCAACCCAGCACGGCCGCGTCCCGGCCCCGAAGGATCGTAAATGTTGAACCGCAAGCTGCTCGCCCTGTCCGCCGTGTTGCCGCTGACCCTGGCGATCGCCGCCACCGGCGTTGCGACCACCAAGCCTGCCGCGACAACGGCGCCGGCCATGGCCCAGACCGATGCCCAGGCCGCCGCCGCCCGCCTGGTTTACGGCCTGCTCTCCGACAGCCGTTATGCCTACCGGCCGATGGCGCTCGACGATACCTTGTCGGCCGACATCTTCCGCCGCTATCTCGACACGCTCGATGGCCAGAAGCTGTTCTTCACACAGTCGGATATCAATCGTTTCCAGCCGTACAAAACCACGCTCGACGATTCGATCAAGAGCCAGAATCTCAGCGCGGCGTTCGACATCTTCGGCACCTACAGCCAGCGCGTCGACCAACGCGTGGCTTATGCCCGCAGCCTGCTGACCAAGCCCTTCGATTTTTCCAGCAAGGAAACCTGGGCCTACGATCGCGAAAAAGCCAGCTGGGCCAGCGACCAGACCGCGCTCAACGAGATTTGGCGCAAGTACGTCAAGAACGACGTGCTCCGCCTCAAGCTCGCCGGCCGCGCTCCCGACGACATCCGCCGCACCCTCGACAAGCGTTACGCGACGCTGGCGTCGCGCGTGCACGAATTGCGCGGCGAGAACGTCTTCGAAAGCTTCATGAATGCCTACGCGACCTCGATCGATCCGCATACTAGTTACATGTCGCCGCGCAGCGCGGAAAATTTCAACATGCAGATGCGCTTGTCGCTCGAAGGCATCGGCGCGGTGCTGCAGCGCCAAGATGAATTCGTCGTCATCCGTACGCTGGTGCCGGGCGGCCCGGCGGCGATGTCGGGCAAGATCAAGGTGGGTGATCGCGTGGTCGCGGTCGGCCAGGGCGACAACGGTGCGATGACCGACGTGGTCGGCTGGCGCATCGACGAT
>NZ_DATGBO010000094.1:0-7993 GCF_035312645.1 Arenimonas sp.
CGGCCCTCGCGGGTCACGCGCAGGCTGGCGGTGTCGAGCACGAGGTCGGCGATCTTCAGCACCTCGGCGCTCACCTGGCGACGATCGCGGCGGATCAGCGCGCGCACGCGCGCCTCGAGTTCCTGGATCGCAAAGGGTTTCACCAGATAATCGTCGGCGCCGGCATCGAGGCCATTGACCTTGTCGGCGAGCGTGTCGCGCGCGGTCAGCATCAGCACCGGCGTGGATTTTTTCGCTTCGTTGCGCAGCTTGCGACAGACCTCGATGCCATCCAGGCGCGGCAGCATCAGGTCGAGCACGATCACGTCGTAGCTGTTGTCGGCGGCGAGCCGGTAACCGTCGACACCATCACCGGCGTAGTCGACGCCGAAACCTTTCGACTCCAGGTATTCGCCGACCATCTCGGAAAGATTTCGGTTGTCTTCCACCAACAGGATCAGGCCAGAGGGATCGTCGCGTCGCATGGCACACCTCGGGAGTCGGAAGTATCTTCAGGTTTGTGAAAATACAACGGGCCGGGGTGATATCCCCGTGAACGCAGCCGGCCGCCGACGCATTAGCATGACTGTCTGCCCGCTCCGGATGCCGCCATGCCCACCACGCTCTCGTCCTATCTCCTGCCGATCGTGCTGCTGATCGGATCGAACGTGTTCATGACGATGGCCTGGTATGGGCATCTGAAATTCACCGACAAACCGCTGTGGGCGGTGGTGCTGGTCAGCTGGGGCATCGCATTTTTCGAATACTGCCTGCAGGTCCCGGCCAATCGCATGGGCCATCTGGTCTACAGCGCACCGCAGCTCAAGGGCATGCAGGAAGTGATCACGCTGGTCGTGTTCGCCGGGTTTTCGGTCTGGTATCTCGGCGAGCCGATGAAATGGAATCACGTCGCCGGCTTCGTGCTGATCGTGATCGCCGCCTGGTTGATTTTCCTCGAGTGACTTTCGCCCGTAGGAACCAGCTTGCTGGCGACAAATCTACGCAGGCAATCCCATACCCGGTCGCCAGCAAGCTGGCTCCTACGAAGAGAGCGGATCAAAACCGGATCTTGCCGGTCAGCAGGTCCTTGTACATCACCCAGTCGCCGGCGAAGGAATAGAACGGATGCCGGAAGGTCGCCGGCTTGTTCTTCTCGAAAAAGAAATGCCCGATCCAGGCGAAGCCGTAGCCGCAGAACAGCGCCGCCAGCAGCCACCAGGGATTGCCGGTAACCACCAGCGCCACCACGCAGCCGATCACCAGCGATGAGCCGATGAAATGCAGGCGCCGGCAGGTGCGGTCGCTGTGTTCGGAAAGATAATAGGGATAGAAATCGCTGAAGCTGGCGAACTGGCTCATGGCGCAGGCCTGCAAGGTGACATGAGCGATTGTTGGCCAGCGCCGCGACGACGGCAATAGGCCGCGGAGGTTGACCGCGCTGCGGCCAACGGCGACGCTTGCCGCAGTGCTGCTCCCGGGGAGGGAATCCATGACACGTGCGTCACGACTGTTCGGCCATCTCGGCTGGATCGCGCTCGCCTTGCTCGGCGCCGGCAGCCTGGCCGTGCTGGCCCTGCATCGCGGCGAAAGCGTCAATGCCGTCTGGCTGATCGCCAGCACCATCGCCACGCTGGCGATTTCCTATCGTTTTTACAGCCGCTTCCTCGCCGATCGCGTACTGCAACTCGATGCGACTCGCGCAACGCCGGCGCTGCGTCGCAACGATGGCCTCGATTACGTGCCCACCGATCGCTGGGTCGCGTTCGGCCATCACTTCGCGGCGATCGCCGGCGCCGGCCCGCTGGTCGGCCCGGTGCTCGCTGCGCAGATGGGTTATCTGCCCGGCACGCTGTGGATCCTGATTGGCGTGGTTCTCGCCGGTGCCGTGCAGGACATGCTGGTGCTGTTTTTCTCGGTGCGTCGCGACGGCCGTTCGCTGGGCGAGATGATCCGCAGCGAAATGGGCAACGCCGCCGGCGTGATCGCGATGATCGGCATCCTGATGATCGTGATCATCCTGCTCGCCGTGCTCGCGCTGGTGGTGGTGAAGGCTCTCGCACAAAGTCCCTGGGGCACGTTCACCGTGGCGATGACGATTCCTATCGCCGTGCTGATGGGCCTCACGCTGCGCTATCTGCGCCCCGGTCGCATTCTCGAAGTCTCGGCGCTGGGCCTTGTGCTTTTGTTCGCGGCGATCTGGGCCGGTGGCGTGGTCGCCGCTGATCCACACTGGGCGGCGCTGTTCACGCTGGACGCGAAAACGCTGGCCTGGTTGTTGATCGCCTACGGCTTCATCGCGGCGGTGTTGCCGGTCTGGCTGCTGCTCGCACCGCGCGACTATCTTTCGACCTTCCTGAAAATCGGCACCGTGCTGCTGCTCGCCGTCGCGGTATTCATCGCGCTGCCGGACCTGCACATGCCAGCGCTTACGCGTTTCGTCGACGGCAGTGGGCCGGTGTTCTCCGGCTCGTTGTTTCCTTTCCTGTTCATCACCATCGCCTGCGGTTCGGTCTCCGGCTTCCATGCGCTCGTCGCCTCGGGCACGACGCCAAAACTGCTGGCCGACGAACAACAGGTTCGGCTGATCGGTTACGGCGGCATGTTGATGGAAGGTTTCGTCGCGATCACCGCATTGGTGGCGGCGTGTGCGCTGGATCCGGGCCTGTATTTCGCGATGAACTCGCCCGCCGCGCTGATCGGCACCGATGCGGTGCACGCCGCATCGACGATCAGCAGCTGGGGCTTCCTGATCACACCCGAACAGATCACCGGGGCCGCGCAGCAGATCGGTGAAACCAGCCTGCTCTCGCGCACCGGCGGCGCGCCGACGCTTGCGGTGGGCATGGCGCAGATTCTGCACGGCCTGATTCCCGGCCAAGGCATGCTCGCGTTCTGGTATCACTACGCGATTCTGTTCGAAGCACTGTTCATCCTCACCACCGTCGATGCCGGCACACGCGTCGCGCGCTTCCTGATCCAGGATCTCGCCGGCATGGCCTATGCGCCGTTGCAGCGCACGGATTCCTGGGCCGCGAACCTGTTCGCCACCGGCATCGCCGTGACTGGCTGGGGCTATTTCCTGATCCAGGGCGTGAGCGATCCACTGGGCGGCATCAATTCGCTGTGGCCGCTGTTCGGTATCGCCAACCAGATGCTCGCGGCGATCGCACTCACCTTCTGCTGCGCCGTGCTGGTGAAGATGAAACGCGAGCGCTACCTCTGGGTCGCGCTGCTACCGACGCTATGGCTGCTGGTGTGCACGCTCACCGCCGGCTGGCAGAAACTCTTCCATGCCGACCCGCATATCGGCTTCCTCGCAGCAGCGAAGAAGTTCGGCGACGCCGCCGCGCGCGGCGAGATACTGGCGCCGGCGAAAAATATCGCCGACATGCAGCGCATCGTCGGCAACAACCAGGTCGATGCCGTGCTCTGCGTGTTGTTCATCGCGGTGATGCTGGCTGTGGTCGTGCTGGGCCTGCACACGATCCTGCGCGCGCGTCGCGAGCAGCAGGCCTGCGCCTGCGAAACGCCTTACGTCGGCGTCGCCGGGCTGGAGCATTGAGATGACCGCACTGGTATCGCGCGTGTCCGGACTCTGTCGAAAAATCGCACAGACCGCGCGCCTCGCCTGCGGCGTCCCCGACTACGACAACTACCTGCGGCACATGCGCGAGCAACACCCGCAGACGCCACCGATGACCCACGAACAATTCTTCGCCAACCGCCTGCAGGCCCGCTACCGCCCTGGCAGCTCGCGCTGCTGCTGAAAATTCGTCACAACCGTAGGAGCCAGCTTGCTGGCAAGCCTACCCCGGCAGCAACTATCCCAAGCTCACCTGCTTGCGTGGATCAAGCTGGCTGCTACGTCAGCGTTTCTTAGCGGATTTCTCTTCCGCCTTCGCGCGATTCCAGTACGCGTCCTGGTCGTCCAGCGACAGCGTCGACAAATCCACGCCCTCGGCCTGCGCCAACACTTCCATGCGCCGATAGCGGCGCTCGAACTTGGCGTTCGCGCGACGCAGCGCGCCACCGAAATCCACCTTGCCGTGGCGTGCAAGATTGGCGACGACGAACAGCACGTCGCCAATCTCGTCCTCCAGCGCCTCGTGGCCGACGCCCTCGCGGAATTCCGCGCGCACTTCCTCGATTTCCTCGTGCAGCTTGTCGAACACCGGCTCGACGCTCGGCCAATCGAAGCCGACGGCCGCTGCGCGCTTCTGCAATTTCGTCGCACGCTGCCACTCGGGCAGACCGCGGGCAATACCGGCGAGCGCGCTGGTGTCGGCACCATGGTGCGCTTCGCGCTCGCGGCGCTTGCCCGCTTCCCAGAGCGCGGTCTGCGTTTCCGCATCCGCGACGCTCACCCCCGCGAACACATGCGGATGCCGCCGCACCATCTTGTCGCAGATCGCCGCGACCACGTCCGCGAACGCAAAGTGCCCTGCCTCCTCGGCCATACGCGAATGGAACACGACCTGCAGCAGCAGATCGCCGAGCTCGTCCTTGAGATCGACCATGTCGCCGCGATCGATCGCATCCACCACTTCGTAGGCTTCTTCGATCGTGTACGGCGCGACCGTGGAAAAATCCTGCTTCACGTCCCAGGGGCAGCCCGTCGCGGGATCGCGCAGGCGCTCCATGATTTGCAAGAGCGTACTGATGTCGTCATTTCCATTCATTGTTTCGGCTCGCGAAGACATCAAACTCAAATCGCCGGCAACGAAGCGATCATTGCACCTGGAACCGCACATACGGCAAACACCGCTATGACATCCATCATGGTTACTGCAGACCCATGCAAGAAAAACAGGGACACCAGAAACAGCTGGCCAGCCAACCCGGACCAAAGCGCAGCAAGACAAACCGGCGTGATCGCATTCCGTGACCACAATGGGATGCGACATTGCTTGCGGAAGGCAAGCATCTCGAAACCAGCCGAGGATCCGAAGAGCACCAGCGCAACAACCGACCCAACAATCGAGCCGACATGCCAATCACGATAGACGACAGCGTAGCTCCCGAAGCAAATCGCGCCGCTGACGGCAGATCCAATGATCCATCTCAACCCGGAATAGGAAATGCGGCGAACAAGATCGTCGACCCGGAACTCTCTGTTCGAACCCATCAAAGCTGGTCCGTTAGCCAGTCGCTCCACGGCAAGTCGCCATCGCCCAACGCAATGAAATCCGGATTGAGCAACGAATCTTTCGTGTTGTAGGAAAGCACGCTGCCATCCAGGCGTAGCACCACGCCGCCCGCGGCTTCCAATACCGCCTGACCGGCGGCGGTATCCCATTCCGAGGTCGGGCCGAAACGCGGATAGATATCGAGGCGACCTTCGGCGAGGCGGCAGAATTTCAGCGACGAGCCCAGGCCCAGCGTCTGCACTTCGCCCATGCGCTCGATCGCGGCGGCGGTGCGTGCGTCCATATGCGAGCGACTCGCAGCCACGCGCAACGGCGCGAGCGCTGGGCGCCGCGCCATTACCGGCACGTCGCTGCCGCCATCGCGCACGAAGGCGCCGACGCCACGCAGGCCGTAAAGCATTTCGTCCAGCGCCGGCGCGTAGACCACGCCGAAGACAGACACGCCGTCCTCGATCAGCGCGATGTTGACGGTGAACTCGCCGTTCTTCTTGACGAATTCGCGCGTGCCATCGAGCGGATCGACCAGCCAGTAGCGACGCCATTGCCGGCGCACTTCCCAGCCGATCGACGCCGACTCTTCCGACAGCACCGGCACGTCCGGTGTGAGCACGGCCAGGCCATCGACGATGAGGTGATGCGCGGCCATGTCGGCGGCGGTCAACGGTGACAGGTCCTGTTTGTGCTCGACCGCGAAATCCTGCGCATAGATCGCCATGATCGCGGCGCCGGCCTCGCGCGCCAGCCGCAGTACCGCTTGGTGATCGATGCTCATGCGCGGTTCGCCAATATTTCGCGCACGATGAACATGCCCGCCAGCGAGCGGCCTTCCGAACAATCCTCGCGCAACACCAGTTCGTGCAAGGCGTCGAGTTTCCACGGCACGATTTCCAGCTCCTCGGGTTCGTCGCCGGGCAAGCGTTCGGGATACAGATCCTCGGCGAGCACGAGCTGGATTTCGTGGGTCATGTAGCCCGGTGCGAGCGTGATCGAACGCAGATGGGTGAGCTTGCGCGCGCCGAAACCGGTTTCTTCCTTGAGCTCGCGATTGGCCGCCTCGAGGATGCCTTCGCCGGCATCCATGCGACCCTTGGGCAGACCGAGTTCGTAGCGATGCACGCCGGCGGCGTATTCGCGGATCAGCAGGATCGTACCCGGCTCGGGAATCGCCGCGATCATCACCGCGCCATGGCCGCGGCTCTTCAGGCGCTCGTAGCGCCGGCGCTCGCCGTTGGAAAATTCGAGATCGAGGGTTTCGCGGCGATAGCCGCCGGACTCAACCTCTTCACGTGCATGGATCAGCGGCAGCGTCGGCATCACGCTGCTCCTGCAGCAGCCGTCCGGCTGCGGGAATGGACAGGACAGCGATTGGTCGGGATCATGGGCGCATGGCGGAAAATGAAATCAATGCGCGGATGCTAGCAGAGGCCGACGACATGCGGACGCGCGATCTGGCCGTGCTCTGGCACCCGTGCACGCAGATGGCCGAACACCCCAACACCCTGCCGCTGCTGCCGATCCGGCGCGGCCGCGGCGTCTGGCTGGAAGGTGTCGATGGCCGGCGCTATCTCGATGCGGTCAGCTCCTGGTGGACCAATCTATTCGGCCACGGCGAGGTGCGGATTGCCGAAGCGATCGGCCGGCAGGCGCTGGAACTGGAGCACGTGATCTACGCCGGTTTCTCGCACGAACCCGGCCTGCTGCTGGCGGAAAAACTGCTGGCACTGGCGCCGTCGGGACTGGCGCGCGTGTTCTATGCCGACAACGGATCGGCGGCGATCGAAGTCGCGTTGAAGATGAGTTTCCACAGCTTCCTCAATCGCGGCGACACCCGGCGCAAGAAGTTCATCGCTTTGCGCAACGGCTATCACGGCGAAACCATCGGCGCGCTGTCGATGGGCGATATCCCGCTGTATCGCCGCGTGTACGCGCCGCTGCTGCTCGAGCCGATATTCGCGCCGTCCCCGGATGCTTTCGACACCGCGCCCGGCGAAAGCCCCGAAGCTTTTGCGCTGCGCCGCGCCAATGAGCTGGAAGCGATCTTCGCCGCGCACGAAGGCGAGATCTGCGCATTGATTCTGGAGCCGCTGGTGCAATGCGCCGGCGGCATGCGCATGCATCATCCAGCCTACGTGCGCCGCGCGCGCGAAATCTGCGATCGTCACGGCGCGCACTTGATCGCCGACGAGATCGCCGTCGGCTTCGGCCGCACCGGCACGATGTTCGCCTGCGAACAGGCCGGCATCAGTCCGGATTTTCTCTGTCTGTCGAAAGGCCTGACCGGCGGCTTCATGCCGATGTCGGCGGTGCTGACCACCGCGCATGTCTACGAAGCATTTCTTGACGATAGCCGCGAGCGCGCCTTCCTGCATTCGCATAGCTACACCGGAAATCCGCTGGGTTGCGCGGCGGCGCTGGCATCGCTGTCGATCTTTGCATCGGAGCCGGTGCTGGCGCGCAATCGCGAAACCGCAAAGCGCATGGCCGCGCTCGCGGCGCCGTTCGCCGCGCATCCGGAAGTACTGGATGTGCGCCAGACCGGGATGATCCTCGCGATCGAAATGAAGCCATCCGATCGCCGCGGCCTGAAGGCCTATGTTTCCGGTTTGCGCAACGGCGTCGTTTTGCGACCCCTCGGCGACGTGCTGTACTGGATGCCGCCTTATTGCATCGACGACGAAGAACTGCAGCACCTCGCCCGCGGCACCACCGCCGCCATCGAAGAGGCCACGACCTGATGCGCATCCTTCGCAGCTTCGTCGAACTTCCGCTCGCGATCGGGCAACGTTTCGCGCTGCCGGAAGCGGCGAGCGCGCACCTGGTGAAAGTGTTGCGCCTGCAGGCGGGCGCCGCCTGCGTATTGTTCAACG
>NZ_DATGBO010000095.1:0-26245 GCF_035312645.1 Arenimonas sp.
TGGCCTGCGGCTTGCGCGGCGGGGCCTTCCTGGCCGGGGCGCGGCGCGGGCCCTTCTTGTCTTCGCCTTCGCCGGCAGCGGCTTCGGCGAAGTCTTCTTCGCGGACGTTGGCGGCCGACGGCGCGGCGGCCTTGCCTTCGAGCACGGCGTCGGCGGCGGCACGGGCGTACAGCTGCACGGCGCGGATGGCGTCGTCGTTGCCCGGGATCGGGTAGTCGACCAGGGTCGGATCGTAGTTGGTATCGACGACCGCGATCACCGGGATGCCGAGCTTCTTGGCTTCCTGCACGGCGATGTTTTCGTGGCCGATGTCGATCACGAACAGCGCGTCGGGCAGGCGGTTCATGTCCTTGATGCCGCCGAGCGAAGCATTGAGCTTCTCGCGCTCGCGACGCAGGCCCAGCACTTCGTGCTTGACCATCTTCTGGAACGTGCCGTCGGTTTCACCGGCTTCGAGTTCCTTCAGGCGCGACACCGACTGCTTGACGGTACGGAAGTTGGTCAGCGTGCCGCCCAGCCAGCGCATGCTCATGTACGGCATGCCGCAACGCTCGGCTTCTTCCTTGACCACGTCGCGGGCCGAACGCTTGGTGCCGACGAACAGGATGGTGCCGCGCTTCTGCGCCAGCGCCGAGACGAAATTCATCGCGTCGGTGAACAGCGGCAGGGTTTTTTCGAGATTGATGATGTGGATCTTGCCGCGGGCGCCGAAGATGAACGGGCCCATCTTGGGATTCCAGTAGCGGGTCTGGTGGCCGAAATGGACGCCGGCTTCCAGCATCTGACGCATGGTGACTTGGGGCATGGGAGTAGC
Organism: Arenimonas sp.; assembly: GCF_035312645.1. Classification (GTDB taxonomy): domain Bacteria; phylum Pseudomonadota; class Gammaproteobacteria; order Xanthomonadales; family Xanthomonadaceae; genus Arenimonas. The sequence goes on from NZ_DATGBO010000095.1 coordinate 815, forward strand.
CTTTGAATAGGGAACCAGCCGGATCTACGGCTTTGATGGTTCCGGGGTTGGGCCTCCACCTGACCGCCGCTTCGAACCCGGATCCTTGGATCCAGGCACCCCGGAGCGGGTTGTAGCCAGGTGTGCGAATTCACCGATGACGCTCGGCGTGGGCGTTCGCCCAGGGGGTCCCGGGCGAGCCGCGCATTCTACTCGTCTGGCCTAAGTGCCCGCAAGTGTTGGATAATCCGGGCATGAAAGTGTCCATCAAGACCCCCGAAGACATCGCCAAGATGCGCGTCGCCGGCCGCCTGGCCGCGGAAGTGCTGCAAATCGTCGCCCCGCACGTGAAAGCCGGCGTCAGCACCGCCGAACTCGACCGCATCTGCCACGATCACATCGTCAACGTGCAGCAGGCGATCCCGGCCAACGTTGGCTACAAGGGCTTCCCGGCGACGGTCTGCACCTCGGTCAACAACGTCATCTGCCACGGCATCCCGACCGAAGCCAAGATTCTCAAGGACGGTGACATCATCAATATCGATGTCACCGTGATCAAGGACGGTTTCCACGGCGACACCAGCCGCATGTATGTGGTCGGCAATGCCTCGGTGATCGCCCGGCGCCTGGTCGACGTCACCCGCGAGGCGATGTTCCGCGGCATCCGCACCGTCAAGCCCGGCGCCACGCTGGGCGATATCGGCAACGCCATCCAGCAATATGCTGAGGCCGAGCGCTTCTCGGTGGTGCGCGAGTACTGCGGCCACGGCATCGGCCGCGTCTATCACGAAGATCCGCAGGTGCTGCATTACGGCAAGCCCGGCGAAGGTTTCCGGCTGATGGAGAACATGACCTTCACGATCGAGCCGATGATCAACGAAGGTGCCCGCCACACCCGCCTGATGCCCGATGGCTGGACCGTGGTCACCAAGGACCGCTCGCTGTCGGCGCAGTGGGAGCACACGGTGCTGGTCACCGCCGATGGCGTGGAAATCCTCACCCGCGTGCCGGGCGACGACAACGATCTGTGAGCGCGGCCGCCGATCCCCTGGCGGCAACCCTGACTCAGGTCGGCAACGACCAAGCCTGGCGCGACGCCGTCCGCGCCGCCCTGGCTGAGCAACGCGCCGCGCTGCAGGCAGCGTATTCGGCAGGCGAGGGCATCGAACGCCTGATCGCGCGGCAGTGCGCGGCGATCGATGCGGTCGTGGCGTCGGCCTGGACGCGCTGCCTCAACGACGATCCCGCGCTGTCCCTGCTCGCGACCGGTGGTTATGGCCGTGGCGAGTTGTATCCGCAATCGGACATCGACCTGCTGGTGCTGGCCGAGCCGAAATTCCAGAAGAAATCCCTGCCGGCGATCTCGCGCTTCATCGCGCTGCTCTGGGATGCCGGCCTCGCCGCCAGCCACGCGCTGCGTTCGCTGCGCGAATGCGTCGATGCCGCGAAGAACGACATCGCCACGCTGACTTCGATGATGGAATTGCGCACGCTCGCCGGCAGCGACGCCGCACGCAGCGAACTGGCCGCCGCGCTGGCGCCGAAAAAACTCTGGCCGCCGAAAAAATATTTCGAGGCCAAGCGCGAGGAACAACGCGCACGGCATGCGCGTTACAACGACACCGCCGACAATCTCGAGCCCAATCTCAAGGAAGGCCCGGGCAGCTTGCGCGACCTGCACACCGTCACCTGGATGGGCATGCGCCTTTACGGCGTGCCCGGCCTGCGCGCGCTGGTGCCGCTGGGCCTGCTCGGCGAAGACGAATGCGCGACGCTCGAACGCGAATGGCGGGTATTGGCGAAACTGCGCTTCGGCCTGCACCTGGTCGCGCCACGGCGCGAGGAACGTCTGGTATTCGATCACCAGAAGACGCTGGCGGCACTGATGGGCCTGAGCGATGCCGAGGACAACCTCGCCGTCGAACAGATGATGCAGGGGTTCTTCCGCGCCGCCGCGACCATGCTGCGCATCAACGATCGCCTGCTGCAGCGCTTCGAGGAACAATTGTCGGGCGAAACCACGCCGGTGCCGGTCGAGCCCGGGTACGTGTTGCGTCACGGCTATCTGGCGATGGTCGATACCGCTCAGATCGCTGGCGACATGAGCCGCGTACTGCAGCTTTTCAGCGTCTGGTCGCGCATCGATGTCGCGCGTGGCCTGCATTCGGAAACCGCACGCGCGCTTGCGGAATCGCTGCCGTTGATCAAGCCGTATCGCGAACAACCCGCCGAAGTGCGCGCGCAGTTCATCGCCCTGTTGTCGGAAGCGCGTGCCGTGCCGATGCTCAAGCGCATGGCGCGGCTGGGCGTGCTTGCGCGCTACCTGCCGGAGTTCGGAAAGGTTTCCGGGCGCATGCAGTACGACCTGTTCCACGTCTACACGGTCGATCAGCACACACTGACCGTGCTGCGTTTCATGGACGGATTCCTGAGCGGCCCGGTCGAGGGTTTCGCGCTGCCGCAGGAAGTGGTGCCGCGCCTGCGCAAGCCGTTTCTTCTGCTCATCGCCGGGCTTTTTCATGACATCGCCAAGGGTCGTGGCGGCGATCATTCGCAACTCGGCGCCGACGACGTGCGCGTGTTCGCCGAGGCGCACGAACTCCCACTCGCCGACACCGAACTGCTGGTCTGGCTGGTGCGCGAACATCTGCTGATGTCGGTGACCGCACAGCGCCAGGATATTTCCGATCCCGAGGTCGTCACCCGTTTTGCCACGCGCGTGGCCGATCGCGAGCATCTCGACTATCTCTATCTGCTCACCTGCGCCGACATCGCCGGCACCAGTCCAAAACTCTGGAACGCCTGGAAGGACCGGCTGCTTGCCGATCTTTACACGGCCACGCGTTACGCCCTGCGTCGCGGCCTGGAAAATCCGCTCAACGCCGGCGACATCATCGCCGACACGCGCAACATGGCGCTGGCGAAACTGCTCGACCTCGGTTTCGACGAAACCGCGATCCAGACCTTGTGGGCGACGTTTCCCGAAGAAGCTTTTCTGCGCTATCGCCCCGAGCAGCTGGTCTGGCAGACGCAAGGCGTGCTCGCGCACGCCGCGCTCGCTTCGCAGGTTCTGGTGCGCAGCCACGATCATCCCGGCGCGCTGGAAATATTCGTGCGTTCGCACGACCGCGACGGTTTGTTTGCGGCGCTGGTCGCCACGCTCGATCGCCTCGGCATGAGCGTGCTCGATGCGCGCATCCTCACCTCGACCGATGGCTACGTGCTCGACAGCTTCCAGGCACTGGCCAGCGCGCACACGCCCGACCCGGTGCGCATCGCGCAGACACTGCTCGGCGCGCTGCGCGATCCCTCGCAGGTCAGGCCAGCGCGTCGCGCGACACCGCGGCAACTGCGGCATTTCCGCGTGCCGGTGCGCGTGGATTTCGATGCGGTTGCCGGTAGCGAACGCACGCGCTTGAGCCTGGTCTGTACCGATCGCCCCGGCCTGCTCGCCGACATCGCGCAGGTGCTGCGTGCCAACGGCCTGCGCGTGCATGACGCGCGCATCGCCACGTTCGGTGAACGCGTCGAGGATTTTTTCCTGCTCAGCGACCAGCACGACCACGCGCTGGGCGATGCCGAATCCCTGCAACCATTGCGCAGCGCCCTGATCGCCTGCGCCGAAGGAGAACAACACCATGGCAAATCAGCATCCGCCCGCTGAGGCCGAACTGCGCGCGACCATCGAAGATGCCTTCGAGCGCCGCGCCAGCCTGACCGCAACGGAAATCGACGGCTCGACGCGACCGGCGGTGGAAGAGGTCGTCGCATTGCTCGAATCCGGACGCCTGCGCGTCGCCGAACCGATGCGCGGCGGTGGCTGGCAGGTCAACGAATGGTTGAAGAAAGCCGTGCTGCTGTATTTCCGCTGCAACGACATGCAGCTCGTCGAAGGCGCACCGGGCCCCTACTGGGACAAGGTGCCGACGCGTTTCGAAGGCTTTGACGAAAATGATTTCCGTGAGCTCGGCGCCCGCGTCGTCGCCGGCACGGTGGTGCGCCGCGGCGCGCACATCGGCAAGGACGTCGTGCTGATGCCGAGTTTCGTCAACATCGGCGCGCACGTCGGCATCGGCACGATGGTCGATACCTGGGCAACCGTCGGTTCCTGCGCGCAGGTCGGCGCGCACTGCCACATTTCCGGCGGCGCCGGCATCGGCGGCGTGCTGGAGCCATTGCAGGCCGCGCCGACGATCATCGAGGACAACTGCTTCATCGGCGCGCGTTCGGAGGTGGTCGAAGGCGTGATCGTCGAACGCGGCAGCGTGATCGGCATGGGCGTGTTCATCGGCCAGAGCACACGCATCTACAACCGCGCGACCGGCGAAGTGAGCTACGGCCGCGTACCCGCCGGCAGCGTCGTCGTCTCCGGCTCGCTGCCCTCGGCCGATGGCAAGTATTCGCTGTATTGCGCGGTGATCGTCAAGCAGGTCGACGAGAAGACGCGTAGCAAGACATCGGTGAACGAGTTGCTGCGTGGGGCGGTGGAGTGAGGGTCATTTCCTCGCGACAGACCTTCTTCATCAAGAAGATCTTCCCGGTCATCTGGCTGGGATTCCTGAGCGTGTTCACTCTTGTCAGCGTACTTGGCGGCGCGGTCAGGAAGGATCCGGTGTTTCTCGTCATACCCGTGGTCATGGTGCTGTTCGGTGCGCTCATGTTCCGTCTGCTGATCTGGGATCTGGCGGACGAGGTACAGGATTCCGGCGATGCCTTGATCATTCGCAGGCGCGGTGTCGAGGATCGGATACTCCTGTCCGACGTCATGAACATCAGCATGTCGCGCATGACCAACCCGCCGCGCTTGAGCCTGCGCCTGCGAAAACCTGGGAAATTCGGAGATGAGGTTTCGTTTATTCCGCCGAAGAATTTTTCCTTCAATCCATTCGCGCGTCATCCGCTTGCGGAAGATCTGATCCAACGCACGGATCGCGCACGCTCCGGTCGTTGAGCGAATTCCGGAAAGGAGCTGACATGACGGCGTTATACGGCCTCGACAATTGCGATACCTGCAAGAAGGCGAAGAACTGGCTGACGCGCTTCGGTATCGCACACGACTTTATCGACTACCGCGCGCAGCGGCAGTCGCCGGAAACGCTGAGGCAATGGGCGAAGCAACTCGGCGGCTGGGACAAGCTCATCAACCGTGCTTCAACCACCTGGCGCACGCTGCCGGAGCCGCGCAAGTCGCCGCAGAGCGATCCGGAATGGACGCTGCTGCTCAAGGAATATCCCGCGCTGATCAAGCGGCCGGTGGTCGTCACCGACGATGGCGCGGTCAGCGTCGGGTTTACCGACAATGGCTTCAAACAACGATTTGGCGTGGCGAAATAGACTCTTGCGGCGTGATGATTGTTGGCCACGACCGTTCTCTGCAGCAGATGATCCCCTCTTCCTGTTTGCGGAGAGAGGGGCAGGGTGAGGGGCATTCAAATCGCCCGCAAGGTAAAGTGAGCCCATGACCACCCGCCCCAACGTCCTCGAATTCACCTGCGATCTGATCTCCCGCCCTTCGGTGACTCCCGAAGACGAGGGCTGCCAGGAACTCATCGCTGCACGCCTGGCGAATGCCGGATTCCGCATCGAAAATCTGCCGTTCGGTCCGGTGAAAAATCTCTGGGCGACGCACGGCCACGGTTCGCCGGTGCTGGTTTTTCTTGGTCATACCGATGTCGTGCCGACCGGGCCGAAAGAGGACTGGAACAGCGATCCGTTCGTGCCGACCATCCGCGATGGCCATCTCTATGGTCGCGGTGCCGCCGACATGAAAGGCAGTGTCGCGGCCTTCGTGATTGCAGCGGAAGATTTCGTCGCGGCGCATCCCGATCACGCCGGTACCATCGCCGTGCTGCTGACTTCTGATGAAGAAGGCGATGCCATCGATGGCGTGCGCAAGGTCGCCGAGCATTTCCGCGCCACCGGGCAGCGCATCGACTACTGCGTCACCGGCGAGCCTTCCTCGATCAAGCAGCTTGGCGATCTGTTGCGCGTCGGACGTCGCGGCACCTTGTCGGGCACGCTGACGGTGCGCGGCATCCAGGGCCACGTCGCCTATCCCGAACGCGCGCGCAATCCGATCCACCAGGCGATGGTGCCGCTGGCCGAGCTTTGCGCCCGGCAGTGGGATGCAGGTTATCCGGCCGATGCGCCGGAGTTCCCGGCCTCGAGTTTCCAGATTTCCAACATCCACGCCGGTACCGGCGCCAACAATGTGATTCCCGGGGCCTGCGAGGTGGTGTTCAACTTCCGCTACAACCCGGGCTGGCAGGCCGAGGCATTGGAGCGCGAGGTGCATGCCGTGCTCGATCGTCACGGACTCGAATACGAGATCCGCTGGCATCGCGGTGGCGAGCCCTTTCTCACGCGCGAAGGCAAGCTGCGCCGTGCCGCGCGCGAAGTATTGATCGCACGTTGCGGCGTTGTACCCGACGAGAACACCGGCGGGGGCACCTCCGACGCACGCTTCATCGCGCCGTTGGGCGCCGAGGTCATCGAGATGGGCCCGATCAACGCCAGCATCCACAAGATCGACGAACGCGTCGCCGTGGATGAGCTGCTGCGCCTGCCGGCGATCTATCGCGAGGTCGCGGAAAAGCTGTTGCTCTTGTAGGAGCGGCTGTAGGAGCGACGCGAGTCGCGAACACGCCGCCAACGGATGTTCCGACGATGTGAGGTGTTCGCGACTTGCGTCGCTCCTACCTCCAGCAATGAAATTATTTGTCGCCGGGGCTCAACCTCATCGTGTGCGTCGTCTTGCCCGGCAGGAACGGCGTCGGCTCGCCACGTACCCAGGCTTCGTGGCCAGCGCCCCAGAATGGCGATAGCGGGTTGCCGCTTTGTCCGCCGGGCATGTGGATGATGCCGTCGGCCTCGTGGCCAGGCGACACCACCATGCGTTCCGAGGCGCCGAATTCCGGACCGACCACGCGTGGCATGTTCACGTCGCCGGCGAGTGCTTCGGCGGGCATGCACAGCAGCGATTTCGCGAAACCGGGCAGGGCGCGCGCGAGCGGATGGCAGATATGCGCAGTGTTGCGCTCGCCCCAGGTGCGCTGCGCAAGTGGGCCCTGACGATCGAGATCGGTGGTGGTTTCGCGCGCGGCGTCGAGCAGCAAGGCATCCCAGCTGGAAAATTTCCGCGGCAGCAGATGCTCGGGCCGCAGCGACACCAGTTCCCAGGCGACGCCTTCGATCTGCGGAAGGTCGGGCATCACGAAATCCTTGCCGAGCTCTGCCATCGCCGGAGCCATCAAACCTTTCTTGATGCGATCGATCACCGCCAGACGCCAGGCGCGCACGACGCGATAGCTCACCGAGTCCGGCGCGGCGCGGCCATCCCAGCGCCGCGTCGCGGCTTCGATTTCCTTCCAGGCCGGGTCGTTCGATGCCAGCGCATGCGCGCGCAGCAAGGTCCACCAGCGCTGCAGGAAGAGCGCGCGATCATCGAGCTGGATCGCCAGCAGATCACGTTCGTCGAAGCGATCCTTCGCCAGCAGATCGTCGCGGATCTGCCGCGCACGCGCGCCATTGGCATAGCCGTTGTCGCCGATCAGACGCAGCGCGTCACCGTCGACGACGCGCGCGTTCGCGGTCCACAGCCGGCCGTTCGCAGGGTCGATCAGGCTCGGATTTTCCGTGGCGGCAAGCCAACCGCTCCAACGGCAGGGCGCAGCCACGGTCAAGGGTTCCTTCGCGTTGCAATTGCCGCTTCGCAGCGGCATCTTCGCGGTCAGTCGCCAGGCGATGCGGCCGCTGCTGTCGCCGATGACGAGATTCTGCGCGGGAATTCCGGCGACATCCGCGACCGCGAGCCCGGCATCGAGACCGCCGGCACGCGCGAGATCAGCGAGATCGAGATTGAGCGAACCGGGCAACTGCGCCGTCCAGCGCAATGCCAGCGCGCTGCCGTCGTTCTGATCCTTGACGATCGGGCCCCAGCGGGTTTCCCGCACGATGAAATCCACGTCGGCTTCGCCCTTGACCAGGATGGTTTCGTGCGTGACTCGCAACTTCTGTTCGCCTTCCGGCACGCGGTAGCGGGTCTTGCCGGCATCGAGCCAATCGACGCGATAGAAATCCAGCCAGTCGCCGTAACTATTGGTGAAACCCCAGGCGACATGCGTGTTGCTGCCGACGATTACCGCGGGAATGCCGGGCAGGGTGAAACCGCCGACATCGACCTTGCCGTCGGGGGCGCGCGCATCCGGATACAGCAGGCGCGCGCGGAACCAGATGTTCGGTGCGCGCAGGCCCAGGTGCATGTCATCGGCGACGATCGCGCGGCCGTCTTTCGTCAGCGCACCGGCGACGGCGAAATTGTTGCTGCCGGGCGCGCCGGGTTCGGAATCGACAGTGCCGCTGTCCTTGTCCGGCATCGGAAGTTTGCGCAGATCAAGAACATCAGGCATCGGCAGCGCTACGTTGCCGCGCGCCGCGCCGAACAGCGGCGCATCCCATTCGCTGCCATCGGCGGCGATCAACTGATAGAGCGCATCGGGAACGACCTGTTTCATTTTCCACAGTGCGAGCTCGCGCGAATTCGCTTCATCCTGCAGATCGAAGAACATCGCGTAACCGGCCAGCGCGGTGTCGGCTGGCTGCCAGGGCCGCGGTTTGCTGCCGAGCAGGAGGTATGCCCAGGGCCGCACGCGCAGACTGTCCAGGCCGGCATTGACGCCATCGGTATACGCCTGCAACACCGGCATCTTGTCGCCGGCGACCGCGGTCATGTTTTCCATGATGCGTGCGCGCAGGCGATGCACGCGCGCGGTCTTGTCCTTTTCGATCGCGATCTTGCCGAAGAGCTCGGACAGTTCGCCGGCGGCCGATCGGCGCAGCAGGTCCATCTCGAAGAAACGTTCCTGGCCGTGCACGTAACCGAGCGCGCGCGCAGCGTCGACCTGATTTGCCGCGTGGATGGTGACTACGCCCAGGGCATCGCGTTCGACTTGCACGGGCGCCGACAGGCCGGGCAGCGAGAGCTCACCGTCGAGCGTGGCCAGGCTGCCGCGCATCGCCCACCAGCCGGTTGCGAGGGCCAAGATCACGAGCAAAAGCAACACAAGGATCAGGCGCAACAACAGGCGCGGCAGTCGGGTCATGATGGGGCTCCGGCGGGACAGCGAATGCTAGCCGATCGTGGGAACCGAAATGTGGCAGCGGTCGCCATCGCGATGAGAGCTGCCGGGGCTATCAAAGGCAGCGCGGCCGCGCCAATTCATGCCGGCCACTTGCGCGACGGCCGGCAATCGGCTTCAATCGGGCCATGCATCGTTTTCAGGCCAGCACTCTTTCCGCGCACCGGACCGTCAAGGGTCCGCTCAGCGCATGCCTGAACAATAACGCCAACAACAATAACCGGACGCGCAGGCGGGTCGGCGATTAGGCGTAGCGAAACTAGCAACAGCCCCAATCCCACGGCCCGCACTGAAAAGTGCGGGTTTTTTGTTTTGTGCCTTTCAATTTCACGGAGCAACGATCATGTGTTCGATTCTCGGCATCTTCGATATCGCGGCAGGCGTCGACCTGTCCGCCTTGCGTCTGCAGGCTTTGGCGCAAAGTGCGCGCCAGCGTCATCGCGGCCCCGACTGGAGCGGCGTCTATGTCGATGCCCAGGCGATGCTGGTGCACGAACGCCTCGCCATCGTCGGCGTTTCCTCGGGCGCGCAGCCGTTGCGTTCGGCCGATGGCGGACTGGCGCTGGCGGTGAATGGCGAAATTTACAACCACCGCGAACTGCGCCAGGAATTGCACGAACGCTACGATTTCCAGACCGATTCCGACTGCGAGGTGATCAACGCGCTGTATCGCGAACACGGTGTCGATTTCCTCGGCAAGCTCAACGGCATCTTCGCGTTCGCACTCTGGGATGCGGTTGAAAAGCGCTACCTGATCGCACGCGATCCGCTTGGCGTCTGTCCGCTCTACACCGGCCACGACAGCGAGGGCCGCCTGCATGTCGCCTCGGAAATGAAGGCGCTGGTCGGTGTCTGCGCCGACATCGAGGTATTTCCGCCCGGCCACTACCTCGACAGCCGCATCGGCACGCCGGTGCGTTACTGGGCGCGCGACTGGCGCGATTATGAAGTCACGCGCGGCGTCGAGGTCGGACCGACGACGCTGCGCGCGGCGCTGGAATCGGCGGTGCATCGCCAGCTGATGACCGACGTGCCGTATGGCGTGCTGCTTTCCGGTGGTCTGGATTCTTCCCTGGTCGCGGCATGTGCCGCGCAGTTCGCACGCCATCGCGTCGAAAGCGACGATCGCGAGGAAGCCTGGTGGCCGCGCCTGCATTCGTTCGCGATCGGACTGGAAGGCTCGCCCGATCTCGCGGCGGCGCGCGTCGCTGCCGATGCGCTCGGCACCAGCCACCATGAATTCAAGTTCACCGTGCAGGAAGGTCTGGACGCACTGCCAGACGTGATCCGCCATATCGAAACCTACGACGTCACGTCGATCCGTGCGTCGACGCCGATGTACCTGATGGCGCGGCGCATCAAGGCGATGGGCGTGAAGATGGTGCTTTCCGGCGAGGGCGCCGATGAAATCTTCGGCGGCTATCTATATTTCCATAAGGCGCCGTCAGCCGAAGCTTTCCACGAGGAAACCGTGCGCAAGCTCGACGCGCTGCATCTGTACGACTGCAATCGCGCCAACAAGGCGATGGCGGCCTGGGGTGTGGAAGCGCGCGTGCCTTTCCTGGATCTGGAATTCCTGGACGTGGCGATGTCGATGGATGCCGAACACAAGCGCGTGCGCGCTGGCCGCATCGAAAAAGCCGTGCTGCGCTCGGCGTTCGAAGGCGCCTTGCCCGAGCGCATCCTGTGGCGGCAGAAAGAGCAATTCAGCGACGGCGTCGGCTACGGCTGGATCGATTCGCTGAAGGCACACGCCGAGGCTACGATCAGCGACGCAGAGCTCGCGCGCGCGGCGCGGCAATTTCCGCACAACCCGCCCGGCACGAAAGAAGCGCTGATGTACCGGCGCATGTTCGCGCAGGCGTTTCCCGGCGAAGACAGTGCCCGCACGGTGCCCGGTGGTCCGTCGATCGCATGCTCGACGGCGGCGGCGATCGAGTGGGACGCCGCGTTCAAGAATGCCGCGGATCCGTCGGGACGCGCGGTGGCGGGAGTGCATCTCGCGGCAACCTGACGCTTTCTGAATCGTAGGAGCCAGCGTGCTGGCGACCATGCTCGCCTCGCCGAACTTTCTTCGTCGCAACCGCGCTCCCGAATCCCACGGGATGACCGATGCCGGTTCGGTCAGCACATCCTGTGCTGACTCACCGTCGCCGGCCCTCCTTGGCCGGCTCACAGTCTTCCCATGGGTTTCGGGAGCGCTCCGAAATCTCATCGCCAATTGCAAAAGAGATTTTTCGCTTTTCGATGAATCACGCTTCAATTTCATAGCGGCGTCGGGGCCGACGGAGTGTGTCCGTGAGCAGGCCATGGATGGCCTGCGACGGTGATTCGACACAGGATGTGTCGACCGAACCGGCACGGATTCCCCGTCGGTCCCGGCGCCGCGGTTGCAACGATGAGATTTTAAGGCAGACACAACCGCAGCAAGCTGGCCGCTACGACGATGCGCGCTTCAGGTGGTCTCCACCGCATCCACGCGCTGGAATCCGCGCGGCAAGCCATTGCCACGCGAGGCGCGTGCGCCTTCGTAGGCTTGCAGGTCGCGCCAGCCGAGCACGAGTTTGCGTTGGCCGCAGAACAGCACGAGCTCGCCGCCTTGGCGCACGCTGGCGACGGCGATGACTTTTTCCTCACCCGATTTCAGCTTCGCCGGCGGAATCTGGATCAGCTTGTTGCCTTTGCCCTTGTCGAGTTCGGGCAACTCCGCGATCGGGAACACCAGCAGATGACCGCTGTTGGTGACCGCGACGATCCAGTCGTCGCTGCCGTGCACCGGCGCCGGTGGCAGGATATCGGCAGCGTCATCGGCGTTGATCAACTGCTTGCCGGCCTTGTTGCGGCCGGTGAAATTCTCGAAACGCGTGACGAAGCCGTAACCGAAACTCGAGGCGACCAGAAAGCGCGCGTCGTTGTCGGCGACCGCGAGGCCGGTGAATTGCGCGCCGGACGGTGGCGAGAAGCGGCCCGACAACGGTTCGCCATTGCCGCGCGCCGAGGGCAGCGTATGCGCCAGCGCCGAATAACTGCGCCCGCTCGAATCGAGGAAGGCGACCTGCTGCGTACTGCGGCCGCGCACCGCCTGCAGAAGTTTGTCGCCGTCGCGATAACTCAATGACGCGGCGTCGACCTCGTGACCCTTGGCAGCGCGGATCCAGCCCTTCGCCGACAGCACCACGGTGACCGGCTCGCTCGCGACCAGTTCGGTTTCACTGATCGCCTGCGCTGCGCCGCGTTGCACCAGCGGCGAGCGGCGCGGGTCGCCGAACTTCTTCGCATCGGCCAACAGCTCGTCCTTGACCTGCTTCTTGAGCTTGGCAGGCGAGGCGAGGATGCCGGAAATCCTGTCGCGTTCCTTGGCCAGCTCGTCCTGCTCGCCGCGGATCTTCATTTCCTCGAGACGCGCCAACTGCTTGAGCTTGGTGTCGAGGATGTAGTCGGCCTGGTCTTCGCTCAGGCCGAAGCGCAGCATCAACGCTGGCTTGGCGTCGTCTTCGCTGCGGATGATGCGGATGACTTCGTCGAGATTGAGGAACGCAACCAGCAAACCGTCGAGCAGATGCAGGCGCCGCTCGACTTTTTCCAGGCGGTACTTGAGGCGCTTGCGCACGGTGTCGGTGCGGAACAGCAGCCATTCGGCGAGGAAGGTCTTGAGGTTTTTGACCTGCGGCCGGCCGTCGAGGCCGATGATGTTGAAATTGACCCGGAAGCTTTTTTCCAGATCGGTGGTGGCGAACAGATGGCCCATCAACGATTCGACGTCGACGCGGTTTGAACGCGGCACCAGCACCAGACGCACCGGATTCTCGTGATCGGATTCGTCGCGCAGGTCTTCCAGCCAAGGCAGTTTCTTGGCGCGCATCTGCAGCGCGATCTGCTCCATGATCTTCGACGGCGACACCTGGTAGGGCAGCGCGGTCAGCACGATGTTGTTGTGTTCGCGGGTGTAGGTCGCGCGCGCACGCACGCTGCCGCCGCCGGTTTCATAGATCGCCAGAAGATCCGCCGCCGGCGTGATGATCTCGGCGGTGGTCGGATAGTCGGGGCCGCGGATGTGTTCGCAGAGGTCGCGCACGCTGGCGTCGGGATCGTCGAGCAGGCGGATGCAGGCGCTGACCACTTCGTTGAGGTTGTGCGGCGGCACATCCGTCGCCATGCCGACCGCGATGCCGGTGGTGCCGTTGAGCAACAAATGCGGCAGGCGCGCCGGCAGCCAGGTGGGCTCTTCCAGCGTGCCGTCGAAGTTCGGATTCCAGTCGACCGTGCCCTGACCAAGTTCGCCCAGCAGGGCTTCGGCGATCGGCGTGAGTTTCGATTCCGTGTAACGCATCGCCGCGAACGACTTCGGATCGTCGGTGGAGCCGAAATTGCCTTGGCCCTCGATCAGCGGATAGCGGTACGAGAACGGCTGCGCCATCAGCACCAGCGCTTCGTAGCAGGCGCTGTCGCCGTGCGGGTGGAATTTGCCGATCACGTCGCCGACCGTGCGTGCGGACTTCTTCGGCTTGGCGGCGGCGTTGAGGCCGAGCTCGCTCATCGCGTAGATGATGCGGCGCTGCACCGGCTTGAGGCCGTCGCCGAGGAAGGGCAGGGCGCGATCGAGCACGACGTACATCGAATAATCGAGATAGGCGCGCTCGGCGTATTCGCGCAGCGGGATCTGTTCAAAGCCGTGAAAACTGGGGCGTGCGGGTTCGGTCATGGGCTCACTGGCGGTTGCTGGATCCGGCGCGTCGGCACGGGATCAAATGTCGTTGGGCGTGGCGGCGAGGCTGCGCAGCGGGAATTCGCTGCCCGGCGGCGTGGCGAGGTTGGCATCGGCGAGTCGGACACAGTCGCGTCCGGCGCGTTTGGCGGCGTAGAGCGCGGTATCTGCGCGGGAAAAAAGCGCAGCCATTTCGTAGCCCTGTTCGCGATCGGCGATGGCGATGCCGATGCTGACGCTGATTTCGTGCAGGGAATCGTGGCCGTCGAGTGCGTGCTTGCGCACCGAAGCGCGGATGTTTTCCGCGAGCGTCGGCGTCGAAGTGGCATCGCCGTCCATGCAGGCGATCAGGAATTCGTCGCCGCCGAAACGACCGAACAGATCCTTGCTCTCGAGATTTTCGCGGACGACGCCGGCGACCATCTTCAGGGCGATATCGCCGGCGAGATGGCCGTAGGTGTCGTTGACCGCCTTGAAGTGATCGAGGTCGAAAAGAAGGAAAGCGACCGGTTTGCCATAGTGCTGCGCGTGGTGCAGCAGTTCGGCCAGATCGTTGGCGAACGCCTGCCGCGTCAATGCGCCGGTGAGCGCATCCTGGGTCGCGGTCTGGCGCAGGTGCTCGGCCTGCTGCTGCAGGTTCTCGTGGGCGTTGCGCAGATGTTTCTGGTGGCGGGCGAGGCGTTCGGTTTCGCCCTGCAGATCGTCGGCTTTGCGCTGGCTGCGCAACCAGGCCCAGGCCAGCAACAGGAACGCCGGCAGCAGCAGCCACAACCAGATCGTGTTGTGCGAGGTCGGCGCACGGGTGTTGTTCGCGACGTCGGCAACCTGCGCATCGCTGGCGACGACGGGAACCGCGGCAGGTGCAGCGTTGCTCGTGGCGGCAGTGGCTTCCGGCAGCGGCGCGATCCGGCGTTCGATGCGTTCGCGGAATTGTTCGGCGCGCGTGGTCCAAGTCTCGCTCATGCCGGTATCGCCGAGCGCGACATAGGCTTTCGCCAGCATCAGTGCGGCTTCGCGACCCTGTGCATCATCGTCGTAGCGGTCAGCCAGATTCACCGCTTCGTCGAGCAGCGGCAGCGCGGCGTTGCTTTGTCCGGCCTGCAATTGCGCATCGGCCAGACGAATCAGCGCGCTGTCGATCCGCTGGCTGTCGTTGCTGCGGCGGGCGTCGGCGAGTTTGTTTTCGAGGTCGGCGACGCTGCCTTCGACGACGGCTGGCGTTGCTGCTGTCGGCTCGGGCGTGACGGCAGTTGCCGGCGGCACTGGGCTCGCAGCAGGCGGTTGCGTGTTCGGCGCGCCGGCATTCCATCCGGGCGGCGGTGGTGGTGGCGGTGGTGGACGATCGTTGCCGAAAGGTGCGTGGTTCGGCGGGGGCGGTGGCGGCGGTCGATCGGGCTGTTGCGCGAAAGCCGCCGCGCTCACGCCGACGAAAAACAAAAGCAGCAAAAGGCGGTTCGTCGCGGGTGCGAGTAGGCGTGGCAGCGGACGTGGCTCGATCATGGGGCCTGGTTCTGGGGGTGGAACAAGCGGCATCTGCCGCCCGGGTCTGACGGGATTCTAGCGTCTTTAGGCTTGCGCGAGCCCGCGCCAGTCGCCGGCGCGCAGCGCCTCGACCTGCGCCTGCAGGTCGCGCTTGGCACTGACCGCAGCGATCACCGCGTCGGCCAGCTGCGGCTGCCCGAGCAAGATTGCGCCGACCGCGCGACCCTCGCGCAGGACCAGTCGGCGATAACTGCCCGGGCCCGAGACTTTCATGATGAAGTCGGTCGGTTTTCCGCGGAAATCGCCGATCGAGGTCATGTCGAAACCCACGACCTTGAGTACGGTTGGCAGGGGCGTTGGCTGGAAGCTGGCCTCGCCGCCGAGAGCATTGATCGCCGCGACCCGACCCTGCTCCACGGCCTGCGTCCACAGGCCGGCGATCTCGCCGGGGCGCTCGCGGAATTCGGCGATATCGCCGGCGGCAAAAACGTTCGGCAGGCTGGTGCGCATGCCTTCGTCGACCATCAGTCCGCGTCCGGATTCGGCGCCGGCGTCGCGGCCCAGGTGCAGGTTGGGCACGATGCCGGCGGCGACCAGCAACAGGTCGGCGGACATTTTTCGACCGTCGCTGAGCAGCAGTTGCTCGACCTTGCCCTTGCCTTCGACGGCAACGAGTTCGGCGCGATGCGCGACCTGCAGGCCCAGACCTTCGAGATAGGCACGCAGCAATTCCGCGCCGGCGGTATCGAGCTGGCGCGACAGCAGATGCCCGGAGCGTTCGAGTACGCGCACGCGCAGCCCGAGCTGCGACAACGCGTACGCCGCTTCCAATCCGAGCAAGCCACCGCCGGCGACGACAGCTTGGCGGCAGTCGTGGCGTTGCACGTATTCGCGGATCGCCATCGCATCGTCGGCGGTACGCAGCACGAAGGCGCCGGGGCGTTCGAAGCCGCTGATCGCCGGCACATGCGCGGCGCTGCCGGCGGTAAGGATGAGACGGTCGTAGGCGATGGTTTCGCCGGTGGCGAGTTCAACCTTCTGCGCCGCGCAATCGATGCGGCGCACACGTGTGTTGAGCCAGGTGGTGATCTTGCGCTCTTCGTACCAGCGCTCCGGCATCAACAGCAGCCCGCTCATCGCAGCGCGGCCGTAAATGAGTTTCGAGATCGCCATGCGGTTGTACAGCGGATGTTTTTCCGCGCCGACCAGGTGCAGTTCGCCATCCGGCCAGTGTCGGCGCAGCACATCGGCGGCGGTGACGCCGGCGATGCCGTTGCCGACGATCACGATGCGGCGCAGGTCCGCCGGTACCGCGATCGGTTCGTCGTTGCCGGCGCTGCTGCCAGCGACGCGTGGATCGAGATGGATGCCGACTTCGCCCTGCACCTTGGCACAGCAGGCCATGCGCACACCGTCGCCGTAGCCCAGACGTTGCACGGTGTCGCGTTCGCGTGCGCTCATCGGCGACAACGCATCCGCGCCGGAAATCACCGCGACCGGATCTGCGCCGCAGGCACCCATGCGGCAACCGGCGTTGATCTCGCAGCCGCCTTGTTCGAGCAGGTCGAGCAACGACGTCCCCGATTGCGCGGGCAATTTTTTCGCGCCGGGTTCGACCAGTACCAGCGGATCGCCCTGGCGTCCGAGGCGATGGTCGGACAGTGCGCCGGCGTCGGCTTGGGTCGGGCCGGTGCTGGCATTGCTTTCAGCAAGGAAGGCTTGCTCCTTGCGGAAGGTGCGCAGCAGCCAGAACAACGAATACGCCGCGACCGCGATGCGCAGTGCGATCGCGAAGGCCGGATCGGGCAGGGGCACACCCAATGCGATCAGGCCGTGCGCGAGCACGGGCGCGGAAAAGAAATAGAAAATGTTGAGGCATGCGACGGCGAACAAGGCCGTGATGCGTTGCGCGCTGGTCTTGAGCACGATTTCCAGCAGCCAGTAGGCGCCGATGCCGATCAGGCAATACAGACCGAAATGCAGGTAGAGCGACCACAGCGGCACGCCCTGCCAAGGCAGCGTGTAATAGGCGACGATCAATCCCGGCAGGATGCCCGCGAGCAGGCGGCGGTCGTCGCCGTAGCCGGGATCGTCGTCGTGCAGATCGGCGAGCCAGGCGACCTGCGGATTGAAGTCGTAGCAGTTGCGCGTGCAGCCGACGCAAGGTTGGCAATGGCTGTTGCTGATCACCGCCAGCGGCGTTTGCCCGTACAGGCGTTGCACCGGCAGCAGCGGACAGAAGCTGCCGCACCAGCCGCTCTTGCCCTTGAAAAACAGGCCGCCGACCAGGGCAAGTCCGAGTGCTTCGCCGATCAGCAAGGCCAGCGCGTGCGCGTCGTGATCGAACAGCACATGCCGCATCGGGATCAACACGAACAGCATCGCCAGCCCGACCAGCGGCGCATAGCGACGTGGCAAAGCCGGCAGCGTGAATCCCGCACTGAGCCCGAACAGCCGCGGCAGCTGATTGCTCGCAGCCAGCGGGCACAGGTTGCGCCACAGTCCGGGCAGCAACCAGAACAGCAAAGGCAGCAGCGGTACGACGATCTGCCAGAACCATTGCAGCGCGAAGGCCGGCTTCAGCAGGCACACGCCGATGAAGCCCAGCGTGGCGAGCAGGCTGAGCGCACGCAGCACATGCCATACCCAGATCGGCAGCCAACGCCGACGCTCAAGATAATTCGGAAACTGCGTGGCGCGCGTGGTGGCCATGCCTCAGCGGGAGTTTTTCGCCAGCAGACGCGTGGTTTCGCGCAGACGCAGCGAAACGATCCTGCCCATGTCCATCAGCAGTTCGCGGGCCAGCGCTGGTTCGCGCGCGGAAAAAACCAGGAAGGCTTCGCGGCTCAGGCGGTAGACCTCGCCATTGCTGAGCGCGCGGATATGCGTCGAGCGTGGTTGTCGATCGAGGAATGCCTGTTCGCCGACCACCGAGCCGGCGCGGATCACCGCCAGTTGCCGCGTCGCGCCGTTGCGGCCGGTGGGCAGCAATACTTCGAGGTCGCCCTCGGCGAGGAAATACAGCGCGTCGTCACGGTCGCCTTCGTGCATCAGCCATTCGCCGGCGACGAACCGGCGCGCCGAGGTATGCGCCAGCAGGCGCTCCCAATCTTCCTTGCCGGCCTTGGGCAGCAGCGACATCGCCGGCTCCGCGCGCTGCGCGGGCTCGCTGGGATATTGGAAGAACGTGCCTGTCTGCATGGTCTTCAGCGCACCCTTTGGCCGGGACGGGGAAAGACTACACCGATTGCCCGTGGCCAAGGTTTCAGCGCCGGCATCGGCTAGACTCGCCAGCATTCTTCCTGCGGAAACCGGACAATGAGCTGGCTCGGAATCATCGTGGTGATCGTTGGCCTCTATCTGGCGATCAAGGTTGTCGGCTTCGTGCTCAAGCTGGCGATGTGGGCGCTGGTGTTCGCCGGCATCTATTGGCTGGCGGCGCCGTATCTGGGCCTGCCGATGCCGTTTTGATGACGATGGTAGGAGCGACGCAAGTCGCGAACGCGACTGTCAACGATCGTGGCGTTCGCGACTTGCGTCGCTCCTGCCAAGCACCTGCCAACCGCGGTTTTCTACACCGTGGCCGCATCCGCCGCTGCGGTCTGCTGCTGCAAGCGCCACATCGCGGCGTAGTGGCCATCGCGGGCGATCAATGCGGCGTGGTTGCCGCGCTCGACGATATCGCCGGCATCCATCACCAGGATTTCGTCGGCGTCCATCACGGTCGACAGGCGGTGTGCGATCACCAGCGTGGTGCGGCCGACGGCGATGCGGTCGAGTTCGGACTGGATGGCTTTTTCGCTCGCGGAATCCAGTGCCGAGGTCGCCTCGTCGAAGATCAGGATGGCCGGATTCTTGAGCAGTGCACGCGCGATCGCCACGCGCTGTTTTTCGCCACCGGACAATTTCAGGCCGCGTTCGCCGACCTCGCTGTCGTAACCATCGGGCAGTGACTCGATGAAGTGGTGGATGTGCGCGGCTTTCGCGGCGTCCTCGACCTCGGCATCGCTGGCGGCGGGTCGACCGTAGCGGATGTTGTAGCGTATCGAGTCGTTGAACAGCACCGTGTCCTGCGGAACGATGCCGATCGCACCGCGCACCGAGGACTGCGTCAGCTGTCGCAGGTCCTGGCCGTCGATCGCGATCGATCCGCTGTCGACATCGTAGAAGCGATAAAGCAGCCTCGCCAGCGTCGACTTGCCACTGCCGGAATGTCCGACCACCGCGACGGTGTGCCCGGGCGGAATCTCGAAACGGATGCCGTGCAGGATTTCCCGGCGCGTGTCGTAACTGAAACGCACGTTGTCGAAACTCACACGCGGCTGGATCGCATGCAGAGTTTGCGCGCCAGCGTCGTCGCGTACTTCCTGCTGCTCGTCCAGCAGGCCCCAGAGCCGCTCGATATTGGTCAGCGCCTGCTTGACCTCGCGGTACATCATGCCGAGATAATTGAGCGGCATCGCCATCTGCAGCAGGTAGGCATTGACCAGCACCAGGTCGCCGACGCTTAGCTTGCCGATCACCACGCCATGCGCGGCCTTCCACATCAGTGCGGTGACGCCGATCGCGACGATCGCGCTCTGCCCGACGTTGAGCACGGCCAAGGTCTTGTAACTCTTGACGTTGGCTTCCTCCATGCGCTGCAGGCTTTCGTCGTAGCGCGCGGCCTCGTGGCCCTCGTTGTTGAAATACTTCACCGTCTCGTAATTGAGCAGGGAATCGACCGCGCTGGCGCTGGCGCGAGTGTCGGCCTCGACCGCGGCGCGATAGAACTTGGTGCGCCATTCGGTCACACCTATCGTCCAGGCGACGTAGGCGACCAGCACCGCGAACGTGATCAGCGCGAAATAGATGTCGTACAGGAACACCAGCACGCAGGTGACCAGGGTGATCTCGATCAGCGTCGGGATGATCGTGTACAGCGTCCAGTCGAGCAGGTCGGAGATCGCACTGCCGCCACGCTCGACATCGCGGGTGACGCCGCCGGTGCGGCGATTGAGGTGGAAACGCAGCGACAGCGAGTGCAGGTGCCGGAACACCGACAGCATCACCATGCGCGAGCTGCGCGCCATCACCCGTGCGAAAACAATCTGCCGCATCTCGGTGAACACGCGCTCGGAAAGCCGCGCGGTGCCGTAGGCGAGTAGCAGCGCGACCGGGATCAGCACCGGCGTTGGCGTGATGCCGAGGGTGTCGATCAGGCGCTTGAGCACCATCGGCACCAGCAGGCCGGTGACCTTGGCGACCAGCAGGCAGGCCATCGCGATCGCGATGCGCAGGCGGTAGGGCTTGAGGAAGGGAAACAGGCGGCGCAGCACCGACGAGGTCGAGCTTTCGCCATCGGGGCGGGCGAGGGAGAGTTCGGGGACGGGTGTGCTCATGACGCAAGTATGCGGCGGATTTGCCGCATCACAAGCCATCGCCGGCGGTCGGTCGGTAGAATGGCGGCATGATTTCCCATCTCGGCATTTCCCGCGCCCGTCTCGCCTTCATCCTCGGCGCATTGGCGATGCTCGGTCCGTTCTCGATCGACACGATTTTCCCGGCTTTCGCAGTGATGCAGGCCGACCTGCACGTGGACAAGGTCGCGATGCAGCAGACCATCAGCATGTACCTGCTTGGCTATGCCGGCATGTCGCTGTTTCACGGCCCGCTTTCGGACGCGCTGGGGCGGCGCCCGGTGATTCTCGCCGGCATCGTCGTTTTCACGCTGGCCTCGGTCGGCTGCGCGCTGGCCACGAGCATGCCGCAGATCCTTTTCCTGCGCGTGGTGCAGGGGCTGTCCGCGGGCGTCGGCCTGATCGTCGGGCGCGCGGTAGTGCGCGATGCCCTCGACGGCGACGACGCGCAGCGGCTGATGAGCCATATCTCGATGATCTTCGGCGTCGCGCCGGCGATCGCGCCGATCATCGGCGGCTGGATCCTCGGCTGGAGCAACTGGCAGGCGATCTTCTGGTTCCTGTCGGCCTTCGGCCTGCTGATGCTGACCGCGACCGCGTTCGCGTTGCCCGAAAGCCATCCGCCGGAACGCCGCCTGCCGCTGGACGTGCGCGCGCTCGCCGGCGCCTACAAACACATCGTCGGCAATCGCCGTTTCCGTTTGCTGGCATTCGCGGGCACGGCGAATTTCGGCGCGTTGTTTCTCTACATCACCTCCGCGCCGGCCTTCGTGCTCGACCTGCTCAAGCTCAATGAACAGCAGTTCGGCTACTTCTTCGCACCGACCATCGGCGGCATGATCCTCGGCGCGTTTTTCAGCGGTCGCGCCGCCGGGCGCATGACCGGTGTGCGCCTGGCCAACATCGGCTTCGCCTTCTGCGGCCTTTCCGCGGCCTACAACATCAGCTACACGCTGCTGTTCCCGACGATGAGCCTGCCCTGGGCGGTGCTGCCGACCGTGCTCAGCGCGTTCGGCATCGCGCTGGTATTCCCGATCCTCACCATCGCCATCCTCGACATGTACCCGAATCAGCGCGGCAGCGCCTCGTCGATGCAGGCATTTGTCGGCTTATTGTCGAACGCCCTGATCGCCGGTGTGTTGTCGCCGCTGCTCAGCGACAGCGGTCTGCATCTGGCGCTGGGCTCGGCGGTGTTTTCTGCCGTCGCCTACGGTATGTGGCGCTGGTATCTCGCGCACACCGACAAATTTCCGGAACCGAGTGCGACGCCGGAAATCCTCGAGCCCACCGACGAGATGTGAGGCCGCGTGTTTTCCGTCGACGCGATTCGATGCGATTACGCTGGCGGTGAGTTCGCCGCCATCGACGCGCCGCGCCGCTGCCACAGGTAAATCGGCAGGCCCGCGAGCAACAGGCCCGCCCCCCAGATCAGCGCTTCGCTGCCGGTGCCGATCAGGGCCCAGAGGCTGTAGACGAGGGCGCCGGCGCCGGCGAGTTTTGCCGCGATCGAACTCGCCGGATTCATCTTGAACCAGGCCGCGACGCTGACCGCGTACGGCAGCAACGCCGAGGCGGTCGAGAGCAGGATCGAGAACTTGAACAGCGTCACCAGCGATTCGCTGAAATTGGCGGCCGCCAATGCGGTGGCCAGGCAAGTGCTGAGCAGCAGGCCGAACCAGGGCGTGCCGCGCTGGTCGAGTCGTGAGAAAACTGCCGGGAACAAACCATCGCGCGCGGCCGCCATCGGCACCTGCGCCTGCAGCAGCACCCAGCCATTGAGCGCGCCGAAACAGGAAATGGTCGCGACCACGCCGACGCCGACGCCGGCCATCGGACCCCACAGGCGGCTCGCCGCTTCGGCCATCGGCGCCGCGGATTTTTGCAGCACGTCCGCGGGCAGCAGGCCGATCACCACGGTGCAGGTGAGCATCGTCGCCAGGCCGGCGATCAACACGCCGATGATCGTCGCGCGCGGTACGGTGCGCTCCGGATCGCGGATCGCGCCGGCGGGAATCGTCGCGGCTTCCAGACCGAGAAACGCCCACAGCGTGAGCGCGGCAACGGTGGTGGTCACCGTCATCCATGGCTGCCCGCTGGGATTGAATGGCTGGTAGGAACTGGCCTTGACCCAGAACAGGCCGAGCAGACCGAACAACACCAGCGGCACGAGTTTGAGGATGGTGGTGATGATCTGCATGCGTCCGGCTTCGCGCAGGCCGGCGAGATTGACCAGCGTGCAAAACCACAGCGCCGCGAGCGCGGAGATCGCGCCGCGCATCGGTGTCGCCGTCGCTGCCGGCCAGACCGCGCCGAGGCTGCCGGCGAACGCCACCGCCAGCGCGGCATTGCCGCACCAGGTGCAGGTCCAGTAGCTCCAGGCGACGAAGAAACCGGCGCCGTCGCCGAATGCCTGGCGCGCATAGGCGTAGGCGCCGCCATCGGCGGGATTGACCCGCGCCAGCCAGGAATACACGAGTGCAAGCAGCAGCGCGCCGGCCAGCGTCAGGCCCCAGCCAAGCAGGCTCGCTGCGCCGAACGAGGCCAGCGTTGCCGGCAACAGGAATACGCCCGAGCCGATCATGCTGCCGACCACCAGCGCGATTGCGGTCCACAGGCCCAGCGGCCGCGCGTTGGTGCTCATGCGTTTTCCGCTGCGTCGCGATAGGCGCGGCGTAACAGTTCGTGGAAATGATGTACGGCGTTTTCGCGCAGCGGATTCAGGCGTCCGGCTTCGTACGAACCCGAGGCCAGCCCGCGCTGCACGTGTTCGCAGATGCCGATGTCCTCGTCCTGCACCTGGTGCGCGAAGTCGTGATCGGCGACGCGGCGCGCCAGCGCTTCCGGGCTTTCGTCGGCGGTGTAGAAATAATCGAACTCGACGCGGCAGCGATCCACGCCCAGCGGAATCACGCGATTGCTCTGCAGCCGGCCCGGCAACAGGTTGAGCATGGTGTTGGGATAGATGAAGTAGTACAACGCGTCGCCGTCGCCGTACAGCGTGGCATCGCTGGTCAGCGGGCTGTACTGGTAGGAAAACCAGTCACCGGTTTCGGTGACGTACTGGCGGTAGTCGAGCAGGCTGTTGAGTCCCGGATGGATGTGCGGGACGTGGTAGCCCTCGAGGTAGTTGTCGCAATACACCTTCCAGTTGCAGGCGACCTCATAGCTGAAGCGCTGATGGAAAACATAGTCCTGCGGCGACAACGAGCGCAGCGGGCCGTCGAGGCCGCGCACGAAATCCGCGAATGCCGGAGCCGCCTCGCCGGCGACGAACACCAGTCCGTGCCAGCTGTCCACGCGCAGCTCCGGCAGGCGGATCGATGCCGGATCGAAATCCTTTGTCTGCGACATTTCCGGCGCACTGCGCAGCACGCCGTCGAGGCCATACGTCCAGCCGTGATATTTGCAACGCAATACTTTTGCCGCCTTGCCATCGCAGAGCGCAAGCGGGCCGGCGCGATGCCGGCAGACGTTGTGGTACGCGCGCAGCTTGCCTTCGGTATCGCGGATCACCACCACCGGCAGACCGGCGAGTTCGGCGACGCAGTGATCGCCGGCATCGCGCAACTGCGATTCGTGCGCGACCAGCTGCCAGCTGTGCGCGAACACCGCGCGGGCATCGAGCGTGGGCGCATTGGCATCGGTGTAATAGCGTGCCGGCAGCGCGAGCGCGTGGTCGAGAGCTTGCGGGCTGAGGGCGTTGGGTGAGAGCAGGGCGTTCATGGGCAGGCGGCCGGCGGTGTCGATGCCGGAGTATTGCCCGAGCCCGCGTCCACGGGAAGCACGGGCTCAGGACCGCGGCAGGCCGAGGGTGTAGACCAGGAATTCATCGTCGCGCACGTAGCCATGATTGACGTACAGGCGTTGTGCCGTGGCATTGCTGCGCGCGGTCTGCAGGAATATCTCGCGGGCCCCGGTTTCTTCCGCCAAGGTTCGCGCCGACTGCAGAAGCGCGGTGGCGACGCCGCGGCCGCGCGTTTCCGGCAGCACGAACAAATCGTTGAGGATCCAGCTTGGCGCCAGCGACAGGCTGGCGAAGCTCGGGTACAGCTGCATGAAACCGACGGCTTGCGCGTCGATGAAAGCGAGATGGATCACCGACTGCTTGCGACGCAGACGCTCGCCAAGGAAATGCTTCACCGTCTCCAGCGACGCCGGCTTGCCGTAGAAATCCAGATAGCCGAGGAACAGCGGGCTTAGCTGCGCGAGCGCGGCTTCGTCGGCGGTTTCGATGCGCACGATGGTCATTTCTTTTTCCGTAGGAGCGCTCATGAGCGCGATTCGTCCAAGTCGTAGCGAACCATTTTCCGATCAACGCAATCTGGTGAGCTTGGGTGTAGTCGCTGCTGAGGCAAACTTGGTCATGACCGCTCCTACGAAAAAATCGCAGTCATGCCCGCTCATACGGGGAAGCCCGTTTCGCGTGTTCTTACCAGCCGCAGGACTTGCCCTTGTTCTGCTCGTCCAGCCAGGTCTTGAGCGGCGCGAAATATTCCAGCACGGCGGAGGCATCCATCTGTTCGCCGCCGGTGAGCTCTTTCAACGTCTTCTGCCAGGGCTGGCTCGCGCCTTTCGCCAGCATCGCCGAGTAGCGACTGCCGGCTTCCTTGCTGTTGGCGAAGCTGCACTGGTACAGCGGGCCCTTGTAACCGGAGGCATCGCAGAGCGATTTGTAGAACTGGAACTGCAGGATGTCGGCGAGGAAGTAGCGCGTGTACGGCGTGTTGTC
>NZ_DATGBO010000096.1:0-24917 GCF_035312645.1 Arenimonas sp.
AAATCGCCGGCGGTGGCGATGCGCGCAGCTTCGGCGATGTCGGCGGTAGCGACGCCGAGGTCGGCAGCGCGTGCTGGATCCGGCACGATTACCAATTCCGGACGCAGCAGCGAAGCCGACGACGTGATGCTGCCGAGGCCCTTGATCTTGCGCAGATCGCGCTCGAGCAATTGCGCGGCGTCGAGCAGATGTTTCGGATCGTCACCGGCAAGCACGAGCTGCAGCAATTCGCCGGGCTCGGAACTGATGTAGCTCACGCGCACGCCAGGCAGATCGGCGAGACGCGCGCGCGCGTCGCGTTCGAGATCTTTCTGGCTGCGTGATCGCTCGCTGGCGTGGCCCCAGTCCAGCACCAGCGTCGCCTTGCGCGTTTCGCCGATGCCGGTCTTGGTCGGGTCGCCGATGTCGAGCACGCTGCCGACCGTGGTGTAGACCTGCTTGAGTTCCTTGATGCCGGCGAGCTTGCCGCGCGCCTGTTCGGCGACCGCGACGGTGTCCTGGATGCGCGTCCCCGGCGGCAATTCCAGGCTGAGATTGCTGCGGCCGAGATCGGAAATCGGAATGAAGGTCGCGGGGATGAAAAACGGAATGCCGAGGGACGCGAGAAAAAACGCCGTTGCCGTGACCAAGGTGATCCAGCGATGCCGCAATGCCGCGTCGACCCAACCCAGATACCAGGTCATCAGCCGCGATTCCTTGTTGCTCTCCGGATGCGCCTTCAGCTGGTAAGCCGCCATCATCGGTGTGAGCAGGCGCGCGACCAGCAGCGAAAACAATACCGCCGTCGCCGCGGTCCAGCCGAATTCGCGGAAGAACTTGCCGGCGATGCCGGGCATGAACGCGACCGGCACGAACACCGCCGCCAGCGTCAGCGAGGTCGCAATCACCGCGGTGCCGATTTCGTCGGCGGCATCGCGCGCCGCATCCAGCGGTGACTTGCCCATGCGCAGATGGCGCACGATATTTTCGATCTCGACGATGGCATCATCGACCAGGATGCCGACCACTACCGACAGCGCCAGCAGGGTGATCAGGTTCAAGGTGAAACCGAACCAGTGCATCACCGCGAACGTGGGAATGATCGACAACGGCAAGGCGATCGCCGACACCCAGGTCGCGCGCCAGTCGCGCAGGAACAGCCACACCACGAGCAGTGCCAGCGCCGCGCCTTCCCAAAGCATGGTCATCGAGGAATCGTAAGAGCGCTGCGCTTCCTCGACGGTCGAAGTGACCAGCTGGAAATGCACACCCGGGTGCGCGGACTCGAGCTGCGCGACCACCGTGCGGACGTTTTTCGCGACTTCGATTTCGCTTGAACCGCGCGTGCGCGACAGCGAGAACGCGACCACTGGGCGACCATCGAGCAACGCGACCTGGCTGACATCAGCGGCGCCGTCATGGATGTTCGCCAGCGCCGATAGACGCAGGCTGCGACCATCGGGCAGGCTGATGGAAAAATCGCGCAGCGCATTCGCGTCGGCGATGGTACCGACGGTGCGGATCACCTGTTGCGCGCCGTCGAGTTCGGTCTTGCCGCCGGGACGTTCGGCCTGGATGCGCGCAAGTTGCTGCGATACCTGCCCGGCAGTGATGCCATAAGCCTGCAACGCCTGCGGATCGAGATCGACGCGGATCTGCCGTTCGACGCCACCGGCACGCGTGATCAGCGCGACGCCGGGTACGCCGTACAAGGCCTTGCTCACTTCGCGATCGACGAACCAGCTCAGCTCATCCGGCTGCAGGGTTTTCGACGCGACCGCATATGTCATCAGCGAGCCGCCGAGGTTGACCTTGGCGACGATCGGCTCCTGGATATCCTGCGGCAGGTCGGCGCGTACGCGCGTGACCGCGTCGCGGACATCATCGAGCGCACCAGCGAGATCGGTATCGAGCACGAATTCGATCGTGGTCGTGCTCACGCCTTCGTTGACGCTGGAAATCACCCGCTTGACGCCGGAAATCGTCGCGACCGAATCTTCGACCTTGCGCGTGACCTCGGTTTCCAGCTGGCTGGGCGAGGCGCCCGGCAGCGGCACGGTGACTGTGACCATCGGAAAGGAAATATCCGGGAAGCGCGCGATCGGCAGTTTGTGAAAACCCCAGAGACCGGCCACGCACAGCACGAAGAACAGCATCAGCGCCGGCAGCGGCCGCTTGATCGCCCAGGCGGAAAAATTCATGGCGTTGCGCCCGCCTTGCCGGCAGCGGCGTCATCGACGACACGCACCTGGTCGCCGTCGCCGAGGAAGCCGGCACCGCGCGCGACCACGGCATCGCCGGCGACAACGCCTTCCAGCACTTCCACGCGATCGCCCTGATTGCCGCCGGTGCGGATACGCACGCGATGGACGATGTCGTGATCGTCGACGGTGAACACGTAGGGAAAGCCGTCGCGGATCACCACCGCCGCCGTCGGCAACATCAAGGCGTTTCCGGCGCTGGTGAGGATACGGCCTTCGATGAAGGCACCCACCTTGAGCGCGCCGGGCGCGGGCAGATCCACGTATACCGTGCCGGTGCGCGTGCCGGCATCGACGCCCGGAGACACCGCGCGCACATGGCCCTCGACGACGCCGCCATCGCTGTTCTTGAGCGTGACCTTGGCACCGGTTTGAACGCGCGCAAGTTCGCTTTCGGCGAGCTCGGCGCGCCATTCGAGGCGACCTTGGCGGATCAGGCGCAGCAATTCGCTGCCGGCCGCGACCACTTGCCCCGGCTGCACGAGCCGCTTGGAAATCACGCCATCATCGGGGGCGCGCAATGCGGCGAAATCCCGCCGCAGCTGCACGCCATCGCGTTGCGCGCGGCTGGTGGCATCGCGAGCTTCGGCCTGCACCAGCGCCGCGCGCAATTCGTCGAGCGCGCTGGCACTGATCAACTGGCTTTTCGCCAGCGCCTGGCCACGTGCGAGATTGGTTTTCGCCAGCACCACGCCGGCGCTGGCTTCATCGGCCGAGGCCTGCGCCTGACGCAGGTCGCTGTCGAGCGTGCGGTGATCGAGTTCCAACAACACCTGGCCCTTGCGCACGCGCTGGCCGACATCGACGTTGAGCGCGGTCACGCGCACGCCGCTCAATTCGACGCCCAGCTGCATTTCTTCCCAGGCCGAGACCGGGCCGGAGGCGATGATGCTGCGATCGATCCGGCGTTGTTCGACCTTCACCAGACTCACCGCAAGGCTGGCGGAGGAGGGGGCGGCCTTGTCTGTGCTGCTTTCGGCAGCAGGCTTGCCGGAACAGGCGGCGAGCGCAAGACCGACGGCTATCGCTAGCGTGGCACGGAAAAAATGGTGGGCCATGGCGGCATGGGTCTCATCGATAGTATTATCAGGGTCATGATAACTTATCAGTCCCCTGATATTGCAAGCCGACCATGAGCCCGACCCGGACCCAGAGCGATCCGCTCAACCTCGCGCTCAAGCAGCTCGATCACCTGTGCCGCATCGTGATGAGCAGCCGGCTGCGCGCCGACGGCATCGAGATCAGCTATCCGGCCGCCGCTGCGCTGTGTTTTCTCGAGGAAACACCGGGCCTGTCCGGTGCGCAACTCGCGCGCTGGGCGATGGTCACGCCGCAGACAATGAACCAGATCCTGACCGGGCTCGAACGCGATGGCCTGCTGGTGCGCGAGGCCGACCCCGAGCACGGCCGCATCCTGCGCGCCTTCCTGACGCCGCTCGGTCTCGCGGAAAATCGCCGTTGCGAGGGCGCGTCCGAACAACTGATCGAGGACATGCAAAGCGGCATGTCGCGCGCCGACCGCAGTGAATTCCTGCGCTTGATCCGTCGCTGTCGCGACAACATGCAGGAATTCGCCAAGCTGGAGAAAGCGGCGGGCGACGATTCGGACGGCCCCGCATCGAAAGAGCGGACAGGCGGCAAGACGCGTGCGCTGAAAACCGTGAAGGCGGTCAAGCCGGTGAAAAAGACGGCACGGCGCAAGGCATAAGCTGATCGCGGTCAGGCCTGCGCCCACGTAAACTAGGCGCGCATGTCCGGCCTCAATTCCCCCCAGAAACTCGCCGTCGAATATAGCGACGGCCCCCTGCTCGTGCTCGCTGGCGCCGGCAGCGGCAAGACGCGCGTGATCATCGAGAAGATCGCGCACCTGATCGCGCAGGGCCGGCACGAGGCGAAACATATCGCCGCGATCACCTTCACCAACAAGGCCGCGCGGGAAATGCGCGAACGCGTCGGCAAGCGCGTGAAGGGCGACAAGGCCGAAGGCCTGACGATATCGACCTTCCATTCGCTGGGTCTGAAGTTTCTGCAGATCGAGCACGAGCGCGCGAAACTGCGTCGCGGCTTTTCGATCTTCGACAGCGACGATCAGATCGGCATCGTCAAGGACCTGATGGGTCCGGGCCTGAAGAACGACGCCTACGACGGCATGCGCGGCTTGATTTCACGCGCGAAGAACGAGGCGTTGTCGCCGGAACAGGCGCTGGAAGCGGCGCGCTCGGCACGCGAACGCGAGGCCGCAGCGCTGTACGGCAAATACCAGCAGCGCCTGACCACGTTCAACGCCGTCGATTTCGACGACCTGATCCGCCTGCCTTTGCAACTGCTCGAGGCCGAGCCCGATCTCGCCGCCGGCTGGCGCGAACGCATCCGCTATTTGTTGGTCGACGAATGCCAGGACACCAATGGCGCGCAGTATCGGTTGCTCAAACAACTCGCCGGCCCGCGCGGCAACATGACCTGCGTCGGCGACGACGACCAGAGCATCTATGCCTGGCGCGGCGCCAACCCGGAAAACCTCGATCTGCTCGCGGTCGATTATCCGAACCTGAAAGTCGTCAAGCTCGAACAGAACTACCGTTGCAGCGGTCGCATCCTGCGCTGCGCGAATACGCTGATCGCGAAGAATCCGCACGCGCACCTCAAGCAGTTGTGGAGCCAGCACGGCGACGGCGAAAGCGTGCGCGTCTGGGCCTGCCGCAACAACGAGCACGAGGCCGAACGCGTCGCCGGCGAGATCCACTATCTCAAGCAGGCCAAGGAAATTCCCTGGGGCGAATTCGCGATCCTGTTCCGCGGCAACCATCAATCGCGCGTGCTGGAAAAAGCACTGCAGCTGCTGCGCATTCCCTATCACCTGACCGGTGGCACCGCGTTCCTGGATCGCGGCGAGGTCAAGGATGCGTTGTCGTGGCTGCGCGTGCTCGCCAACCCCGACGACGATGCCGCTTTCCTGCGCGCGATCACCTCGCCCAAGCGCGAAGTCGGCGGCACCACGCTGGCCAAGCTCGCCGAGATGGCGCAGCACGCGCATCTGCCGCTGTCCAAGGCGGCGGAAAACATCGGCATGCTCAAGCAACTGACCTCGCGCGCGGCCGGCGGGCTCGATGAATTCACCCGCATCGTGCATCGCTTGCGCGATGCTGCGGAAACGCTGACGCCGGCGGAACTGACCAAGCAACTGGTCGAACAATCGGGCCTGCTCGCGGCGCTGCGCGCCGAGTGCAAGGACGAGGCGAGTTATCTGCGCCGCAAGGAAAACCTCGACGAACTCGCGTCGTGGTTCGAGGCGGTCAAGGGCAACGGCCCGGGCGAACTCGCCGCGCAGCTGGCGCTGCTCAGTCACGCCGATCGCGGTGAGCCGGGCAATGAAGTGCGTCTGATGAGTCTGCATGCGGCGAAGGGCCTGGAGTTCCGCGCGGTGTTCGTGGTTGGCTGCGAGGATGGCAACCTGCCGCACGAACACGCGATCGACGAGGGCGGCCTCGAAGAAGAACGCCGCCTGATGTACGTCGGCATCACCCGCGCCAAGGAACGCCTGTACCTGTCGCACAGCGCCGAGATCAAGCGCTGGGGCGAACACCAGCATCAGCTGCCCAGTCGCTTCCTCGACGAGTTGCCCGCTGCCGACCTGCAGCGCGACGGTGCCGACCCGGAACTGGAATCGGTGCAGAAAAAAGAACGCGGCCGCGCGCACATGGATGCGATCGCCGCGCTGTTCGATCCCTGAAGATTTTGTAGGAGCGGCGTGAGCCGCGATTTCAGGGCATTGCGTCGCCGTCTTTGGAAATCGCGGCTCACGCCGCTCCTACGGCGCGATTCGCGCCGGGCCACGCCTGCCACATTCCTCTGCGACAATGCCGCACTTTCAATTCAACCGGGAATGCCCGATGACCACGCGCCGCCTGCTGCCCCTGTCCCTACTGGCCCTTGCCCTGGCCGGCTGCCAGATGCTTCCGACCCACACCAAGGCGACGCCCGAGGGCAGTGCTGTCGAGACGCCCACCAGCAGCACCGCGTTGCCTGGCCCGCACGACAACCTCAACGCCGTTGCCTGGATGCAGACCTCGGTCGAATTCCGCCTGCTTACCGGCCAGACCTACCGCAGTGCGCTGACGCAACTCGATCGCGGCCTGAAAACGCCGGGCTGGGACGCGCTGACCAAGGAAGATCGCGACGTGCCCGCAACCGGATTGCCGCCAGCGGTGATCGTCGACATCGACGAGACCGTGCTCGACAACTCGCCTTACCAGGCGCGACTGATCCGTGACGGCAAGCCCTACAACGATTTCACCTGGAACGAGTGGGTGCAGGAACAGGCCGCGAAGGCCGTGCCCGGTTCGCTGGAATTCGCCCGCGCCGCCACCGCGCGCGGCGTCATCATTTATTACATCTCCAACCGCACCGCCGACCAGGGCCCGGCGACGCTGGCCAACCTGCGCAAGCTCGGCTTCCCGGTGAAGGACGACAGCCAGTTCCTCGGTCTGGGCACCATCGTCGACGGCTGCGAGGACAACGGCTCCGAGAAGGGTTGCCGGCGCAAGCTGGTTGGCCGCACGCACCGGGTGCTGCTGCAGTTCGGCGACCAGATCGGCGATATGGTGACCGTGCAGGCCAACAACGAGGCCGGCCGCGAGCAGGCCGTGCGCCCCTACCTGGGCTGGGTTGGCGAGCGCTGGTTCGTGTTGCCGAACCCGAGCTACGGCAGCTGGGAGCCGGCCCTGTTCAACAACGAATGGTCGCAGCCCGAGGGCGAGCGCCGTCGCCAGAAGATCGAAGCCCTGCATTATTGAGTCTTGCATCTCAATAAAATCAAAAGCTTGAGCAATACTATCTCAGGTGTTGCACAAGCTTTTGCCGCGGCCTATGCTGCCGTCGTCGGGATCTCCCCTGGAATCCACAACGACAACCTGTCCTCCGGTTCGACCGGATTTGCGGGAGGCTCCGGCCTCCCCTTTTTTTGCCCGGCCCGGCCCCGATAACGTGACCCGACACATACAGGGCGCCCCGGTCGATCTGCTAGATTCCCGTTCCCGCCCCTTCCGCCGGCCCCGTAACCGCCCCGTGATGCCCAGATCGTTGTTCCGGCCAATCGCCTTGCTGCTGCTGTTGCTTTGCCTGGGGCTGGGCGCCTGCCGGCGCGATGTTGTTGCGCCTGGTGACCCGGTGGCGGCGGTCAAGGGTCTGGCCGAGGCCGTGCACGACAACGACTTGGTGCGTTATTCGCAGCTGTCGCTGCCGCCGGCCCTGCACCAGCAGATGGAAGCGCGCTGGGCTGCGCAGCTCGCGGTCGCGCCGCCGCCCAGTGCCGAGGAACAGCAGGAATACGCCCGCTGGATGACCCGCCTGACCGAGCCCGGCGCCGAGGCCAAGCTCTACCGCGACCTCGATCCCAAGCTGCGGAAATTCGAGGCCGAACTCGGCTCGCAGTGGCCGATGATGAAAGCCACCGGCGGCATCTTCGTCAAAGGCGTGATCCAGGCCAACGACAAGCTCACGCCGTCCGAAAAAGACCATGCCCTCGCCGTCAGCGGCGCCGTCCTCGACTGGCTCAAGCCGCAGCTGTTCAGCGATCGCGACCGCGCCCACCAGGCGATCGCCGTACTCACCGCCACCGCCCGCCAACTCGATCTGCCCACGCTGGCGCAAAGCCGCGCGCTGGCGATGGGGCCGGCGCTGGAAAAAGGCGGCGTGCTGCTCAAGGGCCTCAAGGCGATGGCGCTGATCTATGGTGTTGATGCTGATGCCGCGCTGGCCGGCGTCCAAGCGACGGTGACCCGCGTTGACGGTGACGTTGCCACGCTCAAGGTCAGCTATCCGCTGCTGGACAAAACCGTGAGTTTCGACATGGAGCTGATCCGCCGCGACGGCCGCTGGTATCGCGCCGATGCCGTGCGCAGCGCCGAAGCCGAACTCGCGCAACCTCTCACGCCGCCGGCCCCGGCCCGCTAAAAAAATGACCGAACAAGCACCGCTGCCCCTGCCGCCTCCCGCGCCGGAACCCTTGCCGCCGCCGCCATCGGGCAAGCCGACGCGGCCGCCGTTGTGGGCGCGCATCATCGAAAAAATCCTCGTGCCCTGGATCGAGATCAAGCGCGAGCCGACGATCCCGCCGTTCACGCTCGATCGCCCGGTCTGCTACGTGCTCGAAAACTACGGCCTGTCGAACACGCTGATCCTCGATCGCGCCTGTCGCGAAGCCGGTCTGCCATCGCCGCTGGCGACGCTGCCGGGCGATCCGCTCGGACGCAAGCGCGCCTACATCGCGTTGTCGCGACGCGGCGGCGGTTTGTGGACGCGGCCGAAAAACCGCAACCACTCCGACGGCCTCTCGCGCCTGCTGATGGCGCATCGCCTGTATCCCGATCAGGACGTGCAGTTGGTGCCGGTGTCGATTTTCGTCGGCCGCGCGCCGGCGCGGCAGTCGGGTTGGTTCTCGGTGCTGTTTTCGGAAAACTGGGCGCTGGTCGGCCGCTTCCGCCGTCTGCTGGCGATCCTGTTGAACGGCCGCGATACCGTCGTGCAGTTCTCGCCCAGCGTGCGCGTCTGGGAAATCCTCGGCGAGGATCTGCCGCACGAACGCGCGGTCCGCAAGACCTCGCGCGTGCTGCGTGCGCATTTCCGCCGCATCCGCGCCGCGGTGATCGGTCCCGACCTGTCGACGCGGCGCCTGCTGGTCGATCGCGTGCTCGATGCCGAACCGGTGCGCAAGGCGATCGCCGACCAGGCCCGACGCGACGGCAGCGAATATCTCGAAGCCTGGAAAAAAGCGCATGGTTTCGCCTGGGAAATCGCCGCGGACTATTCCAATCCGGTGGTGCGCTCGGCTTCGTTCGCGCTGACCGGATTCTGGAATCGCATCTACGACGGCGTCGACGTCCATCACCTCGATTCGCTCAAGCAGGTCGCGCCCGGCCACGAAGTCGTCTACGTGCCCTGCCACCGCAGCCACATGGATTACCTGCTGCTGAGCTACCTGCTGTACACGCACGGCATCGTGCCGCCGCATATCGTCGCCGGCATCAACCTCAACATGCCGGTGATCGGCTCGATCCTGCGCCGCGGCGGTGCTTTCTTCATTCGCCGCAGCATCCGCGGCAACGCGCTGTACGCGGTGGTGCTGGGCGAATACGTCGCGCAGCTGGTCGGCGAAGGTTTCTCGATCGAATATTTCATCGAAGGCGGACGCTCGCGCACCGGCCGCCTGCTCGCGCCCAAGGGCGGCATGATCGCGATGACACTGAAAGCTTTCCTGCGCGCGCCGCGGCGGCCGGTGGTGTTCCAGCCGGTGTACATCGGCTATGAAAAAGTCATCGAAGGCAAAAGCTATCTCGACGAACTCACCGGCCAGCCCAAGCAGAAGGAAACCATCTGGGCGCTGATCAAGGGTGTGGCCGAGATCCTGCGCGAGCACTACGGCAAGGTCACGGTGAATTTCGGCGAGCCGGTGTTCATGGACGCGATGCTGGCCAAGAACGCGCCGGACTGGCGCGAACAAGGCGCGGAATCCGACGACAAGCCGGCCTGGTTCAACGATACCGTCGACGAGATCGCGCACCAGATCCAGGTCAACATCAACCGCGCCGCCGACGTCAACCCGATCAATCTTCTCGCGGTCGCGCTGCTGTCCACGCCCAAGCATGCGATGGCCGAAAGCGATCTGCTCGCGCAGCTGGCGCTGTCGAAAAAACTGCTGGCGGCGCTGCCGTATTCCGATCGCGTGACGGTGACGGCGAAATCGCCCGAGGAAATCATCGCCTACGGCGAGAAGATCGGCGTGCTGACCCGACGCAAGCATCCGCTCGGCGATGTGATCGGTGTCGAAGGCGAGACCGCGGTGCTGCAGAGCTATTTCCGCAACAACTCGCTGCACCTGTTCAGCGCCGCGGCCTGGATCGCGCTGTGCTTCCAGAACAACCGGCGCCTGTCGCGCACTGGCCTGCTGCGCCTGGGCAAGACCATTTATCCCTTCATCCAGGAAGAATTGTTCCTGCCATGGAACGAGGACGAATTCGCCGAACGCCTCAGCGCCACCATCGACCTGTTTATCGCCGAGGGTCTGCTGTCGCAGGTCAGCGAAGGCGACGACGGTTACATCGCGCGCGGCCCGGGCCAGACCGACGAGGTGTTCCGCCTGCGCGCGATCGCGCACAGCCTGCAGCAGGCGTTCGAGCGCTACTTCATCGCGATCACCACGCTGGTCAAGAACGGCCCGCGCACCTTGTCAGCGGGCGAGCTGGAAACGCTCTGCCATCTTGCCGCGCAGCGCCTGTCGCTTTTGTACGCGCCGGCCGCGCCGGAGTTTTTCGACAAATCGCTGTTCCGCAGCTTCATCGGAAAATTGCGCGAGCTCAAGCTGGTCTGGTTGTGCCCAAACGGCAAGCTCGATTTCGATGAGCGCCTCAACACCTGGGAAAAAGACGCCAAACTCGTGCTGTCGCGCGAGTTGCGCCACACCATCACCAAGATTTCGCCGGAGGCAGTGAGCAAGGTGGCGGGGAATGCCGCGCCGTAGCCTCGCTTCGAAGGAGCGGCGCGAGCCGCGACCTCGGTTTTTGTAGGAGCGACGCAAGTCGCGAACGCCGTCGCAACTGGTGGAAATCGCGACTTGCGTCGCTCCTACGGGAGCACGCGTTGCCCTACGCGTCGAGATCCGGAATCAGCTGATTCTCGAGATACGCGACCATGTCCTTGATGCGCAGCTTGCGTTTTTTCAGACGCTTGATCGCCAATTCATCGGCAGCGATGTCCGCATGCAGGCGCTCGATCGCGGCATCGAGGTCACGGTGCTCGCTGCGCAGTTCGACCAGCTGGGCGGTGATCTTGGCGGGATCGGGCGGTTGCGACATGGGCGGAGCTTAGCGCCGTCGGCGCAGTGGCGACAGGGGGTAAACTAGCGGCCTGCGGTTTCGGCGATGTGTCAGTGCCTGTCCGTCAGCAACATCCCTCCCAACAAGTCCGTCATCCCGGCGAAAGTCGGAGCGCGTTTCCGGCCATCATGTAACCGTCGAAGCAGATTCTGCCGCGGCAGGCATGGCCTTCGCCGGGGTGACGAAGAAAAATCAGGAATTCCATGTTCTTCCGCAATCTCACCTTCTTCCGCTTTCCCGTTTCCCTGCAGAAAAATTTCGACAGCATCGATACCGCCCTCGCCGAGGTCGTGCTCAAGCCGGTCGGCGTGCTGGAAATGCAGTCGCGCGGTTTCGTTTCGCCGTTTGGTCGCGACGAGGCGGCGCTGTCGCATCGCGTTGGTCACGCGCTCTGGCTCACGCTGGGTGGTGAGGACAAGATCCTGCCGTCGGCGGTGATCAACGACGCGCTCGGCAAAAAGATCGCCGAGATCGAGAACAAGGACGGACGCAAGCTCGGCGGTCGTGCGCGCAAGCGACTCAAGGAAGACCTGGTGCACGAGCTTCTACCGCGCGCCTTCGTCAAGCCGATGCGGCTCAATGCCAGCCTCGATCTCAAGCTCGGCTTCGTCGCCGTCGATTCCTCTTCGCGCAAATCGGCGGAAAATTTCATTTCGGAACTGCGCCATGCGCTGGGCAGCTTTCCGGCGTTGCCGTTGAATGCGGAAATGTCGGTGCGCACCGTGCTGACCGGCTGGATTGCCGGTGAGCCGCTGCCGAAAGGCTTCACGCTCGGCGAAGAGTGCGAGCTCAAGGACACCATCGATGGCGGCGCGGTGGTGAAATGCCAGAACCAGGATCTGGCCAGCGACGAGATCAAGAAGCATCTCGACGCCGGCAAGCAGGTCACGCGCCTGGCTTTGATCCTCGACGACCACGTCAGCTTCGTCCTTGGCGAGGATCTGGTTGTGCGCAAGCTCAAGTTCCTTGATGGCGCCGTCGACCAGCTCGAGAACACCGAGCGCGATTCCCTGCATGCCGAACTCGACGCGCGCTTCGCGCTGATGTCGGCGGAACTGTCGCGATTGTTCGCGGCGCTGGAAAAAGCCCTGAAACTCAGCAAACCCGAAGAATGACCTGCTTTTCGTAGGAGCCAGCTTGCTGGCGACAGGATAGGCCCGATCCACGCAAGCGGGGGAGCTTGGGGCTTTGCTGTTTGGTCAAGCGTGGTCGCCAGCAAGCTGGCTCCTACGGCTGCGATCCGCACGTTGGCCGATCCCGGCGCTAGAATCCACCGAACCGGAGGCGATCGCTCATGAGCCATGACAATGCCGAACTGCTGACCCGCTTCTACACCGCGTTCGCGGCGCTCGATGCCGAAGCGATGGTCGATTGCTACGCGCCCGATTCGGTTTTCGAGGATCCGGTATTCAAGCTGCGCGGCCGCAATGAGATCGGCGGCATGTGGCGGATGCTCTCCGACGCGACCCGCGCCAAGGGTCGCGATGTCTGGTCGCTGCAGTTCGATGGCATCAGCGCCGACGACGCCAGCGGCCGTGCGCACTGGGAGGCGCATTACCGTTTCAGCGCCACCGGACGGCTGGTGCACAACATCATTGACGGGCAATTCACCTTTCGCGATGGGCTGATCGTCAGCCATCGCGACCAGTTCGATTTTCCGCGCTGGGCGCGACAGGCGCTGGGCTTCAAGGGCCTGGTGCTCGGCGGGACGCAGTTCCTGCACGACAAGGTCCGCGCGCAGGCCGCGGCCAATCTGCAGACCTTTCTGGCGCGCGCGACGCGCTGATGTCCTGGCTGCAATTTCTCGAGACGAAACCGGTCGAGGAACAGCGCTCGCTGGTTTTGCGCAGTGGCGAATCGGTGCCGGTGCGTTGGGTTCGTGATGCGCGTGCGCGCCGCCTGCGCCTGATCGTTGGCGAAAAAGGCATTCGCCTGACTCTGCCGCGCAGCGCCTCGATCAAACTCGCCGAGCAGTTCCTGTTCGAACATCGCGATTGGCTGCAGACGCAGCTGGCCAAGCAGCCGGTGCGCGACACGCGGCCGTTTGCGCGCGACATCGACAGCCGGCTTCTATTGCGCGGCGAACATCTGCCGATTATCTGGAGCGAGGGCCGTTACACCCGCGCCGAACTCGGCGAGCATGGCGTGGACATCGTGCTGTCGGCGAAAGCGACCGACAAGCAGCTACGCGCGACGCTGCGCGATTTCTACAGTCAGCAGGCGCGCGCCGACATCGGCCGCTGGCTGCCGAAATATCTGCCGCAGCTGCCGCGCGCGCCCTTGAGCTTCAAGTTGCGCGCGCTGTCGTCGCTGTGGGGCTCGTTGGCGCCGAACGACGCGCTATCGCTGGACCTGGCGCTCGTGCTGGGCCGCCCGAGCGCGTTTGAATACGTGTTGGTGCACGAGCTCTGCCATCTGATCCACCGCGATCATTCGCGTCGCTTCTGGAAAGAAGTCGAGGCGCGTTTTCCGGATTGGCGTGACGAGCGCGACTATCTGCATGGCGAAGGCCTTGGCATCAAGACCGAGTTGCGTCGGTTTTCCTAGCGGCGGAAAGTCTCAGCAAGCAGCGGGAAATTTCAGCGGCGCGGAATTTGTTCCCGTCATCCCGGCGAAGGCCATGCCTGCCGCGGCAAAAACTACTTCGACGATCGCATGATTGCCGGAACTGCCTTGGCTTTCGCCGGGATGACGGCGGGGGACAGGTCGGTGCGACTGTCCGCCGATGCGCGCATTTCCGCCAACTGCTGCAACGCCGATGATTTTCCGCGATGATCGCCGGCGTCGGCCACGCTCGGCCGGTGTGTCAAACCCTGGGAGCTTGCGCATGAAAATCCGAACCCTGACTGCAGTCCTGTTTGCGTTCGCCGTCTCCGCCTGCGGTCATCACGAGCCCGCTGCGATACCCGCGGCAAGCGCCCCGGCCGTCGCGCCGCCAAAGGAAGAGCACGTGTCGGTTCCCGGCATGACCGTCGACAGTGGCGCGAACGTCGCGCTGCCAGCGGATTTCCCCAAAGACATTCCGATTCCTGCGGGTGCCGTGCTGACCGATGCCATCAGCATGGGCAAGATCAATGTCGTCGCGTTTCGCCTTTCCGGCGATCCGACATCGGTGTTCGCGACGCTGCTGCCGCTGTACCAAGCGCAGGGCTGGAAAAATTATTCGCGCGTCGGTGGCGAGCCGGTGCTGGGTACCGATGGTTTCGAAAAAGACGGTCGTCGCCTGATCTACACCGTGGTGCCCGATGGCACCGGCAGCAAGGTGTCGCTGCGGCACTACCCGCCGATGAAATGACCAGCGTCTTGTAGGAGCGACGCAAGTCGCGATGGATCTGGCTACGGAGCGAGCGGTCGCGACTTGCGTCGCTCCTACGGAAGCAGAAACTTCCGCAGGACTTCAGCCACGCGCTCGGGCTGCTCCATGTGCAGGTGATGGCCGCCGGCGATGACTTCGACGCGGCCATCGCGCAGTTCGGCGAGTCGGCCGGCGCGGATCGCCGGATTGAAATATGGCGGCGCGGGATCGGCGGCAATCACCAGCACCGGCGCTTCGATCGCGCGGATCCAGCTGCGCACGAAACCTTCGTCGGTGCGCACGTGCGTGGGTAAGGTCAGGCGCGGATCGCTGCGCCAGACGAAACCGTCTTCGACCGGACGCAGGTTGCGCTCGACGATCAGGCGCGCGGCGTCGCGACTCATCTTCGAGGCAGCCAGGCGCGCATCGACGGCGGTGTCGATATCGGGAATCACCCGCGCCGCGCGTGCCGGATCAAGTGCGCGTCGCGCCGCGACGGCCTGGCGCAGACGCGCGCCGGCTTCATCGGCGATGCCAGAGATCGGACCCAGTGCTTCGATCAATGCGAGTTTTTCCACGCGCTCGGGCGCGGATGCGGCGACTACCGTAGCAATCGCACCGCCCATCGAATGCCCGAGCAACGCGGCCGACGACCAGCCGAGCGCATCGAGGGCATCGAGCACGTCGTGGATCCAGTCGACGAAAACGTAGTCGTAGCCCGGCAGGCGATGCGCACTACCGCCGTGACCGGGAAGGTCCAGCGCGACGAGGTCGAGCCGCGGCAAGAATTCATGCAGAGGCAAAAAACTCGCAGCGTTGTCGAGCCAGCCATGCAGCGCCAACACACGCGGCCCACCGGGCGTGCCGCCGCGCAATGCCGTGATCGGGCCGCGCGCGGTGGTCAGGGAAATTTCCTGCATCACATCCATCCTGCGAAAAAGACCGCGGGTTCGTCGTGGTGAACGCCTGCGCTGCCGACGATGACAACCTGCGCACGCTTAGCGGTCAAGGGTCATTCCCGACAGGGGCTGTCGTTTCCGGCGCGCACCGTCAATGCGGCCAACCTTGTGCGTGCCGCCGCGCCAGCGCGGTCAATGCCGCGACGTGTCCGGGCTGGGCATTGAGCGCGGGGATGTAGCGCAGTTCGCTGCCGCCCGCCTGCTTGAACAATCCGGCATTGCGGATCGCGTTTTCTTCCAGCGTCTCCAGGCAATCGACGGCGAAACCCGGGCAGATCAGATCGACGGTCTTGACGCCGGCTGTCGCCAGTGTGGTCAGGGTTTGCTCGGTCGCGGGGCCGAGCCAGGGCTCGCGGCCGAAACGCGATTGATAGGTCAGCTGCCACTGGTTGTCGTCGAGCTTGAGGCGCGCGGCGAGGGCGCGCGCGCCGGCCTCGCATTGCTGCGCATAGGGATCGCCAGCGCGCACGAAGCGCTGCGGCAGGCCGTGGAAGGAGATCAGCAGTTTGTCGCCGCGGCCATGCAGATCCCAGCAGTTTTCGACGCTGGCCTCGAGCGCATCCAGCCAAGCCTCGTCGCGGTGGTAATCGTTGATCAGGCGCAGTTCCGGCAGGCGTCGCCACTGCATCAACTCGGCCATCACCGCATCGTGCACCGCGGCCACCGTGGTCGCGGAATACTGCGGATACAGCGGCAACACGAGCACGCGTTCGACGCCCTTGGCCTGCAGGCCGCGCAGCACCGCCGACACCGACGGCTGGCCGTAGCGCATCGCCAACGCGACTTCGAATTCGGGCAGTTCGGCCTGCATCGCCGCAGCGAGTTCCTGGCTCAATACCAGCAGTGGCGACCCCTTGGCGGTCCAGATGCTGGCGTAATTTTTCGCGACCTTGCGCGCGCGCAACGGCAGGATCACGCCGTGCAGGAGCGGGCACCAGAGCCAGCGGGTGAGGTCGACGACGCGGTAGTCGTGCAGAAATTCGCCGAGCCAACGTCGCACCGCGCGCGGCGTCGCCGCCTCGGGCGTGCCCAGGTTGACCAGTAGCAAAGCGGTGCGGGCGGGCGGCGCGGAGGTAGGGCCATCGCGGAAACGTTGTGTCATCGTCGTGGCAAGCCTGTTCGGAACACTGCCTGCAAATTATCATCCCGGACTGGCGAACAGGTCCGGCTCACGCCGGATTCATGCCCTCCGGCCATACTGCCGATGCCCTTTGGAGACCGCCCATGCGCCGCATCCTGCACCCGCTCCACGTCGTGACCCTGGCCTTGCTGATGACCGCGCTGGCCGTTCCCGCCTTCGCTGGCCAGACCGAAGACAAGCGCGCCGACAACGCCACCCGCGTCCTCGCCGAAATCCTGCGCATTCCCGAAGAATCCATTCCCACCAAACTGCTGGTCGAAGCGCAGGCGATCGCGGTGATTCCCGATGTGGTCAAGGCCGGTTTCATGGTCGGTGGCCGCGGCGGCAAGGGCCTGATCGCGGTGCGCGGCAGTGACGGCACCTGGTCCAATCCCAGTTTCATCCGCCTCGCCGGCGGCAGTTTCGGCTTCCAGGCCGGCGTGCAATCCGCCGATGTGATCCTGGTGTTCCGCACTTCCCGCGGCGTTGATTCGATCGTCAACGGCAAATTCACCCTCGGTGGCGATGCCAGCGTCGCGGCCGGCCCGGTCGGACGCAGCGCCCAGGCCAGCACGGACGAGCAGTTGAAGGCGGAAATTTTCAGCTATTCGCGCGCCCGCGGCCTGTTCGCCGGTGTCTCGATCGATGGCACCGCGTTGACCATCGACAACAAGGCCAATCAGGCCGTCTACGGCCAGGGCAATACCGCCCGCGCGATCTTCGAGGGCCGCGCCACCGGCACGCCGTCCAATGCCGTGGTCGCATTCCGGGATCGCCTCGAGGAAAGCACGATCAAGCAGCCGGCGCCGGCCAAGTAAACCGCGGCAGCGATGCTGCGTTATCCTATTGACCTGATAGCAAGAAGCGAGAAATCACCATGGGCGGCATGAGTATTTGGCATTGGCTGATCGTCCTGGTGATCGTCCTGCTTGTTTTCGGCACCAAGCGCCTGCCGGACATCGGCAAGGATCTCGGCGATGCGGTGAAGGGCTTCAAGAAAGGCTTGAACGGCGAAGATCCGCCGGCCGATCCGAATGCGAAGATCGGCGCCGATTCCGCCAGCACCGACAAAGACAAGACGTCCGGATCGTAATCCGGAGTACGCGATGTTCGATGTCGGCTTCAGCGAGATGCTGCTGACTGCGATCGTGGCTCTGATCGTGTTGGGCCCCGAACGCATGCCCAAGGCCGCGCGCCTGGCCGGTTTGTGGGTACGCAAGGCGCGCGCGCAGTGGTATTCGGTGAAGGCCGAGCTCGAGAACGAACTCGCCACCGAAGACCTCAAGCGCCAGCTCAAGGCGCCTGTCGATGAACTCAAGCGTTCGCTCGATGATGTTGGCCAGGCCGCCGTGACGACGCCGGCGCCATCCGACAACCCCGTCGACCGGCCATGAGCGCGCGAGACGAAAACTTCCCCGAAGAAAGTCTGATCGGGCACTTGATCGAACTCCGGCGTCGCTTGTTGCGCGGCGTCGCTTTTTTGATGCTGGTATTCGTGGCTTTGCTGCCGGTCGCCAACAAGCTCTACAGCTGGCTGGCGGCGCCGATGTTGGCGAAACTGCCGGTCGGTGGCCACCAGATCGCGATCGATCCACTGTCGCCGTTTTTCACGCCGATCAAGTTGGCGTTTTTCGCGGCGCTGATGCTGTCGATGCCTTTCCTCATTTACCAGGCCTGGGCGTTCGTCGCGCCCGGTTTGTACAAGCATGAAAAACGCTACGCCTTGCCTTTGCTGGCATCGGCAGTGACGCTGTTCTACGCCGGCTGCGCGTTCGCGTACTACCTGGTGTTGCCGATGGTGTTTGCGTTCCTGCAACGGGTGACGCCGGTCGGTGTGGAAGCGATGCCCGACATCACCCATTACCTGGATTTCGTGCTGGTGCTGTTTCTCGCGTTCGGCGCGAGTTTCGAAGTGCCGGTGGCGGTGGTCGTGTTGGTCTTGCTGGGCCTGGTGACGCCGCAACAGCTCAAGGAAGCGCGTGGTTACGTCGTCGTCGGCATCTTCATCGTCGCGGCGGTGATCACGCCACCCGATGCGATCTCGCAATTGATGCTGGCGCTGCCGATGATGCTGCTTTACGAAATCGGTGTGATTGCCGCGGGCTTCGTTGCTTCGCGTCCCGCGCACGCTACGGAATCATGAGCGCGGCCGCGGCGCGCAGCTCACCCGCCGGCTTTTGGAAGCGTTACCTCGCCTGGAGCATCGATGCGCTGCTGATTTCCGTTGTCGCGCAATTCCTATTCGGGATCGTCGCGACGGTGTTCGCCTTCGGCGGCGACGACATGCTCAAGCAGCTGACAGCAGCAAGTGCGACGATGGAAGGCGGAGGCGATACCGACGCGTTGATGGCGTTGGTGCAGTCGTTGACGCCGCTGCTGTGGCAGATGACCTGGCTGTCGACGCTGCTGTACATGCTGTGCGCGACCATCTATTTCGTCGGCATGGAGGCGTCGCCCTGGCAGGCGACGCTGGGCAAGCGCCTGCTCGGT
Source organism: Arenimonas sp. (assembly GCF_035312645.1). GTDB lineage: Bacteria > Pseudomonadota > Gammaproteobacteria > Xanthomonadales > Xanthomonadaceae > Arenimonas. The sequence continues at coordinate 18,975 of NZ_DATGBO010000096.1, forward strand.
ATCCGCGTCGTCGACATGCAGGGGCGACGCATTGGTCTTTGGCCTGCGCTGCTGCGTTGCGTGGTCGCCGGCATTTCGTGGCTGCTGCTCAATCTCGGTCATGCGATGGCGGCGTGGACCGCCGACAAACGTGCGCTGCACGACTACGCCGCCGGCACCCGCGTCGAAAACATCGACCCCGCCAACACCGCGATTCCGCGCTGGGGTTGGCTGTTGCTCGCGGCACAGGGGCTGGCAATGCTGGCATTCGTGCTGATCGGCGGCTTGGTGCTGGGCTTGGTGTTCAGCAGCTACGGCGTGGTCTAGCGGCGATCGAATCGATGTCGACGCCGTTACGACATCAGGCTTCGATCTGCGTCAGCGGCGGCACATTTTCCTGATCGGGATCGGCGAAAATTTCCCGCCAGGCCTGATACATCACTGCGCCGTCGAAAGCGAACACCGCCGCGGTCAGCAGCACCAGCAGCGGCAACTGCAGGAAGGAACCAAAGCCCGGGCTGGCCGCTGCGATGCTGGCGACCACAATCACCGGCAGCATCGCCAGCAGCAACAGCAACAGTGCGCACAGCGCATTGACCAGCAGAGCGCCCAGGTTTGCCAGCAGCGCCGGCACCGCCTCGCGCAACGCGATCAAGCCCGGCACGCCGGCGAGCATCGCGCGCGGCAGCGACAGCGACACCCACCAGTTCACCACGACCCAGGCCGGCATCACCCACAACAGCCGCTGCATCAATGCCGGCATCACCTGTTCGATCAACGCCGGTGCGATTTTCGGCGGCCCGCCGCTGCCGGCCTGGCGCACGAGTTCGTCCATCAGCGGCGCGACCGTCGGCGCAAGCACAATGCCGACCAGCACGGCGAAGCCGATCTTCAGCATCGCGATCGGCAACAAGCGCACGAACGCGCCAGGCTGCATGAAGCCATCGAACAGGCGCGCGGCGCTCGCCGGGCCGCCCTGGGCCTGGATATGCAGGGCCGAGACCAGGCCGCCGCTCAGAAAAACCCCGGCCAGCGCCGCGGCGATATTCACCAGCGGCATCAGCGACAGCAGCCCGAACAGCAGACACAGATGCGCGATCGGCAATGGATTGCTGCGCATGACCGTGAGGCCGTCGATGATCCAGCCGGCGCCGCGACTGGCCGCCACTTTGCGAAAACCCATGCGTAGTTCCTGTCTAACTGTGGCGGCGCGCGTGATGGACGAAGCGCTTGAGCACGCGGCGCGCGAGTGGCGCCGGCTTCACCGCTTTGAGCAGTGTGTGGTGGCAGCTGCCTTCGTTGACCAGCGCTTCGCGGCGCGCGTGGATGTAGCTGCGCATCAGCGCGGTGTTGAATTCGGGATGGAACTGCACGCCCCAGACCGATTCGCGCCAGCGGAACGCCTGGCAATCATCGAGATCCGAACGTGCCAGCACCGCGGCATCGCGCGGCGGCGTCAGCACGGTCTGGCGATGCGTCGCGTGCACGTCGAATGCCGACGGCATGCCGGCAAACAACGGATCGCTGCTGGCGCTGCCTTCGAGGCGGATCGGCACCGTTCCCATCTCGCGGCCGCGCGGGTTGTAGTCGACCGCGCCGCCAAGCGCATGCGCGATCAGCTGATGGCCGTAGCAGATGCCGAACAGCGGTTTGCCGGCTTCGGCGGCGTCGCGCAGCCAATCGGCGCTGCGTTCGCTCCAGGCTTCGCGATCACTGACCATCGCGCCCGAGCCCGTCACCATGACGCCGGCGTAGTCGCGGACATCGGGTGGCGATTCGCCGGCGGCGACATCGCAATGCCGCACTTCGCGACCGGACAGGCCAGCGGCGACACGGATCCAGTGACCGAAGCTGCCATGCCGGCGCAGCGGGTCGATCGGCCGACCGGTTTCCAGGATCAGGAAGGGTTTCATCGAGGCAGGAGAGGGCGCAGAGCGAGGATGGGCGCGGTTCCTAGCTATACTAACCCTCTTTGATTCCACGCTTCACTTCTCTGGCGCTCAACACCGATGACGGCACCCACCTTCCAGGAACTCATCCTCAGGCTCAACCAGTACTGGGCCGATCAAGGCTGCGTACTGATCCAGCCGCTGGACCTCGAGGTCGGCGCCGGTACCTTCCATCCCGCGACCTTCCTGCGCGCGCTCGGGCCGGAGCCATGGAATGCCGCCTACGTGCAGCCTTGCCGTCGACCCACCGACGGCCGCTATGGCGAAAACCCGAACCGTCTGCAGCGTTACTACCAGTATCAGGTGGTGATGAAGCCCAATCCCGACGACCTGCAGGAGCGCTATCTCGATTCGCTCAAGGCGCTCGGCGTCGATCCGCTGGTGCACGATCTGCGCTTCGTTGAGGACAACTGGGAATCGCCGACGCTGGGCGCCTGGGGTCTGGGCTGGGAAGTCTGGCTCAACGGCATGGAAGTCACCCAGTTCACCTATTTCCAGCAGGCCGGCGGCCTGGAATGCCGGCCGGTCACCGGCGAGATCACCTATGGTCTCGAGCGCCTGGCGATGTACCTGCAGAACGTCGACAACGTCTTCGACCTGGTCTGGACCGTCGGTCCGCAGGGCCCGGTGACCTACCGCGACGTCTATCATCAGAACGAGGTCGAACAGTCGACCTACAACTTCGAACACGCCGACGTCGCCGAGCTGTTTCACCGCTTCGACGCCTGCGAGAAGGAAGCGTTGAAGCTGGTCGAACTGGGCCTGCCGCTGCCGGCCTACGAGCAGGTCTGCAAGGCGTCGCACTCGTTCAACCTGCTCGATGCGCGCCGGGCGATCTCGGTGACCGAGCGGCAACGCTATATTCTGCGGGTGCGGACCTTGTCGCGTGCGGTGGCCGAGGCCTACTTCGCGCAACGTGAAAAGCTGGGCTTCCCGAATTTGCGCAAGTAAGACACGGCCAACCAGGAGTCATCGGATGTCAGACATGAAGCCGCTGTTGATCGAGATCGGCACCGAGGAACTGCCTCCCAAGGCCTTGCCGGAATTGGCCCAGGCCTTGTTCGACGGCGTGCTCAAGGGTCTGGCCAGCCGCCACGTGAAATTCGAGACCGCCGATGGCATGAACGATGCCAAGCCGCTGTACACGCCGCGCCGCTTGGCGCTGCTGATCCCGAAAGTCTCACCGACCCAGCCCACGCAATACAGCGAAGTGCTGGGGCCGTACATGAATGTCGCGCATGACGAGAACGGCTTGGCGACACCCGCGCTCACCGGTTTCGCGCAGAAAAATGGCATGAGCGTCGACCAGCTCGGCCGCACCACCGATGCCAAGGGCGCGCGCTACGTCGCCCGCATCACCCGCCAGGGTTCGGAAACCCGCGCGCTGCTGCCGGCAATTCTCGCCGAGGCGATCAAGGCGCTGCCGATTCCCAAGCCGATGCGCTGGGGCGAACACGAGGTTGGTTTTGTGCGTCCTGCGCACTGGCTGGTGATGCTGCTCGGTCGCGATGTCTGCGACGGCGAAGTCCTCGGCCTCAAGGCCGACCGCATGACCCGCGGTCATCGCTTCCACAACGGCAAGGCGATCTGGCTCAACGAAGCCAACGAATATGTCGAAGCGTTGCGCACGGCCAAGGTGCTGGTCGATCCGCTCGAGCGCCGCCGCCGCGTGCGCAGCGAGATCGAGCGCGCCGCCAAGCAGGCCGATGGCATCGCGCGCATTCCCGAGGACCTGCTCGAGGAAGTGAACAACCTGGTCGAATGGCCCAGCGCCGTGCTCTGCGGTTTCGAACCGGAATTTTTGCAGGTGCCGGCGGAAGCGCTGATCACCACGATGGAGTCGAACCAGAAATTCTTCCCGGTGCTCAATGCCGAGCACAAACTCACCGAGCGCTTCATCGGCATCGCCAACATCGAGAGCAGCGACGTCGAGGAAGTGCGCAAGGGTTACGAGCGGGTCATCCGCCCGCGCTTCGCCGATGCCAAGTTCTTCTTCGAGGAAGACAAGAAGCAGGGCATCGACGCCATGGCCGCGAGTCTGACCTCGGTGACCTATCAGCAGAAGCTCGGCAGTTATGCCGACAAGTGCGCACGCACTGCCAAGCTTGCCGAAATGATCGCCCGCGACGTTGGTGCCGATCCGGCGCAGGCGCGCGAAGCTGCGCTGCTGTCCAAGGCCGATCTGCAATCGCGCATGGTCGGTGAATTCCCTGAACTGCAGGGCGTCATGGGCCGCTATTACGCCACTGCCGCCGGCAAGCCCGGTACCGTCGCCGATGCGATCGACCACGCGTATCTGCCGCGTTTTTCCGGCGATGCGGTGGCGACGTCGAAACTCGGCCAGGTGCTCGCGGTCGCTGATCGCATCGATACGCTGGTCGGCGGATTCGCGGCCGGCCTCAAGCCGACCGGCAACAAGGATCCGTTCGCGCTACGCCGCAATGCGCTTGGTCTGGCGCGCACTCTGATCGAGGGCGAACTCGATCTCGATCTCGAACCGATCCTCGGCGCGGCAATCACGCAGTTGCCGGCCGGTTTGCTGGCCAATTCCAGCGATGTCTACGAGTTCGTGCTCGATCGCCTGCGCAGCTATTACGCCGACAAGAACGTTCCCGGCACGCATTTCGATGCCGTCGCCGAACTGCGGCCGACCTCGTTGCTGGATTTCGATCGCCGCCTGAAGGCCGTGGGCGATTTCGCGCGCAAGGTCGAAGCCAAGCCGCTGGCGGCAGCGAACAAGCGCATCGGCAACATCCTGCGCAAGACCGAGGAAGTGATCCCGACCCACGTCGATGCTGCGCTGCTCAGCGAGCCTGCGGAACAGGCGCTGCACGTCGCCATCGAAAGTGCGATTGCCGACACTGACACTCTGCTCGGCAATCGTGATTACGTTGGTACCCTGCAGCGCCTGGCCAATCTGCGTTCGCCGGTGGATGCCTTCTTCGACGGCGTGATGGTGATGGCCGACGATCCGGCGGTGCGCAGCAATCGTCTCGCCTTGCTCAAGCGCGTCGCCGATCGTTTCGCCACGGTCGCGGCGGTCGATCAGCTCGCGCCAACCTGATTGCGATTGCGGCGGCTACGGTCGCCGCGTCGCGCTACACCTCGGCCCAGCGCCGCAGCAGGTTGTGGTAGACGCCGGTAAGCTGCACCAGCGCCGGATGCTCCGGCGTGGTCTGCGTCAATCGTCGGATCGAGATATCGAGCTCGAACAGCAGGCGCCGATCGCCGTCATCTCGCACCAGACTCTGGATCCAGAAAAAACAGGCCAGGCGTTCGCCGCGCGTGACCGGCGTGACGCGATGCAGGCTGGTGCCGGGATACAACACCATGTCGCCAGCCGCGAGTTTCACCCGCTGCGTGCCGAAGGTGTCTTCGATGATCAATTCGCCGCCGTCGTAGTCTTCCGGCGCACTCAGGAACAGCGTCGCCGACAAGTCCGTGCGCACCGGTTGCACGAGTTGCCCGCTGCGGTCGTAACGGATCGCGTTGTCGACATGAAAGCCGAACGCCTGGCCACCGCGATAGCGGTTGAATAGCGGCGGAAACACCACGCGCGGCAGCGCTGCGGAAAAGTAATTGTCGTTGTTCTTGAGCGCGCCGCGCACCAGCGCGCCGAGTTCGATCGCGACCGGATCGGTTTCCGGAAGTTGCTCGTTGTCCTTGGCCTTGCCCGACTGGTGGCCGGCAGTGATGCGACCATCGGCCCAGGCGGCGCTCGCGAGGCGCTCGCGACAGAACGCGACCTGCTCGGAGTTCAGTACCTGCGGAACTTGCAACAGCATGTCGAGTTTCTCCTCCCGCGAAAAATCCCCGCCATCATCCGGCGGGGATTGTTGTGCGGCCAGTATCTTTCAGAACCTTCCGATTCGCACGGCTCAGAAGCGATAGCTGGCGTTGAGCACGACACTGCGGGCGTCGCCCGGCGTGGCCCAGCCGTTGTTGCGGATGCGTGTGTAGAACTCCTTGTCGGAGAGATTGTTCACGTTCAACTGCAAGGTCAGATCGCGGGTCA
>NZ_DATGBO010000097.1:0-28435 GCF_035312645.1 Arenimonas sp.
ACTCGAAGCCACGCTCAAGCTCGATGCCAAGCATGCCGAAGCGCAGACCGCGCTCGCGCTTTACCACGGCGAGATCATCGGCAAGATCGGCGCATTGATCGGTGGCATGACCTACGGCGCCAAAGCCGCCGACGCGGAAAAACACATCGCCGCCGCACTCAAGCTGACGCCGGATTCGCCGATCGCGCATGTCGAACACGGCAACCTGCTGCTGCTCCTGCACGGCAGCAAGAAGGAAGACGCTGCTGCTGCCGCTTACGAAAAAGCGAGCAAGCTCAAGCCGAAAGACGCGATGGAAAAACTCGATGCCGAATACGCGAAGGCGCAGATCGAGTAATTCGCCGCGGGACCGGATGCCTCAGCGGCGGCTGTCGACGGCATCCATCATCCACGCCGAAGATTCTCCGGCGCCGCCTGCTCAGGCGGCGTGTTTCTTCACCCATGCCAGATACGCATCCACCCAGCCCTGCAGGAATGCCTTGCTGTTGGGTCCGATATTGCCGGCCTCGTCGAACAATCCTTCTTTGGCATGGATGAAGGCCTCCGGCGCCGTCAGCGTCGGCATGTCGAGGTAGGCAAGAATATTGCGCAGGTGCTGCTGCGCCAACGCAGTGCCGATGGCGCCGACCGAGGCGCCGATGATGCCCGCGGGCTTGCCGGCGAAAGCACTCTGGCCATAGGGCCGCGACGCGTGGTCGATCGCATTCTTGAGCACGCCCGGAATCGAACGGTTGTATTCCGGGGTGACGAACATCACGCCATCAGCGGCACGAATTTCCGATTTCAGCCGCTGCACCGACGCCGCCTGCTGGCCGTCGTCGTCCTGGTTGTAAAGCGGGAGGTCGCCGATTTCCAACTGCTTGAACTCGGCTTCCGGCGGCGCCAGACGGGCGAGTGCGACGGCGAGCCGGCGATTGAACGACTCGCGACGCAAGCTGCCGACGATAACGGCGATGGTGATCCGGCTCATCTCGAAGTTCTCCAGTGGATTTTATTTGGCGTGCGATCAAGACAACCGAGGCGTCTCCAGATGCTACCCCTGCGCTCACGCGACGATGAGCGAAGATCCTCTGCCGGCAAGGATTCGTTTGGCGTGAATGCCGTGCGGCTGGTCGATATGCCGGATCCGCGCCGATCTTGCCCACTGGAAATCCGTCGGTATCCAGCGCGAATGCTGTGCTTGCGATATCCGTTAGGCACGGCGGCCGAATACCCAGTGCCGCGCGTGCAGGAAATCATCGTGAAAAACGGAAAAACGCGATCACCAAATCGCGCACCGTTGAAACGCAAACAGGCCGGGAAATTCCCGGCCTGTGCGATTTGAATCTGGTGGGCGGTACAGGGCTTGAACCTGTGACCCTTGCCGTGTGAAAGCAATGCTCTACCGCTGAGCTAACCGCCCGTTAGAGCGGCGCATGGTATGCGTTTTGCGCTGTTGAGGTCAAGCTGGGGCCGGTCTGGGCTAGACTTTCGGGCATGAACGAAAGCGTCCTTCTGCACAACCCCGGCTGCTCCAAATCCCGCGAGGCCTTGGCGCTGCTGCAGGCTCGCGGTATCGAGCCGCGCATCCTCGCCTATCTCGAATCGCCACCGGACGCGGCGCAGATCGATGCGCTGCTGGCGATGCTGGCGCTGGAGCCGCGCGAGCTGATGCGCCGCGATGAAAGCGACTATTCCGCCTTGGGCTTGGACAATCCGGCGCTGACGCGAACGGCGCTGATCGCGGCGATGGTCGCGCATCCGGCTCTGATCCAGCGTCCGGTTTTCATCCACCGTGGTCGCGCCGTGATCGGCCGGCCGCCGGAGCGCGTGTTCGAATTGCTTTGATCGCGCGCGTTGCCGTCGACGGCTTCAACCGATAAAAATTCCGCGGATCAATTGACCTTGCTGGTACGCAATGCGCGCACCTGCGCCGGCGGTGAAAACGCTTCCGGATCCGCGTCAGTCCAGAACGCCTGGAACGCCGGATGGTCAGGCAGCGTGCCGGTGAGCAATTCGCCAGGTTTCAGGAAACGATGCAACACCGCCAGCGAACGCACCTCGGTGGACGAGACGCGACGGATGATGTGTTCGGGGCCGATTTCGTCGGGATGCGTCAGGCCGGCAGCAGCAATCAATTCCTTCAGCGCCTTGAGCGTGTTTTCGTGGAATTGGCTGACGCGCGTCGCCTTGCTGACCGGATCGAGTCCTTTCTGCCGCAACGGATCCTGCGTCGCCACGCCGGTCGGGCAGCGATCGGTGTGGCAGGTCTGCGACTGGATGCAACCGAGCGCGAACATGTAGCCACGCGCGGCATTGCACCAGTCCGCGCCCAGCGCCAGCGTGCGCGTGATGTCGAACGCGGTGATCACCTTGCCGGCCGCACCGATGCGGATGTGTTCGCGCAGATTCAATCCGACGAGCGTGTTGTGCACCAGCAGCAGACCTTCGCGCAGCGGTGCGCCGACGTGATCGGTGAATTCCAGCGGCGCCGCGCCAGTGCCGCCTTCGCCGCCGTCGACGACGATGAAATCGGGAAGGATGCCGGTCTCCTGCATCGCCTTGGCAATCGCGAACCATTCCCAGGGATGGCCGATTGCCAGTTTGAATCCGGTCGGCTTGCCGCCGGACAGATGGCGCAGACGATCGACGAATTGCAGCAGGCCTTTCGGCGTGGAAAACGCCGAGTGCCGCGCCGGCGAAATGCAGTCGACACCGACCGGGACACCGCGCGCCGCGGCGATTTCCGGCGACACCTTCGCCCCCGGCAGCACGCCGCCATGACCAGGCTTGGCGCCTTGCGAGAGTTTCACCTCGATCATCTTCACCTGCGCGGTGCAGGCGTTGGCGACGAATTTATCCTCGCTGAAACTGCCGTCGTCGTTGCGGCAGCCGAAATAGCCCGAGCCGATTTCCCAGACCAGATCGCCACCCTTCTCGCGATGGTATTGCGAGATCGAACCTTCGCCAGTGTCGTGATAGAAGCCGCCGAGACGCGCGCCTTCGTTGAGCGCGCGGATCGCATTGGCCGAAAGCGCGCCGAAACTCATCGCCGAGATATTGAACACGCTGGCCGAATACGGCTGCGCCTGCTTCGCACCGATGGTGATGCGAAAATCGTGCGTGGTCGGCTCAGTCGGCGCGAGCGAATGATTGATCCATTCGTACTTGTCGCCGTAGACATCGAGCAAGGTGCCAAACGGGCGCTTGTCGAGCACGTTCTTCGCGCGCTGGTAAACGATGGCACGTTGCGCCCGCGAAAACGGCCGCTCGTCGTTGTCGGCTTCGATGAAGTACTGACGGATCTCCGGGCCGATGCCTTCAAGCACGTAACGGAAATGCGCCATCACCGGAAAATTCCGCCGCACCGCCTGCTTGTCCTGGATCAGGTCTGCGCAACCGAGCAGACTCAGGCCGCCGAAGAAAACCGCAGGCCACAGCCAAGTCGACGACCAGGCCAATCCGGCCAGCGACGCGATCGCAAGAATCACGCAGGCAGCGAACACCCAATAGCGCGAAGGCAGCATCGCCGGCTCCTCAGACAAGGTCGGCCAAGCATAGCGAGGCGGATGCGCGATGTGGTGCCCGGGGAGGGGGTCGAACCCTCATGGCCTTGCGGCCGGGGGATTTTAAGTCCCATGCGTCTACCAGTTTCGCCACCCGGGCGCGGCGTGCGCCATGTTGCCGCAATCATGTCGCCTGCGACAGGGCCAAAAAAAACCCCGCCGGAGCGGGGTTTCCATCTGGAGGCCGAGGTCGGAATTGAACCGGCGTACGCGGATTTGCAGTCCGCTGCATAACCACTCTGCCACCCGGCCAGATGACGAATCGGGAAACTAGATTAGCGCAGTCATCGCGCCGATCAACCCGTAAGAAAAACAAAACCCCGGCGAGCGGGGTTTTGTAGAACCTGGAGCGGGAAACGAGACTCGAACTCGCGACCCCGACCTTGGCAAGGTCGTGCTCTACCAACTGAGCTATTCCCGCAGGAGACGCGTATTTTTGGCGATCGACGCATTTCTGTCAACACCTCAATTGCTTTGAGCGCCAAAACCCCTGCCAATGCTGGCGCTCAGCCTTTGCGCATGGTCGGCCAGGCGGCCCGCATGTAGTCGAAACCCGACCACAACGTCAGCGCTGCGGCCATTCCCAGCAGCCATTCGCCGATCCAGAAAATCGGCAAACCCAGCAGGGGCTCGCGGAAAATCAGGCAGCTGATCGCCACCATCTGCACGATCGTTTTGATCTTACCCAAACCCGCGACCTTCACCAGACCATGCGCGCCCATCTGCGCCATCCATTCGCGCAGCGCGGAAATGGTGATCTCGCGGCCGACAATCACCGCACCCAGCAAGGCGATCGGCACGGTGTGATGCCATTGCACGACCAGGAACAGCGCGATCGTCACCGCCAGCTTGTCGGCGACCGGATCGAGAAAAGCACCGAACGCCGAATACATGTCGTAACGCCGCGCCACCCAGCCATCGAGCCAATCGGTGAGCGCACCGAGCACGAACACCGCCGTCGCGATGACGTTGCTCCACGGGTGATTCCAGTAGAAAACCAGCACCAGTACCGGGATCAGCACGATCCGGAACAGGGTCAGCAAGGTGGGGATGGTCAGGGTCACTCAAACATCCTGTGCGGGGGCATCAAGGCCATGCAGTGAAGCATATATGCGCTCGGCGAGGGCGTGATTGATGCCGTCGACGCGCGCGATCTCCTCCGCACCCGCAGCCTTCAACCCCGACAGCCCGCCGAAGTGCTTGAGCAGACTGGCACGCCGGCGCGGACCGATGCCGGCGATGTCTTCGAGGCGGCTGGTTTCGCGGGTTTTCTGCCGACGCCCACGATGGCCGGTAATTGCGAAACGATGGGCTTCGTCGCGCACCTGCTGGATCAGTTGCAGGCCGGGCGACTCCACGCCGGGGCGGATTTCGCGACCATCCGGAAACACCAGCGCCTCGTGCCCTGCCCGGCGTTCCTCGCCCTTGGCCACGCCAACCATCGCCAGGCCGCTGATGCCGAGTTCGACCAGCACTGCCGCCGCCTGCGCAAGCTGCCCGGCACCGCCGTCGATCAAAAGCAGATCGGGCATTACGCCCTCTTCGATCGCGCGCTTGAAGCGTCGCTCCAGCGCCTGATGCATCGCCGCATAGTCGTCGCCCGGCGTGATGCCGGCGATGTTGAAGCGGCGGTATTGCCCGCGCACCGGGCCTTCGGCATCGAACACCACGCACGACGCGACCGTCGCTTCACCCATCGTGTGACTGATGTCGAAACATTCGATGCGCTGCGGCGGCGCCGGCAATTGCACCAGTTGCTGCAACGACTCCAGGCGCAGGCGCTGGCTCGCGCTGCTGCTTTGTTCGGCGGTGAGCGCGAGCACGGCGTTGCTGCCGGCCATTTCCAGGTAGCGTGCGCGTTCGCCGCGCACGCTGGTCTTGATCTCGACGCGCCGTCGCGCCTGCTCGCTGAACACTTTCTCGAACAGTTCGAGATCGGCGACCGCGTGGCTGAGCACGATCTCGCGCGGCGGGCGTTTTTCCAGGTAGTACTGGCTGACGAACGCCGCCAGCACTTCCTCGGGCGTGTCGGCACCGTTGAGCTTGGGAAAGAACGCGCGCGTACCCAGGCTCATGCTGTCGCGGAACGACAACAGCATGACGCAGGCCGTGCCCTGGTTGAGCACACAGGCGAGCACGTCCATCTCCACCTGCTCGCCCTCCACATATTGTTTGGCTTGGGTGCGACGAATGCCGGCGACGGTATCGCGCAGTTGCGCCGCCTGCTCGAATTCCAGGCGCGCACTGGCGGCATCCATCGCCTGGGTGAGTTCGCCGACGAGTTCGTTGCTGCGGCCATCGAGGAACATAGCGGCGCGGCGCACGCTGGCATCGTAGTCGCGCGGCGCGATCAAGCCGACGCAGGGCGCCGTACAGCGACCGATCTGGTGTTGCAGGCAGGGCCGGCTGCGATTGCGGAACACGCTGTCTTCGCAGGTGCGCAGCTTGAAGATTTTCTGCATCAGGTCGAGGGTTTCGCGCAGCGATCCGGCGCTGGTGAACGGTCCGAAATAGCGGCCGGCAATTGCCCGCGGTCCGCGATGGAAGGCGATGCGCGGCCAGGTTTCCTCGGTCAGCAGGATGTACGGGTAACTCTTGTCGTCACGAAGCAGCACGTTGTAGCGCGGTCGCAGCGACTTGATCAGCTGGTTTTCCAGGATCAGCGCCTCGGCCTCGGTGCGCGTGACCGTGACCTCCATGCGCGCGATCTGCGCGACCATCAGCGCGATGCGCCGCGACGGCAGATCGGCGCGGAAATAACTGGCGACGCGCTTCTTCAGCGACGAGGCCTTGCCGACATAAAGCACGCTTTCGTCGGCGGCGAACATGCGGTACACGCCCGGCGCCGTGGTCAGGTCGCGGACGAATTCCTTGCCGTCGAAGGCAGAGGTTGGCTGGGGTTCGGGCATGCCGGGATTATCGCCGCGCACGCCGCGCAATCACTCCGCCACGCGGATATGCGTCAGCAATCCGGTGAGCAGATCGTGGCGCAGCACTTCATGCGTGGCGGCGTCGGCGATCCACAGCGAGTTCTGCGCCATCGCCAGTGCCACCGGCTGGGAAATCGGCTGCGGCAACGCATGGCTGCTCATCTCGCCGCCGCCGAGGCGCAGCTTGCGCAGGCAGCCGTTGTAGGTATCGGCGACCCAGAGCACCGGCGAATTCGGGTCCAGCGCCAAGGCCTGCGGAAATTGCAGGCGCGCCTCGCGACGCTGGCCGTCCTGTTCGCCGAATTCATAAAGCCCCTGCCCGACCAATGTCTGCACCGCACTTTGCTGCAACTGGATGGTGCGCACCGCCGAACTCGCGGCATCGGCGACGTACAAGGTCTGCTGTACCAGCGCCAGACTGACCGGTTGCGCAAACAAGGCATTGCGCCCGGGCCCGTCGGCGATGCCGAGCTCGCCGGTACCGGCGACGAAACGCAGGCGGGAACCACCGAGGTCGAATTCCCAGATCTGGTTGCAGCCGGTCATCGCGATGTAGAGGCGATCGTTGGAAGCGACGACATCGCTGGGCTGGTTGAGCAGGCATTCCGAGGGCGCGGTGATGCCGCCTTCGCGCGGCACGCCCGGCCGACCGTTGCCGATCAGCGTATGCACCTGGCCATCGATCAGATGAATGCGACGCAGGGCGTGGTTGCCGGTGTCGGCGACGTAAAGATAATCGCGCAGGATGCACATGCCGCGCGGATTGCGGAACGCAGCCTCACCGGGCGGGCCATCGACCAGGTCGGCATGGCCATTGCCGAACTCGCGCAGCACACGGCCCTCGTGCGTGCATTCGAGGATGCGGTGGTGGCCGCTGTCGGCGACGTACAAATGGTTTTCGGTTGCAACCAGTCCGGACGGGAAGAGCAGCGGCGAGATCGCCTCGTTGCCGCTCAAGCGCAGATTCGGCGCGGGCATGGTGCTGGCCCCGAACTCCTCGATCATGTTGGCGATCGCCGCGTCCAGTGCTGGGCCCTGGTCGTCGCCAGAAAAAATTTCGCGCAGCATTCCGGAAGGATCGATCAGCGCCACCGACGGCCAGCTGACGATGCCGTAATGCTGCCAGGCCACCCAGCTGCGATCGTTGGCGACCGGGAAATTCACCCCGATGCGATTGAGTGCCTTGTGCACGGTGCGGCCATCGATCTCGGCGTCGAACTTGGGCTGATGGATGCCCAGCACCGCCAGGCCGACCGGGTGTCGCAGCTTGAGTCGCAGGATTTCGTCGATCAGGTTCTGGCTGTACGCCGAACTCGCATTCCAGAACACCAGCGCCAGCACCCGGCCGCGTTGCGCGGAAATCGTCTGGGCATCGGCGTTGAGCCAGTTCAGCGATTCATGCAGGGCAGGTGCGGGCGTGGCAGTGGTCATGGCGGAACCTGGTCACTCGCGGAAGGGCATTATGGCGCCGGGATCGCAGTCTGTGGGCAATGGTGCCGCGGTCATGCTCGATCTGTCGACTTCGCCGCCGCTGATTGCAGCCGGCTTTCGGCCCGGGCCAAGTCGGCTTCCGTATCGACACCCGGTGGGAACGCCACCGGCGTGATGCCGACCGCAATGCGATAGCCGGCTTCCAGAACCCGCAATTGTTCCAGCGCTTCCAGCGCCTCCAGCTCGCCGGTCGGCAAGCCTGCGAACACCGGCAGGAAACCGGCGCGATAGGCATAGATGCCGATATGCCGCAGCGCGCCGGGTGCGGGTGCGCTGATGCGATCGCGCGCGAAGCGGTCGCGCTGCCAGGGCATCGGCGCGCGGCTGAAATACAGCGCGAGGCCGCGTGCGTCGCGCACCACTTTCACTGCGTTCGCATCGAACAGGGTTTCGCTGTCCGTGATCGGCGTGGCCAGCGTCGCCATTTCCGTGCCGGCGGCCGCGAGCACCTCGGCGACCGCGCGGATGCCTTCCGCTGGCGCGAAGGGTTCGTCGCCCTGCAGATTCACCACGATCTGGTCGTCGCGCCAGCGCAGCTGCGCGGCGCATTCGGCGAGGCGATCGGTGCCCGAGGGATGATCGGCGCGGGTCATGCAGACCGTCACTGGATACGCCTTCACTGCTTCGGCGATGCGCTCGTCATCGGTGGCAACGACGACGTGACTCGCGCCGGCAGCGAGCGCACGACGCGCCACGTGCACGATCATCGGCTCGCCGGCGATCAACCGCAAAGGTTTACCCGGAAGACGCGAGGCGCCGTAACGCGCGGGAATGGCGACGATGAAACCGGATTCGCTCATGGCGTGATCGCTTTTATTTTTTCGGCCAGGGTGTCGTGAAATTCATCGGCCAGTTGCGCCGCAACGGGAACGTACCAGGCGTTGAGCAGGCCGAGATCGCGGCATTTCACCGCGTCCTTCTCCGTCATCAGGATGACGCCGGTCATGCCGGCGAAATCCTCGACGCGGTAGGCATGATGATCGGGAAACGGGTGTTCGACCACTTCCAGCCCCAGCTGCCGCAAGGCGGCAAAGAATCGCCCGGGATTGCCGATGCCGGCGAGCGCATGCACCGGCGCGCCGATGAATCCGGCCAGTGCCTGTTGCTGATCGCGCGATGCCAGCGCGACCGCTGCGTCAAGTTGCAGGATCATCGGCCACTCCCCCGACGCCGCAGTGCCACCGTTGATCACGCGAAAGCCGGTGTCGCGCGGTGCTTCGCGCAGCGGACCGGCGGGAATCAGCAGACCATTGCCATAACGACGCTCGCCGTCCAGCACTTCGATCTCGATGTCGCGGGCGAGACGGCGATGCTGCAGGCCGTCGTCGGCGAGAATGACATCGCAACCGGCGGCGAGCGCGCGCTGTGCCGCGGCGACACGATCGCGATCGACGAACACCGGCAGGCGCGTTCGTTCGAAAATGAGTTTCGGCTCGTCGCCGCAGAGCGCCGGCGAGGTATCGGGATCGACCTGCACCGGCACCTGCGAGGCACGACCGTAGCCGCGGCTGACGATTCCCGGCTTGAATCCCCGCGCCTGCAGACGCAGTGCCAGCGCGATGATCAGCGGTGTCTTGCCGGTGCCGCCGGCGGTGAAATTTCCGATCACGATCACCGGCGCAGCGATGCGATGACTGCGCAGTACGCCCGCCGAATACAGCGCGGCACGCAGCATGATGATCAGACGCTGGATACCCGCAAGAAAGCGTAGCCCGAACCCCGGCGCCTGCCCGCCATACCAGCGCTGCAGCAGCCAGCGTTCGAGCGCCGGCTTCATTCGGTTTCCGTCTCGCGAAACTGCATGCGGTGCAGATACGAATACAGCCCGCCCTGGGCGAGCAACTGCGCGTGCGTGCCCTGCTCCACCAGCCGGCCCTGGTCCAGCACCAGCACCTGATCGGCATGTTCGATCGTCGACAGGCGATGCGCGATCACCAGCGTCGTGCGATCGGGAATCAGGCGATCGAGCGCGTCCTGCACGAGGCGTTCGGACTCGTTGTCGAGCGCGGCCGTGGCTTCGTCGAGAATCAGGATCGGCGCGTCCTTGAGGATGGCGCGGGCGATCGCGATGCGCTGGCGCTGGCCGCCGGACAACAACCCGCCATTCTCGCCGATGCGGGTATCGAGGCCCTGCGGCAGGCGATCGATGAATTCGCTGGCGTTGGCGGCATCGGCCGCGCGCCGGATCGCGGCGTGATCGATGCCTTCCTGGCCATAGGCGATGTTGGCGGCGACGGTATCGTCGAACAGCATCACGCGCTGCCCGACCAGGCCGATCTGACTGCGCAGATCGCTGAGTTTGTAGTCCGTCAGCGGCCGGCCATCGAGCAGCACCTCGCCCGAGGTCGGCTCGTAGAAGCGTGGCAGCAGGCGGATCAAGGTCGACTTGCCGCCGCCGGAACGGCCGACGATCGCCGTCACCGTACCGGGCCGCGCTGTGAAAGAGATCTTGTCGATCGCCGAGGCCGACTGCCCGTCGTAGCGCAGGCTCACGTTGCGGAATTCGACATCGCCGCGCGCGCGCGGCAATGCCGTCTGGCCAAGATCGGACTCGCCGGGCTCATCGAGCATGCGGAACAGGCGATCGGCCGAATGCAGGCCACGCTGCAACGGACTTTGCACATTGGTGATGCGCTTGAGCGAAGGCAGCACCGCCATCATCGCAGTCATGATCACCACGAAATCACCGGCGGTCATGCGCCCGGCAGTCGCTTCGATGCCGGCCATGAACAGGATCAGCGCCAGCGCCGCGGCGCCAAGCAACTGCACGACCGACGATGCAGCGCCGCGCGTGGTCTCGATCTTCATCGCCAGGTTGACGTTGCTCTTGCTCAGCATGGCGAAGCGCTCGAGCTCGGAGGCCTGCGCGCCGTAGATTTTCACTTCCTGGTGCGCCGACAACGTTTCCAGCGTCGCCTGCCCGACCCGCGCGACCGTCTGCTGGATGCCCTGGTTGATGCGGCGGTAACGCTTGCTGACGTAAGACGAGATCAGCGCGATGCCCGGCGCGACCAGCAGCATCGCGACCGTCACCTTCCAGCTGCAAACGAACATGGTCACGGTCATCACGACGATGGTCAGACTGTCGGTGATCAGGATCTTCAGCGCTTCGGTGACTGCACCGGCGACCTGGCCGGTGTCGTATCCCAGTCGCGCCAACAACGCCGGCACCGACTCGGCGTCGTAGCGGGCGCTGGGCAGATGCAGGAACTTGTCGAACAGCACCAGCTGCAGATTGCGCACCAGACCGTTGCCGGTGCGCGCCATGCAGTAGTCGGAAGTAAACGTGGCGATGCCGCGCACGAGAAACAGGCCGAGGATGACCAGCGGCAGCGTCGCCAGACCGGTGGCGCCTTTTTCCACGAAAGTCTTGTCGACGATGGGCTTCATCAGATTGATGAAGTAACCGCCCGCCATCGCCTCCAGCGTCATGCCCAACGCAGCAAGCGCCAGCAGACCCCAGAATGGTTTGGCGAACAGCAGCAGGCGCTGATAGGCCCGCAGATAACTGGTCGTTTCCGGTTTGTCGTTCATCGGTTCTTTGTTTCGGGCGTGGTCGCGATCTTGAGCTTGGTGAAACCAAGCTGGCCGAGTGCGTCCATCGCGGTCACCACCGACTGGTGGGCGGTACGCCCGTCGGCACGCAGGATCACCGCTTGGCTGCGGTCATCGCCAGCGACACGGGCAATCGCCTCTTTAAGGCTGACCACGTCGGTTTTCAATACCTCGTTGTTGCCGACGAAGTACTTGCCTTCGGCATCGATCAACACCACCAGTGATTCGGCGGAGTCCACCTGCGCCTGCGAACGCGACTGCGGCAACTCCAGCTTCAGCATCGAGCGCTGGTTGAAAGTGGTGGTGACCACGAGAAAAAGGATCAGGCAGAACAGCACGTCGATCAGCGAGATGAGATTGATCTCCGGATCCACGTCCATGTTGCCCTTTCCGAGTTTCATGCCTCACCCCGCTTGCCACGCGGCGCCGGCTTGGCGTTCGGGATCACGCCTTCGTCGATCGCATCCATCAGGCCCATCGCCTGCTTTTCCATGTCGACGACGTACTCGGCGATGCGGCCGCGGAAATAGCGATAGAACATCACCGAGGGAATCGCCACGCACAGGCCGGCAGCCGTGCTGACCAGCGCCTGGCCGATGCCGCCGGCGAGCTTGTTGGCATCGCCGACGCCCGCGCTGAGGATGCCCATGAACATCTGGATCATGCCGAACACGGTGCCGAGCAATCCAATCAGCGGCGACACGCTGGCGATGGTGCCCAGCGTGTTCATGAAGCGCTCCATCTCGTGGACCACATGCCGGCCGACGTCCTCGACGCGTTCCTTGATCATTTCACGCGGGCGGTAACGCATGTCCAGTGCCGCCGCGAGCAATTCGCCGAGCGGCGAATTACGCCGCAGCACCTCGATGTGCTTGGGATCGAGTTGATGGCTGCGCGCCCATTCGCGGACTTCCTCGCCCAGGCCAGGCGGCAGAACTTCCTTGCGCCGCAGACTCCAGAAGCGTTCCAGGATGATGGCCATCGCCAGCACAGCCAGGAGCAGGATCGGCAACATCACCCAGCCGCCGGCTTTGATCAATTCCAGCACGCGTTCACCTCTCTGAATCGGGACTGCCGATAGCATAGCCTGAGCTGGCGCCGGACCGCTCCCGCCAGTAGCGCGGACGGTCGCTGCGCCGCGCTTCCTGCAGCCGAACGCCCTGACCGTCGAGCCGGAACACGAGACCGCCGCTACTCTGGGTATCGATCACGCCGGCCCCGCTCCGCCGGTAGCGCGCGACGATGTCGGCACGCGGCAGACCGAAACGATTGCCGACGCCAGTACTGAACACCGCCCAGCGCGGGTGCACCGCTGCAACGAACGCCTCGCTCGACGAACTATCGCTGCCGTGGTGCGGCACCAGCAGCAGATCGGCCGGAAGATTCGCGACCTGTTCGTGCAGCAGCCGCGTTTCGACATGGCGACCGATGTCGCCGGGAATCAGTGCGATGCCCCGCGCCGTCTGGATGCGCAGCACGCAGGAGCTGTCGTTGTCGAGATACGGAAACAGCGGCGGCGGATGCAGGATGCGGAACGCGACACCATTCCAGTGCCAGGATTGCGAACGCTGGCACCAGTGCATGCCGGGCTTCGCCCAACCTTCCGGCGCGAGCACGCGCACATCCGGATACGCGCGGCGCACTGCCTCGGCGCCGCCAGAGTGATCGTTGTCGCCATGGCTGATCAACATCATGTCGAGGTGATTCACACCCAGCGCATGCAACGTCGGCAACACCGCGGCCTCGCCCATGTCCAGACCGCGCGCACTGGCCGGGCCAGCGTCGAACAGCAGCGCGTGGTCGCGGGTCTGCACAAGCACCGAAAGGCCCTGCCCGACATCGATCACCGATATCCGCGCCTCGCCCTGTCGTGGTAAATCCAGATTCGGCATCAGTAGCGGCAGGAACAGCAATAGCGCCAGCACCTTGCCCGGCGCAGCGCGCGGCAACAACAACCAGAATGCGCCGATGCAGGCAAGCACAAGCGCCGTGAACGAAGGCTCCGGCAGCCAGATCGTCGCGCTGGGCCAATGCGCAATTTTTTCCAGACACCACCACAGCGCATCCATCACCCATGCCGACAGCTGCCAAAGGCAATCGCCCAGACTCGTGGAAACCAGCGAGGCGAGAGATCCGAGCAGGGCCAATGGCACGATCACCAGACTGATCGTCGGAATGCCGATCAGGTTGGCCAAGGGTCCGGGCAAGGATGCCTGCCCGAAAAACCAGACTGTCAGCGGCAACAGACCGAGTACCGCGACGCCCTGCGATTCGAGGAAGGGCCTGATCGTTCCGGCCACGCGCTCATGCGGCAGACACCAGAGCAACCACGCGACGCCGACAAAGCTCAACCAGAACCCCGGTGCGAGCACCGAGAGCGGATCGAAAGCGAGCACGGCGATCAACGCGAGCGCGAAGGCATCGGCACCCGACTGCGGGCGGCGCAGCAACTTCGCCAGCAACACGACAGCGATCATCAGCATCGTGCGCACTGTCGGCAGCGCAAAACCGGCGATGGCGGTATAGCCGAAAGCGAAAACCAGCGCGCCGATCGCGGTGGCCTGCGGTCGCGGCAGGCGTCTGCCCAAGCCGGGCAGCAGGCGATACAAACCGGCGATCAGCAAGGCACCGAAACCCGCGACCATGCCCACATGAAATCCGGAAATCGCGATCTGGTGCGTCAACCCAGTTGCACGCAGGACCTCCCAATCCGTATCGGTCAGCGCGCGGGTATCGCCGATCGCCAATGCCTGCACGAAACGACCGCGGCCCGCCGGCAGTGCCCGGCTGATCTGGTTCGAAAGGTGATCGCGCCAGGCATCGACACCGCGGCCAGCAGCGAGACGGCGCGCAGAAAATGCGTCGCGCACATAGCCCGTGGCCGCGAGTCGCTGCGCGAGCGCGCTCTTCTCGAAATCATAGCCACCGGGATTGAGCACGCCCTGCGGTCGGCGCAGGCGCACCGTCAGACGCCAGCGACTGCCCGGAGCGATCTCGGGCGCCGGCCCATACCAGCCCAGGCGGACTTTCTCGCCGATGGGCGCGCCGACAGCGCCAGCGTCGATCATGAAATCGAAACGCAACGAACCCGGCTCGTGTTGCGGCAAGCCCACCACGCGGCCATCGACGACTAGATCCGCACGCTCGACGGCGGCAGGTAACCGCTGCTGCATCACCCACTGCCCGACCAGGCAGGCCCAGGCGATTCCGAACAGGAAGGCACCGATCAAACGCAGACCGGTGTCGCGCCACCAGAGCAGCAGTGATATCACCGATGCGATCAGCGCCAGCCAAAGCGGCGGCAACCACGGAAAACACTGAACCACGCTCACGCCTGCCAGCAGCACCGCTGCCACCGCCAATCCCAGAGGCGGTGGCGGCAGGCGGACTGGCATGCGGACTCAGACCTCGGGCGACAACGGTTGCAGACGCCCCTGGGTCAACTCCAGCGTGCGGTCGAGCTTGCGCGCCAGGCGGCGGTCGTGGGTGACCAGCACCAGCGCCGTGCCGACTTCGCGATTGAGTTCGACCATGAGTTCGAACACGCCCGCGGCGGTCTTCTCGTCGAGATTGCCGGTGGGCTCGTCGCCAAGCACGCAGGCCGGACGCGTGACCAGCGCACGCGCGACTGCGGCGCGCTGGCGTTCGCCACCTGACAATTCACCCGGCTTGTGGCCGACGCGATGCGAAAGCCCGACGCGATCAAGCAAGGCTGCCGCTTTCGGACGCGCGTTCGCCACCGATTCGCCGACGATCAGCAGCGGCATCATCACGTTTTCCAACGCGGTGAATTCCGGCAGCAGATGATGGAATTGATAGACGAAACCGAGCGCGCGATTACGCAGCAGCCCGCGCTCGGCATTGTTGAGTTTCGACATCGCCTGACCATCGACGAAGACCTCGCCCGAGGTCACCGCATCGAGACCGCCGAGCAGGTGCAGCAAAGTGCTCTTGCCGGCACCCGAAGCACCGACGATGGCGACGGTCTCGCCAGGCTGCACGGCCAGTTGCAGGCCTTCGAACACCGGCGTGACGAGGTCGCCTTCGCGATAGGTCTTGCCTAGGTTCTGGCAGCGGATCACCGGTTCCATCGCGGCGTTGTTGTTGGCAGGCTTATTCATGGCGCAACGCCTCCGCCGGATCGGTACGCGACGCGCGCCAGGCCGGATACAGGGTCGCGAGCAGGCACAAACCGAATGCAAGGCTGGCGATCATCAGCAGATCGAGCGGCTCAATCACCGGCGCGGGAAAACTGATGTAGTAGACGTCGGCCGGCATCAACTCGCTGCCGGTGATGCTTTCGACCAGATGCACCACGTGCACGAGGTTGTACGACAGGAGCACGCCACCAACGATGCCGATGACGATGCCGGCGACACCAATCACCATGCCCTGCACGATGAAGACGCGCATCACCCCGCCCGGCGTGAGCCCGATCGTGCGCAGGATGGCGATGTCGGCCTGCTTGTCCTGCACCAGCATCACCAGCGAGGAGACCAGGTTGAAGGCGGCGATCGCGACCAGCAGCGACAGCAGGATGAACATCATCGTTTTTTCCATCTTCAGCGCGCGGAAGAAGTTCTCGTGGTCGCGGGTCCAGTCGCGCACACGATAAAGCCCCTGCATCTGACGAGTGAGATCGACCGCCACCGGCCAGGCATTCCACAAGTCGGTGAGTTTCAGGCGCACTCCGGTGACGCCATCGCCAATGCGGGTGAGTCGCTGCGCATCCTGCATGTGCACCAGCGCCATGCCCAGATCGAACTCCTGCGCGCCGGCTTCGAAAATCCCGACCACGGTGAAGCGACGCATCTTGGGCAGAACGCCGACCGGCGTGGTGTTGAGCTCGGGCACGAAGACGGTGACCTTGTCGCCGACGCCGACGCCCAGCCAGAGCGCGAGTTCCTTGCCGAGAATGATGTTGTAAGCACCCGGTTTGAGATCGCTCAGATGACCGTGCGTCATCTTCAGGGCCAGCTCGGAAACTTTCGGCTCCTCGTCGGGCAGCACACCGCGGATCACCGCACCTTGCACGCGACCGGCCTGGATCATCGCCTCGCGCTCGACGTAAGGCGCGGCGCCGAGCACGCGCGGATCCTTCTTCGCGATGTCGATAGCCTGCTGCCAGTTCTGCAACGGGCCATCGATGCCTTCGATGGTGGCGTGCGCGACCATGCCGAGGATGCGCGAGCGCAGTTCTTCCTGGAACCCGGTCATCACCGACAACGTGGCGACCAGTGCTGCCACGCTCAGGGCCATGCCGAGGATCGAGGCCATCGAGAAGAAGGACAGGAAGCCACTACGACGCTTGGCGCGCAGGTAACGCAGACCGATGGCGAGTGACAGGGGTTGGAACATGGATATCCTTGTAGGGTCAGCCCGGCAAGGCCGCGGCGCGCAAGCTTGCCTGCGCTTGCCGGTCGGCGACAAGCCGAAGGTTACGTCGCGATGCTGCCGGCAGCGTATCCGGCCACCAGCGCAGGTGTCGGTGGCGGCCGTTGCCATCGCAACCGGTCAGGCTCCCCACGGGGCCGCGGAAGCGGATCGTGACGCCGTGCCAAGACTCCGCTCCGGCGCCGAAGTTCAGTAGCGCGACGTCATCGTCCGACCGGATCAGCACCGTGCCATCTGGCCGTTGCCACTCGCGCCGGAGCACAAACAAGCCATGGGCGATCGACATCAACGCGGTGAGGTACATCAACCAGGCGGGCAACGCGCTCAGCCAGATTGATACCAGCGCCAGCGCGATCATCAGGGACAGACCGGCACAGAAAAGTCGCGATCGGCGCCAATCAATGCGGCAGCTCAAGGATTCGTTCAACGAGGTCATGCAGGTCAGGCTCTCCTGGCCGTTCGCGGCCCATGCACCATCGCCAGAGCTTATCGTCCTCGCAATCGAGCAATCGTAGGAACACCTTTCTTTCGCTGTCCTCGGCGACCTGCCAGCGCTGATCGAGATAACGCAGCATCAACTGGTCGAGTTCGCGCATGCCGCGGCGGCAACGCCAGCGCAGGCGACGCAGCTCGACGTCTTCGTCCGCGCTCAACGCCACAGACCGAAGGCGATCACTGCCCACAGCAGCCACAGCACCACGCCACCCAGCAGATAAACCTGGAAGCGGTGCATGACGCGGTTGTAGGTGCACTGGATCAGGCTATGGATCCAGCGCAGCAGCACGAAGATCCAGGCCAGCGCTACGACCAGCGAACCGACCTGCCCGCTCGCATGCGCGACGAACAAGGCCAGGTAGAACAGCACCGGCAGTTCGAACAGGTTTTTGAAATTGTCCGAGGCGCGCGTGTCTTCGAAGATGGCGTCGCGTTGTGCGCTCTGCGCGACCGCTTGCGGGTGGATGCGACGGCGGCGCATCTCCGGAATGCGCACGATGAAGATGCGCACCCAAACGAAGCATGTCAGCAATGCCATCGCGACGGCGGGCCAGAACAAGTTGTTCGCCATCGCGAAAGGCTCCGGAAAAATCAGGCGCCGCGACGCTGCAGCATCAGCTTCTTGATCTCGCCGATCGCCTTCGCCGGATTCAGGCCTTTCGGGCAGGTGCGCGCGCAATTCATGATGGTGTGGCAGCGGTAGAGCTTGAACGGATCCTCGAGATCGTCGAGGCGCGCACCGGTGTCTTCATCGCGCGAGTCGATGATCCAGCGATACGCCTGCAACAGCACGGCGGGGCCAAGGTAGCGGTCGCCATTCCACCAGTAGCTCGGGCAACTGGTCGAGCAACACGCGCAGAGAATGCATTCGTACAAGCCGTCGAGTTTGGCGCGATCTTCCTTCGACTGCAGGCGTTCGGTCGCGGCTGGCGGCGCGCTCTGCGTGCGCAGCCAGGGCTTGATCGAGGCGTACTGCGCGTAGAAATGGCTCAGGTCGGGCACCAGGTCCTTGACCACCGGCATGTGCGGCAGCGGATAGATCGGCACGTCTTTGCCGGCGCACTCGTCGATGCCCTTGGTGCAAGCCAGTGTATTGGTGCCGTCGATGTTCATCGCGCAGCTGCCGCAGATCCCTTCGCGGCAGGAACGGCGGAAGGTCAACGTCGGATCGATTTCGTTCTTGATCTTGATCAGCGCGTCGAGAACCATCGGGCCGCAGGTATCGAGGTCGACGTCGTAGGTGTCGACGCGCGGGTTGCCGCCATCATCCGGATTCCAGCGGTAGATCTTGAAGGCGCGGGTCTTCTTCGCGCCGGCGGGCGCGGGGAAATGCTTGCCCTTGCCGACCTTGGAATTCTTGGGGAGAGTGAACTCGGCCATTTTTCTTCGCTTCTCGATTCTTTGCGGCGGGTCGCGATTGCCATCGCTCCTACGCCTCGGGTGTGATCGCGGCTTACGCCGCTCCTACGGGGAGCATCGGTCAGTACTTGCGTTCTTTGGGCGGGATGACGCTGACGTCGGTACTGAGCACATTCAAGTGAACCGGACGGTAGTCGAGCTTGGTATTGCCCTGCTCATCGACCCAGCACAGCGTGTGCTTCATCCATTCGACGTCGTCGCGCTTGCCGAAGTCCTCGCGGGCGTGGGCGCCGCGCGATTCCTTGCGGTTTTCCGCCGACACCATCGTCGCCACGGCCTGGCCCAGCAGATTCTGCAGTTCCAGGGTTTCGACGAGATCGGAATTCCAGATCATCGAACTGTCCGACACACGCACGTCTTCGAAGCTCTTGTGCGCCTCGCGGATTTTCGTCACACCCTGCTGCAAGGTCTCGCCGGTGCGGAACACCGCGGCGTCGTTCTGCATGATGTGCTGCATGTTGTCGCGGATCTGCGCAGTCGGCGTGCCGCCCTTGGCGAAACGCAGCTTGTCGAGATTGGCCAGCGACTTGTCACAGGCGCTCGCCGGCAGGCTCTTGTGCGCCTGGCCGGGCTTGATCGTCTCGGCGCAGCGGTTGGCAACGGCGCGGCCGAACACCACCAGGTCGAGCAACGAATTCGAGCCCAGACGATTGGCGCCGTGTACCGACACGCAGGCGGCTTCGCCGATCGAATACAGACCAGGCACGACCGTATTCGGGTTGCCGTCCTTCAGGGTCACGACTTCGCCGTGATAGTTGGTCTGCAGACCGCCCATGTTGTAGTGCACGGTCGGCAGCACCGGGATCGGCTGCTTGGTGACGTCGACGCCGGCGAAGATCTTCGCGGTTTCGGAAATGCCCGGCAATTTTTCGTGGATCACGGCGGGGTCGAGATGGGTCAGATCGAGGTGGATGTGATCCTTCTTCGGACCGACGCCGCGACCTTCGCGGATTTCGATGGTCATCGAGCGGCTGACCATGTCGCGCGGTGCGAGGTCTTTCACGCTGGGCGCGTAGCGCTCCATGAAACGCTCGCCGTTGGAGTTGCGCAGAATGCCGCCTTCGCCACGCACGCCCTCGGTGATCAGGCAGCCGGCGCCATAAATGCCGGTCGGGTGGAACTGCACGAATTCCATGTCCTGCAGCGGCAGACCAGCACGCAACGCCATGCCACCGCCATCGCCGGTGCAGGTGTGCGCCGAAGTCGCGGAAAAATACGCGCGGCCGTAACCGCCAGTGGCCAGCACCACGCCCTGCGCGCGGAACAGGTGCAGAGTGCCTTCGGCCATGTCGAGCGCGAGCACGCCGCGGCAGGCGCCTTCCTCGTCCATGATCAGGTCGAGGGCGAAGTATTCGATGAAGAATTTCGCGTCGTGCTTGAGCGACTGCTGATAGAGCGTGTGCAGGATCGCGTGGCCGGTGCGGTCGGCGGCAGCGCAGGTACGTTGCGCCGGCGGACCTTCGCCGTATTTCGTGGTCATGCCGCCGAAGGGACGCTGGTAGATCTTGCCGTCTTCGGTGCGCGAGAACGGTACGCCCTGGTGTTCGAGTTCGATGATCGCGGGGATCGCCTCGCGGCACATGTATTCGATCGCGTCCTGGTCGCCCAGCCAGTCCGAACCTTTCACGGTGTCGAAGAAGTGGTAGCGCCAATCGTCCTCGCCCATGTTGCCCAGCGCGGCGGAAATGCCGCCCTGCGCCGCGACGGTGTGCGAGCGCGTCGGGAAGACCTTGGTCAGGCAGGCGGTCTGCAGGCCCTTGGCAGCGAGGCCGAAGGTGGCACGCAGACCGGCGCCGCCGGCGCCGACGACGATCATGTCGTACTTGTGTTCGGTGATCTTGTATGCGGTCGTCATGTCGGACTCAGGCGAATTTCATTGGGCAGCGAACGCGATGCGGCCGATGGCGATGACCGCGGCGATCGTGGCGAAGGCATAAACGAGCTTGATGGCGATCTGCAGCGCGATCTCTAGCCAGCCGTGGATGTAATCCTCGACGACGACCTGCAGGCCGAGCCGGGCATGCCACATCATCGCGATCACGAAGCCCAACAGCAGCGTGGCGTTGAGCGGCTCGGCGATGGCGTTGCGGACCTGGAACTGATCGGCGCCGATCTGCGCCACCGCAAAATAGATGAACCAGGGCGACAGCAGCGCCAGCACGATGGCGGTAAGGCGCTGCATCCACCAATGCTGGACGCCGTCCTTGGCCGAGCCCAGGCCGCGGGCGGTGGCGAGCGGGTCGCGCAGATTCATGCCGCACCTCCCAGACCGAGAGCACAGACCCAGATAGCTGCCGTCACGAGGATCGTGAGGATCACCACGGCGTAACCACTCTTGTAGACCGTCGGAATCTCGAAACCCCAGCCCGCATCCCAGGCCAGATGCCGCAGGCCATTGAACAGGTGGTACATCAGGCAGGCAGTGAAGGCGAACAAGGCCGCCTTGCCCAACCAGGACGCCAGGAACCAGCGGAAGCATTCAAAGGCATCGGCAGTCCCCGCCACCGCCAGCAACCAGGCGGCGAAGCCAAGCGCGCCGACAGCGAGTGCGACGCCGGTGGCGCGATGCAGGATGGACAGGACGCTCGTGATCTGGGGCTTGTAAACCTGCCCGATCATGAAAGGAGAAAGAGGACGTTCGCGCGTCGGCATGGGCGTCTCTGGTGGGAAGCAGGAGGGGAGTATTGCGGTTGGAATGCGCTGCGGCGTCAGAAATCGATGCAGCGACCGTTCTTTTCCCAATCGCCGTAACGCGTCGGCTCGGGCCCATCCCTGCCCCCGTATTCCTTGGCAGGCAGCGCCTCGACCGGCTTGGTCGTCGCCTCTTGCTCATGGGGAGGCTCGGGAGAATCCGGGCTTTGGCCTATCATCGGTGGCGTGGAAACCATCCAGACATGTTAATTCCCGACCCCATGCCGTTCAAGGAAAATCCTCCCCCGCGCTCCTTCCCCGTCCTCACCGGCTTCAGCCTGCTGGGCTTCGATGGTCCGGATGCAGCGACATTTCTGCAGTCACAGACGATGAACGACGTGCTCGCGCTCGCCGTCGGGCAGTGGCAATGGAATGGCTGGCTCAACGCCAAGGGCCGCGTGATCGCGCTGTTTGCGCTGCTGCGCATCGATGCCGACTCCTTTCTCGCGATCCTGCCTGACTACCCCGCATCAGAATTGCAGCCGCTGCTGCAGCGCTATGTCTTCCGCAGCAAACTGAAGATCACGCTGCGCGAGGATCGGGTCTGCGCAGCGAATTTCGATGAGCGCCTGATGGCTGGCTTCAGCGCTGGTGATCGCATGTCGGGCCAGCCCGACATCGGGCTGGCGATGGACTGGGGAAGCGAGTCGGAGTCGCGTTATCTCCTGCTGCTGCCGAAAGACTCGCCCGCGCTGCAGCAACCGCAGGCGCAGACGGACGTCCGCTGGCTGGCCTTCGACTTGGCACATGGCCTGCCCCGTCTACCGGCATCGCAGCGCGAAACCTGGACGCCGCAGATGCTTTCGCTGGACCGGCTTAGAGCTTTCAGCCTCAAGAAAGGCTGCTATCCGGGGCAGGAAATCGTTGCGCGCACGCACTATCTGGGCCAGGCCAAGCGCGGCCTGCAGCGGGTGCAAGCACCGGCTCTGAGCGTTGGCGAATCGCTGTACGATCCGGCAGGCAACGCGATCGGCACCGTGGTCAGCCTCGACCACGAGGGCACTGAAGGATTGGCGGTATGCACCCTGGCCGCGGATCCTGACCTGCGAAATCAGCTGGGCGTGGCGGTCTCGGCGCCCGACCTGCTGCCCGGCCTGCAACGACCCTTGTGACAGCAATCACTGCGCAAACGTCGTAGATTGGCGAAACTAGCTTTATATTGACCTGAAACCGCGACGGAGATAGACGCCATGAAGACCCTGCCCCTCGCCTTTCTGGGCGCCATGATCGCCCTGGCGCTGGTACGTCCGGCTGCCGCTGCCGACTACACCATCACCGTCGAACCCAACTATCCACCTGCGCAGGCCCAGGAAGTCTACAAGCCACTGCTCGATTATCTCGGCAAGGCCACCGGCCAGCATTTCATCCTCAAGACCTCGGCGAACTACCACGTGTACTGGCGCGACATGCGCGCCGCCACCAAGACCGACTTCGCTTTCGAGGAAGCGCACTTCACCGATTACCGCATCAATCGCCAGGGCTTCACGCCGCTGGTCCGTGTTTCCGATCCGACCCGCTTCACCCTGCTCGCCAATGCTGATGTCGCCGCCAAGGGCGCGAACTACCTGGTCGGTCGTCGCATCGTCAGCATGTCGGCGCCGAGCATGGGCTACCTGCTGCTGGGCGAGCTGTACAAGAATCCGATTTCGCAGCCGGAAATCCAGTCGGCCTCGGCCAGCTGGAAGGACGGCGTGGAAATGATCTTCGCCGACGAAACCGATGCGGCGATGGTCCCGGGTTACATCGCGACCACTTACCCCAACCTCGTGCCGGTCGCGACCTCGCGCGATTTCATGGGCCGCGCTCTGTCTGCCGCACCCAGCGTGCCTGCCGATGTGCGCAAGAAAGTCACCGACGCGATGCTCCGCCTGCACAAGGACAACTCGCTGTACGAGGTGATCAATGAAATCGGCGCCACGCAGTTCGTGCCGGCCACCGCCGCCGATTACGCCGGCAACGAGCGCCTGCTGCGCGGCGTGTTCGGCTATCAGCCGATCCCCGGCAAGAATGCCCCGCCGCCGGCCGCGGCTGCACCGCCACCGCCGCCGGTCGGTCTGGAAGTCAAAGCCGTCAAGGGCAAGGGCGGCCGCTGATTCTCGACTTCGATCTGCCGCATCGCAGCGCAAAAGAAAAAAGCCGGCGATGCCGGCTTTTTTCATGACTCGGAAAGAGGATAGACCGCTCAATCCGCTTCGAAATAGATCACGTCCTGGACATTCAGGATCACCGCCTGGCCCAAGCTGATCGTGCCGGACTTGCGCAGGTGCAATTCGTCGCGATGCACGCGCAATTCGTCGTCTTCGCCAATACGCACGTAGCTGGCATTGGTCGAGCGATCGGTGATCATGAAATGCCCGCGCTTGAATTCGATCTGGGCATGGGTGCGGCTGACCCAGTCGGCCTCGACCATCAGGTCGTTGGTGGCCTCGCGACCCATCATGAAAGGTTCGGAAGTTTCGTCAAGCTCGATCACCTTGCCACGGTGACGCAGACGCAGCTTCGCGCCTGCCGGCTGCTGACCGCCGTCGCCGATCTTGATCGCGCTCTGCACCATGGTCATGCCGGACGTATCTTCCTGCCAGACCACGTCGACGATCTCGATCGGCAGCAATTTTCCGCTGACGCGGGCGCGGCCCAGGCTGCGGGTTTCCGGGCCCTTGCCGCCGATGCCCTGGACGGTGGCGGCAGTGCTGACGATCTGTTCGCGCTTGGCCAGCGAGGCCATGCGCGCGGCGGTGTTGACGGCATCGCCGTAGACATCGCCGTCCTTTTCCTCGAGCGCGTCGCCGTGGTGCAGGCCGATGCGCACCGCCAGGTTGTCGCGAACAAAATCGATGTCGCGAGCCATCTTGCGCTGCATGTCGCAGGCGGCCAGCACGCCGTTCAAAGCTGCTGGCAAGGTGCACATGATCTCGTCGCCGATGGTTTTGATCACACGGCCACCGTGCTGCTGGCAGATGATCGTGAGGGCATTGAGCACCGCGGCGATCAGACGGCGGGCTTCGACATCGCCCTTGGTCTCGAACAGGCGGGTGCTGCCGCTGACGTCGGCGAAAAGGATGGTTTGCGGACGGGAAGAGCTCATGGGCTGAGTATAGGACAAGCCTGAGGGACCTTAGCGTCCCCCCGGATCAACGCCCCCGCGCCAGTTCGCCGGCCATCGCGACGATATCGGCGTCGGAAGGAATGACCAGGAAAGCCGCTCCAGCCAGCGGCGTGTAGGTGTCCACACCGACCACGCGACGCAACGGTTTCGCGCCCTGCCCGGCCTCGACCACCGCCGTGATCACGCCCTCGCCGACGCCGGCACTGCGCCGGCCCTCATCGACGACAAGAATGCGCGCGCATTCGCCGGCGTGGCGGGCGATCGCCTCGGTGTTGAGTGGCTGCAGCCAGCGCAGATCGACCACGCGCACCTTCCAGCCCTGCGCCTTCTCGATCTCGCGGGCAGCACGCAGGCTCATCGGCACGCCATTGCCGAAGCTGAAGATCACCAGGTCGCGGGCTTCCGGGAAATACACGCGCTCCTCGCCCAGCACCATCGCCTGATCGGGCGCCGGATACGAAGTCAGCCACTGGCCGTCGCCGGTCTCGTAAAGATCCTTGGTCATGTACAGCGCGATCGGCTCGAGGTACGCGCAAACGCGGCCATCGACTTTCGCCAGCGCCATCATCGTGCGCAGCATGGTCGCGGCATCGTCGCCGCGGCTGGGGCAGCCGACCACGAGGCCGGGGATGTCGCGCAGCGCAGTGATCGAGTTGTCGTTGTGGAAGTGCCCGCCAAAACCGCGCTGATAACCCAGCGACGCGATGCGCATCACCATCGGATTGCGGTATTGGCCGTTGCTGAAGAACTGCAACGAACACGCCTCGCCGCGGATCTGGTCGCAGGCGTTGTGAAAATACGCCAGGTACTGGATTTCCGGCAGCGGCAACATGCCCATGTTGGCGAAGCCCTGGGCCAGACCGAGGATCATCGTCTCGTCGAGCAGCGTGTTGAACACGCGCGCGCCCTTGAAGGCTTTCTGCAAGCCCTTGGTCACCGTGTACACGCCGCCTTTCTGCGCCACATCCTCGCCGAACAGCAGCGACTCCGGATATTTCGCGAACAGGTCGTGCAGCGCGTTGTTGATCTGGATCGCCAGATGCCGCGGCGGTAGTTTTTCCGGCAGTTTTTCCGCGCTGCCGAACACAGCCAGGCGCTTTTCGTCGTAACCGGTGCGTGCAGCTTCGGCCGCCACCTTGTCCGGCGTATATGGCGCCAGCGGCGCGATCACCTCGGCCAGCGAGTCGAGTTTCGGGCGGCGATCGGCTTCTTCCGCGGCGGCAAAACATTTCTTGCGCGTGGTTTCGTACAGCGCCAGCAATTCGTCCCTGGTCAGTACGCCCGACTGCAGCGCGATCGCCGCCGAGCGCAGCAGTGGATCGCCGGCTTCGACCGCCATCAACTCCTCGAAACTGCGCCACTCGATCTCGAAATCGGTACCGGCGTGACCCATGATCCGCGTCGTGCGCAGATGCAGGAAAGTCGGGCGGCGCGTGCTGCGGCAGTGATGCACGGCGCGCGCGACTTGCTCGTAACCGCCGGCGATGTCCAGCCCGTCGGCATAGAAATAATCCAGTCCGTCGCGGTGCTGGAAGGAATTGGCGATCCAGCCGGTCGGCGTCTTTACCGAAATGCCAATGCCGTTGTCTTCGCAGACATAAAGCACCGGTGCCGGCAGTTTCTGGTACGCGGTCCACGCTGCCGTGTTGAAGGCGGTCTGCGCGGTCGCATGATTGGCGGAGGCATCGCCGAACGAACAGATCGCGATCGAATCTTCTGGAATCGGCAGCTCATGACCGATGCGCTTGGCCTGTTCGATCGCGACCGCCGTGCCCAGCGCCTTGGGCAGATGCGAGGCGATGGTCGAGGTCTGTGGCAGCACCCACAAGGGCTTCGAACCCCAGACCTTGTGACGTCCGCCGGAAATCGGATCGTCCTTGCTCGCGGCAAAGCTCAGCGCCGAATCCATGATCGGATCCATGCCCGGCAGCTTGCGGAAACGCTCGGCCATGAAACCGCCGCTGCGGTAATGCAGAAAAGCTGGATCGGTGTGGCGGGTGAGGCGCGCGATCATCGCGTTGCCTTCATGGCCGGACGAACCGATCGTGTAGAAAACTTTTTGTTGCACGCGCAGAACGCGCGCCATCAGGTCGAGATGGCGCGAGATCAACTGCGATTCGAACAGCTCGATGAAATCCCGCGCCGAACACAGGCTGCCCGGCAAGACCGGGGCGTCCGGCGACGGTTTGCGCGAGGGTGTACCCGACCACTGGCCGACGAATTCGACGAAATTGTCGTCGCAGACCTTGGCGCGGTTGACGTCTTTGTGACGGGCGGGAATCAGCGGAGCTACGGCGGACATGGCGTTCTTTTTCCGGTCGGATGCAGCAAGGGTCAATAGGTTTGCGCGATGAAGCCCGGCTGCGCCTCGACCCGGCGCAGCCAGGCGGTGACCGCCGGATAGCGCGCGAAATCGAAACCGCCGACAGCAGCATCGTGGGTATAGGCGTACAGGGCGATGTCGGCGATGCCGTAGGTGCCAGCGACGAAAAAATTCTGCACGGCGAGATGTTTCTCCATCACGTCCAGCGCCTGATAACCGCGTTCGCGCAGGCGCGGCAAGTCAGCCTGACGCGGGTGATCGGCGGGCAGCCATTTCGCGACGAAACGCGCGACGGCGATGTAGGGCTCGTGGCTGTACTGCTCGAAGAACAGCCACTGCAGTGTCTGCGCACGCAGCCAGCGATCATCAGGAAAATAGCGCGAGCCTTCGGCGAGATAACACAGGATCGCGTCCGACTCGGGCAGCGTGCGGCCGTCCTCGAGTTCGAGCAGCGGCACTTTGCCGTTGCTGTTTTTCGCCAGGAATTCCGGCGTGCGCGTCTGCCCGGTGGTGCTGTCGGTCTCGACCCAGCGACAGGGCTGGCCGAGATGCGCGAGAAGCAACTGGATCTTGTAGCAGTTGCCAGACGCCCGCATGCCGTAGACGGTAATCATGCGGATGCCGCGCTTCGACGCGCCTGCCATTGTTCGCGGGTCTGCGCCCAGATTTCGATGGGCTCCTCGGCGAACGGCGCCGGCAGTTTTCCCGGCCCGCGATTGCTCGAGCCGAGACGCTGCGCCAAGGCCTGCGAGGCACGATTTTCCGGATGGATCGAGTGGATCACTTCGCTCCAGCCCAGATGCGTGAACGCCCAGTCGATCGCTGCGATCCCGGCTTCGGTCGCATAGCCCTTGCCCCAGGCAGCGCGATGGAAAGCCCAGCCGACTTCCGTGCCCGGCCAGCCTTCCGGCTGCCACGGACCCAGCTGGCCGATGCAACGGTCGCTGCTTTTTTCGATCACCGAAAACATCGCATAACCCTGCAATACCCAGGCGCCGGGCATCGCAAGAAAGCGCCGCCAGGCCGCCGCGCGTGGCGCGTGGCCGCCGATGAAGCGTGCGGTTTCCTCGTCGCCGATCATCTCGGCATAAGCGTCGAAGTCCCCTCGCTCCGGAACACGCAGGATCAGGCGCTCGGTCTCGAGCACCGGTCCGAGTGAAATTCGCGCTGCGCTTTCCGGAGCGGCGGCCATCGCGATCAGAACGCGTTGATGCCGGTCACTTCGCGGCCGATCACCAGCTGATGCACGGTTTCGGTGCCTTCATAGGTGATCACCGATTCCAGGTTCAGCGCGTGGCGGATCGGCGGGTATTCGGTGGTGATGCCGGCGCCGCCGAGGATGTCTCGCGCCTCGCGCGAGATGTCCAGCGCCATGCGGCAATTGTTCCATTTCGCCATCGACACCTGCGCCGGCTGCATCGTGCCAGCGTCTTTGAGGCGACCAAGTTGCAGGACCAGCAGCTGCGCCAGCGTGATCCGACGCGCC
>NZ_DATGBO010000098.1:0-2408 GCF_035312645.1 Arenimonas sp.
CAGTGATGCGACCATCGGCCCAGGCGGCGCTCGCGAGGCGCTCGCGACAGAGCGCGACCTGCTCGGAGTTCAGTACCTGCGGAACTTGCAACAGCATGTCGAGTTTCTCCTCCCGCGAAAAATCCCCGCCATCTTCCGGCAGGGATTGTTGTGCGGCCAGTATCTTTCAGAACCTTCCGATTCGCACGCCCGCTCAGAAACGATAGCTGGCGTTGAGCACGACATTGCGGGCATCGCCCGGCGTGGCCCAGCCGTTGTTGCGGATGCGTGTGTAGAACTCCTTGTCGGAGAGATTGTTCACGTTCAACTGCAAGGTCAGATCGCGGGTCACGCGGTAGGCGACCATCGCGCGGTGCGTGGTGTAGCCGCCGTACGTCGCGAGTTCGCCAATGGGCTTGGTCGTCGAATGCTGCTCGACGGTGATCGCGCCCTGATAAGTCGCGCCATAGCCGAGCTGCCAGGCGCGCGAGACGTCGTAAGTCGTCCACAGGCTGAGCGCATCCGTCGGCGTGGCGAGCAGCGGATCGCCGGCGACGAAATCCGGAATCGCGGCATTGCCGCCGGAGCAGGCGGCGACACCGGCATGCGCGAGGCAATAGTCGGAGACGTTGCGCAGCACCTTGCTGTCGAGATGCGTGTAGTTGCTGAAGACCGACCAATGCTCGTTGATCAGACCGGAAAGGCCGAGCGTGAAGCCGTCGACACGGGCCTTGCCGTCGAGCGACTGCTCGCCGGAAATATTGCTCGGATCGGGATCGGCGACACGGTAGTTTTCGCGGTCGTTGCGGAACAATGCCGCGGTGAAGCTGAGCTTGCCTTGGCGGAAATCCCATTTCGTGCCGAGTTCGATGTTGATCGCGCTTTCCGGATCGACGCTGCAATTGGCCGTGCCGGTGCTGCTGACCGCGGTGCAGGTGCCGTTGACCGAGGCCTTCGACGGCGTCTTCGAATTGCCGTAGGCGAGATAGATGCTGGCGTTGTCCTGCGGCTTGTACACCAGGCCGGCGCGGTACGAGAACAGGTTGTCGCTGTTTTTCGCCGGTGCAGCGGCGCCGGTGATCGCGCCGATGTTCGGCAGCGCGGTCGAAACGGTATAGACGGTGGAGCTGCCTTCGTTGTGCTCGTAGCGTGCGCCGAGGTTGATCTGCCAGTGTTCGTTGAAAGTCAGCGTGTCGAACAGGTAGGCAGCGGCATTGTCCTGTTCGCCGTCGGTCTTGCCGATCAGCGTGTAGCGCAGTGGGCCGGTGTAGATCGAATTCGGGTGATACAGGTCCATCAACGGCAGCGTCAGGCCGGTGTCGGAACCATTGGCGTTGCGCAGCAGGCGCGCGGTTTCGAGCTCGAACGACTCATGCGAAAACGCGAGGCCGGCGACAAGGTGATGCTCGATGCCGCCGGCGGTGAAGATCGCGGTGAGATCGGTCTGATTCACCAGCGCCTTGTTGCTGGTATCGCGCAGATAGCCGCGCGGATTGGTGATGCCGGGGCGGAACGTGCCCGGCAGCGTGCCGGCGGTGCAGGCGGTGAAGGTCGGGCTGATGTTTCCCGGCAGGCAGATCGCACCCTGCGCGGCATCGACGATCGAACGCTGGTCGACTTTCGCTACCCGCGTGAGATTGCGTACCGAAAATACATCGTTGAACGCGTGCGAGACGATGGCAGTGAAGGCGTCGTTGTCGATGTCCTGGCGATCGAGGTTGGCGTAGCCGAAGTAGGTATTGCGCGCCACACCCGGCAGCGGCCCGCCGTTGTAAAAGGGCACGCCGTACTGCGGGATGTTGCTGTCCTTCTGATGCACGTAGCTCAGGATCAACGTCGTGTCGGTGCCGAGGCCGAAGGCCAGCGACGGCGCGATGCCCCAGCGCTGGAAGTTCTCGACATCGCGACCCGGCGCGTCGTTGCGATGCGCCATCGCATTGATGCGGAAAGCGCTGTGATCGCCGATCTGTTGATTGTTGTCCAGGGTCAGGCGGCCGTAGCTGTCGGTACCGGCGGCGGCGGAGATCGTATTGGCATCGCCGAGATGCGCGGCCTTGCTGACCAGGTTGATGCTGCCGCCGACCGAGCCGGCGCCGGCGTAGACCGAGTTCGCGCCATTGACGAGCTCGAGTTGTTCGAGATTGAACGGGTCGGTGCGCGAGTACTGCGCGCTGTCGCGGACGCCGTCGACGGTGATGTCATTGCTGGCGCTGAAGCCGCGCAGGTTGATGCTGTCGCCATAACCGCCGCCGCCTTCGCCAGCGCCAAACGTGATGCCGGGCAGGGTGCCGAGGATGTCGCGCAGCGACAGCAGGCCCTGGTCTTCGATGTTCTCGTGATCGACCACGGTGATGGTCTGCGGCGTGTCGCGCAGCGGCGCGGTGTATTTCGGCGAAGTCACTTCCTGGACGCGCTGGCCCTGCACCTTC
>NZ_DATGBO010000099.1:0-39001 GCF_035312645.1 Arenimonas sp.
GCGAACGCAGATCCTGCGCCAGTCGCCGCCAGGCGTCGCTGAGCGTATCGCCGCCGTTGATTTCCTCCGCGCCCATGCCAATCAGCGCGCGCGCTTCGTATTCGTAATCTTTCTCGCCGCCATAGCCCTTGACGGTTTTGAAACCGTCTTCGGGAAAGGACGCCGCCAGTGCGGCCGCATCATCGGGCGAATACAGTCCGTCGATCCGCGCCCAGCGGAAGGGTTGCGTTTGCATGGCGCTCGGGTCGAGTCTGCTCAGGTCGATCATCGTTCGTCATTCTCCACGGGTTTTCTCAAGCCGCGCAGCAGGGCACGCAAGCGCGCGGTGATTCTCGCCGCTTCCGCAGCCCGTTGAAGCGCGAGCTGATGCTCTGCTTCGTCCTTTGCTGCGGTCATCAGCGCCAGTCGATGCCCCGTTTCGTCCAGTGCGGCGGCGGATGCCGTGAGTTGCGCGTGGGCGTGGGCGAGATCGGCAAGCAACGCCTGCTCGCGGTGCGCGTGATCGTCCGCAAGCGTCTCCTGGCGATCGACCGCGGACTCCAACCAATTGGGCAGATCCTGCCAAAAACGCGGGAATGCCGGCGGCGTCGCGCTGCGCCCAGCACGCAGGACATCCGCGACCTCATCCCAATATTCAACGAGTTGCCCGGCCGCCTGCTGCGCTGCTGCCGACGGCGACTTCCTGCCGATACGGTCGAGGATCCAGCGCGGGTCGGGCTCGTCGTCCGCAGGCAGCGGGAAAACCGATTCGAAGGCCGCCAGCGCGGTGTACTTGCCGACACCGAGATCGGCCGAACAGAACGCCGGCACGCCGAACGCGATCGCGGTGATCGCGAGGTGGTAACTGTGTCCGACGACGGCCTGCGCATTGGCGATCAGCTCAGCCAGAAGCATCGGCGCTGGCCAGGAAGGCAATTGCACCGCACGCGGCAGCTCGTCGCCGAGGACGGCCGCGTGATCGCCCAGCACCGGACCGATCGGAAGGAGTAACAACTGGTAGTCGGAAAATTGCTGCGGGTATTGCCTGATCAGACGCAGGAAGGGCTCGAGGCCGGCGATCGCGTGTATCACCAGATAGCGATCACCAAGACCTGCCGCTGCGGCGATGCGCGCGAATTCGGCCGAGGGCTGCTGCGGATCGAGCAATCGCGGCAGGCCGAACGCGGTGTCGGGCAATACGGAAATGTGTGCGTCCGTCGCGACACGGGCCAGCGTTTCCTGCGTCAGTGCGTCGCGGACACGGATGCAGGCGCTGTTCGCAAGCGCCAGGCGCAGCAACGGCGCCGCCCACGCGGGTACTTCATTGCAATGCATGCCGGGCGCATTCCATATCACCGGGATGCCCTGCTCGATGGCGAGCAGCGCCGGCGTCAACCAATAGCCGGTCGGATGATGGATGTCCGGCGATGGCGGCCCGTAGCCGTGCGCGACGACTTTGTCGAAGCGCAGGATGAAACCACCGCCGACCAGCAGGCCATCAAGTTGCTGGCTGCACTGCGGCAGATCGGCGAGCGATGTCACCGCATACGGCCAAGCTGGCGGCGTGCGGTCGTGGTAGGAAAACCGATGCATCGTCACTGCGCCGAGGCGACGGCTCAGCTCGGCCTCGGCGATGATCGGGAACAGCAGATCACCATAATTTTCGACGTCGAAGGTTCCGACGATCGCGATTTGCCAGGCACGCGCCATCAACGTTGCTCCGCAGGGTGGCGCCGGCGTGCGGTCACCTCGGATCGACCGGCATCGGTTTCGTGATCGGCGATCGCCTCCACGCCCAGATCGACGATACCGAGGAAATCGCTTTGCCCGGGCAGGACATCGAAGGCCAGCAGTGCCACCTGTTTTTCGATGAGCTGCGATGTGTCCTCGCTGCGGCCGTTCATCAGCTTGAGTGTGATGTGGTAACGACCAGCGGCGAGGCCGGCACGGAAACGCAACGTGGCGCTGGCGCGGCACCAACCAGCAGCAGCTGGCTCCGGCTGCAGGGCAAAGTTGCCGCCGCCAATCACCAGCAGTCGCGCCTCCTGGATGGTGAGGCTGAGATTGGGCTGGTCGACCGTTTCGCGAAACGCGACTTCGACGCGGACCGTGACCTGTTCGCCCTGCACGTAGCTCGAGTGATCATGGCCGGTGTTGACGAAGCTCGCGGCAAGGACGCTGCCCTCGTCGGTGCCAAAAGCGATGCCGCCTTCGTCGTGCAGCGACGGTTTTTGCGCGACCGGCATGGCGCCGCCACTGGCCCAGCGTCGTTGCTCGTCGCGCATGTCGAGCAGATAGAGCTCGGCCATGTCCTGCGGCGTGCCGCTGGCGCGCACCTGGCCTTGCTGCAGGTAGAGCACGCGATGGCAGAAACGCTTGACCATGCTCATGTCGTGCGAGACGAACAACAGCGTCGTGCCATTTCTGGTCAACGCTTCCAGGCGGTTTAGGCACTTGAACTGGAATGAGGCATCGCCGACGGCCAGCGCCTCATCGACGATCAGGATATCGGGCTCGACGCAGACCGATACCGCAAACGCGAGCCGCACCAGCATGCCGCTGGAATAGGTCTTGGTCGGCTGGTCGATGAAATCGCCGATGTTGGCGAAGGCTTCGATCTCGCCGAAACGGGCGTCGACCTCCGCCTGCGTCAGGCCCAGGACCATCCCGTTCAAATAGACGTTTTCCCGGCCGCTGAATTCCGGATTGAAACCCGAGCCCAGCTCCAGCAACGCCGCCACCCGGCCGAACGTCTGCACGCTGCCGTTGGAAGCGGTGGCTGTGCCGCAGATCAACTGCAGCAAGGTTGATTTGCCGCTGCCATTTCGGCCGATGATGCCGATCGTCTCGCCCTTGAAGATTTCCAGCGAAACATCCTTGAGCGCCCAGAACTCGCGGTAATGGC
The DNA here is from genome assembly GCF_035312645.1 of Arenimonas sp. GTDB lineage: Bacteria > Pseudomonadota > Gammaproteobacteria > Xanthomonadales > Xanthomonadaceae > Arenimonas. The sequence goes on from NZ_DATGBO010000099.1 coordinate 2,885, forward strand.
GCTGGTCCTTGCGTGCCAGCATCTGCCGCAGACGATCGCGGGGTTTATCGTAGATCGGGTAGCACTTGCTCAGGCCGTCGACCTTGATGGCGATTTCAGAGGACATCGGCAAATCCGTTGCGCGCTTTCTGGAACCACGCGAAGCCCAACCAGGCGATCACCATCGATGCCGCAAGTCCGATCGACCAGGTCGCGATGTCCGGCACCACGCCCCAGAACAGCACGTCCCGGGCCTGCTCGACCACCAGCGTCAGGGGATTGAGGCGGAGCAGGGCCTGGTAGTTTTCCGGCAACGCCGTCACCGGATAGAAGATCGCCGACAGGAACATCAACGCGGATACGAAAACGCCAACCATCTGCTGGATGTCGCGCAGATAGGTGCCCAGCGCCGCCAGTGTCCAGGACACGCCGAGCGTGACCAGGATCAGGGGCAGCAATACCAGCGGCAGCAGCACCGCCGTGAGGTGCGGCGCGCCTACCAGTACCAGATGGAAGACCATCCAGACCGAGACGCTCGCGAGCAGGTGGAACAACACGCCACCCAGCGTCACCCAGGGCAGGATTTCCAGCGGAAAGACGACCTTCTTGACGTAGTTGGCGTTGTCGACGATCAGCCGCGGCGCGCGCAGCACGCATTCGGAAAAAACATTGAACACCAGCAGGCCGGCGAACAGCAGCAGGACGAATTCGCTGCGCGACCCCGATCCGCCCGGCCAGCGCGTCTTGAACACGAGGCCGAACACGAAGGTGTAGACCACCAGCATGAAGATCGGATTGAGGAGCGACCACAGCATGCCCATCGCCGAGCCGCGATAGCGCCCGAGCACCTCACGCTTCACGAGTGCGACAAGCAACTCGCGGTGCCGCCAGGGGCTGGAAAACAGGCCTGCGCCGACGGTTGCCGACGCGATCGTGGTCGAACCAACCGCCTCGTTCATCCGAATCCTTCGCAACACAGGGTGCCCGCGATTGTGCCACGGTGGTCTGCGCCGTCGCCGATGCGAGGCGGCCTGTTTCTGCTACCGGATCGCAGCGTCGGCGTTTCGTTCTGTCCAAAAACGTCTGCTGTCGAGGCATAAGTTAATGATTTGTAATCATTCTTACAGGCATCGGCCACGCGCTCGGCAGCAGATTGGCTGCAATCGGCTAGGATTCGTCGACGCGTTGGTCCAATGCGGACGCTTTGCAGCGATGACAGATACTCGTCCGGCGCGTGGATCACCGTCGATCTCCTCAACAAGGAAACAGCCATGCGCGTGTTGTTGGTCGAGGACGAGCCGCTGATCGCCGATTTCGTGGCCAAGGGCCTGCGCGAAGCCGGCCATGGCGTCGACCATGCTGCGACCGGCACCGACGGCCTGCATCTGGCCACGCACGAAACCTACGACGCGCTGGTGCTCGATCGCATGCTGCCCGGGCTTGATGGCCTGGAATTGCTGCGTACCTTGCGCGCCAGCGGCCATCGCACACCGGTGCTGATGCTGTCCTCGCTGGGCGACGTCGAGCAGCGCGTGCAAGGCCTGCGCAGCGGCGCCGACGATTACCTCGCGAAGCCTTTCGCTTTCGTCGAACTCATGGCGCGGCTCGAAGGCCTGCTGCGGCGACAGGCCGGCGGGCCGGAAACCCTGACGCGGCTGCGCGTCGCCGATCTCGAGATGGATCTGCTCAAGCGCAGCGTGCGTCGCGGCGGGCAATCGCTGGATCTGCAGCCGCGCGAGTTCCGCCTGCTCGAATACCTGATGCGCCACGCCGAACAGGTGGTGACGCGGACGATGCTGCTCGAGGCGGTCTGGGATTATCACTTCGACCCGCAGACCAATGTCATCGACGTGCACATCTCGCGGCTGCGCCAGAAGATCGACAAGGATCGTGGCCCGCAGTTGCTGCATACCGTGCGCGGTGCCGGCTACCTGCTCGGCCTGCGCACCTGAGCGGGCTGCGCTGATCCATGCAGTCATCGCGCGGCGCCACCCTCAATCGCCTGGTCTGGACTTTCGGGTTCGGATTGCTGCTGGCGTTCGCCGTGGTCGGCGCGATCAGCATGCTCGCCTTCGATCGCCTGGTAGAGCGCGACACCCATCGCAACGTGCAGGTCGAACACGCCGGCCTGTTGGAAATCTATCGCGCCGGTGGCCGCACCGAGCTCAGCGACACCATCGACGACCGCGTCAACGAGCCGACCAACTGGGATTCGGTGTATCTGCTCGCCGACAAGACCGGACGCGTGCTCGCCGGTCATGCCGAGGAATTGCCGGCACCGCTGTGGAAAAAGCGCGGTTGGGTGCGTTTCCCCTGGCGCAAGAACGAGGATACCGATGAAGTGCTGGCGTTCGTGCAGGACCTGCCGAACGGCGACCTGTTGATGACCGGCCATGTCACCGGCGAGCAACAGCATTTGCGCGAACTCGTCGTGCGTCTTGGCGCCACCAGTCTTTGCCTGCTCGCAGCGCTGACGGCGCTGCTCGGCTGGTTGATGCGCCGCGGCGTCGATCTGGCGCTGGAAGCACCGCTGGACACCGTCGACCGCGTCGCCGCCGGACACATGCGCGAGCGCGTGCCCGAACGCGGTGGCGACGATGGTTTCGCGCGTCTGGATCGCACGCTCAATCGCATGCTCGACCGCATCCACGACCTGGTCGGCGGCATCCAGTTTTCCACCGATGCGATCGCGCACGACTTGCGCACGCCGCTGATGCGGCTCAAGACGCGACTCGAACAGGCGCGGTTGGCTTCGCGCGACGCGGCGACGCAGACGCAGGTGGATGCGGCGATCAGCGAGGCCGACCAGTTGATCAGCACATTCAACAGCCTGCTGCGCCTGGCCAAGATCGAGAGCAAGGACAGTCATCCATTGGATGCGATCGCCCTCGACGAGGTGTTGTTCGATGCCGTCGAGATGTGGCAGGCGGTGGCGGAAACGCGCGGCCAGCGCCTGCACACGCAAATCGCGCCGGCAAGCATCGCCGGCGATCGCGACCTGTTGTTCCAGTTGCTCTCCAACCTGCTCGACAACGCGATCAAGTACGGCGGCGACGACAGCGAAATCGCGGTGGCGCTGTCCGTGCAGGACGGCGAGGTGTTGCTCGCGATCAGCGACCAGGGCCCGGGCATCGCCAGCGACCAGCGCGAACGCGTGTTCGATCGCTTCGTGCGCCTGGAAAGCCATCGCGGCACACCCGGCACCGGCCTCGGCCTGAGCGTCGTGCGTGCGATCGCCATCCATCACGGCGCCGATCTGCGACTGGATTCGGCGCAACCCGGCCTGCGTGTGCTGCTGCGTTTCCCGGCGATCTGAATCGCGTTTTCCGCCATCGCGTTTCCCGACATGGACAATTCGTCATCGCGCGGCAACGCCGCCGCCAGCGCTGGACGCGCAATCTGCCGGCACCGGTAAATGCACCGGATTCGCCAACGCATCAGACACTGGAGATCGTCATGAACATCCGCACCACGCTTGCCGCCCTCACTCTTTGCCTCGCCAGCACCGCCGCGTTCGCTGCCACCACGACTGCGCCGGCAGCCGCCGCCAAGCCGGCGATGACCGCGGTCGCCAGCACCGCCGCCAAGCCGATCGCCGCGCCGACCAGGCACGTTGCCGTCAAGAACGTCGCCGTCAAGCAGACGACTGCTTGCAAGAAAGGTGAAGCCCTGCTCAAGGGCAAGTGCGAAGTCACCAAAGCGAAGAGCTGATTCCTCGAGCTTGGCAACAAGGAAACGCCGGGCTTGCCCGGCGTTTCTGTTTTTGCGCGGTCACCACCTTGCCGCGCGCCGCTGTTTCAGATGCTTGAGGTCGGCGACGATCACGAACGTGATCACCACCAGCAGCGTCCAGGAACTGATCTTTCCCCAGTGCACGAGCTTCCAGCCCGATTGCTGATCGGGATATACCCAGGCACCGTAGAACGTGCCGATATTCTCGGCGATCCAGACGAAGGCGCCGATCAGCAGGAAACATAACGGCAGGGGCAACCAAAACATCTTTCGCCAAGGCGTGAAATGCAATCGCGTGCGCCCGAACACCAGCAGCAGCGCCGCGAACAACCACCAGCGATAGTCGCCGATGTAGTGATGGCTGAAAAAATTCACGTAGATCGCCGCGGCCAGCAGCAGTGTCCAGCGTGCATCGGGATAGTCGCTGAGGCGCAGATCGAACAGCCGCCACGCCTGCACGAGATAGCTGGCGACCGCCGCGTGCATGAAGCCCGAATACAGCGGCGCGCCGAAGATCTTGCTGTAGGCGAATTCCGGATAACTCCACGACGCGATCGCCGGATGCGTCTTGAAGATTTCCAGCGCCAGACCGGTGACATGGAACAGGCAGATGGTCTTGAGTTCGTCCGGCGTTTCCAGCTTCATCCGCAAAAGCATCGCCTGCATCGCCAGCGCCGCCAGCAACAGGAAGTCGTAACGCGGCAGCGGCCCCAGCGGTAAATGCCGCGACAACGCCAGCACTGCGAAGAAGCTTCCGGCGAACACGCAGGCACGCGCCTGCTTGCCGACCAGTGCGAGGGCTTCGCCGAGCAGTGAGGGCAAGGTGTCGACGTACGACAGCGGTGGCGATGCGCGGAGAAGGCCCGTCTGTTCCATGCCGCGATGCTTGCCCGGCTCGGTGAAGCCAGTACGAAGTGTGACGGCATCGGTTTACGGATGTCTGCCGCGAATGCATAGTGCGGGGCGCTTTTTTCTGGACCCCGCCCATGTTCCCCGTCCGTCCCTGGCTGATTGCCGCTCTTCTGATGTCCGCGTCATTGGCGAAGGCCAAGGAAGCCGAGGTCGTCGCCGATGCCGGCACGCAAATGCTGCTGCGGCGCGCCGAATTCGAGCAGATCGAGATCTCGCCCAATGGCAGTCTGCTGGCGATCGCCCGACGCTTGCCGGGCGGCACCGTGGTGGAAGTGCAGCGCCGTGCCGACATGCAGGTCATCACCAGCATCGACCCGGGCAAGGACGGCGAGGTCGACACTCTGCAATGGCTGGACAACGACCGCTTGCTGATCGGCGCCAATCGTGCCGATGGCCTGATCGGCGTCCCAATGGTCGATCCGGCGCTGTACATCGTCCGCGCCGACGGCAAGGACACCTTCAAGCTGCCGGCCAATTTCGTCGCGACCATCGACGGCGACGCCGACCATCTGCTGGTCAGCAATTGCGGACACAGCGACAAGAGCGGCTGCCTGCTGGAAATTCGCCGTGCCGAAATCGCCAAGCTGCGGCGTATCGGCGAGCTGGTGATCGCGGCGCCGGATGTGCATACCAACCTGCTGACCGACCGCAAGGGCAACGTCCGCTTCGCGATGGGCTGGGAGGACGACGGCACCGGCAAGACCTATGTGCACAACGAGGGCAAGGAGGGCTGGACGCTGATCAACGACAGCGCCAAGACCGGACTTGATGTCGTACCGCTGAGCGTGGCGCCCGACAGCAAGACCGGTTTCCTGATCAGCGAACGCGAACACGGCACGGATGCCATCGAAAGCTACGATTTCGCCACCGGCAAGCGCACCGAAGTGTTCCGCGATGCCAACTCGGATCCTTTGCACATCGTCCGCTCCGTCGATGGTCGCGAACCGATCGGCGCGATATTCAATCCCACCCAGCCGCAACTGCATTTCTGGAATGCGCAGAGCCCGGACGCGCTGTTGATCGGCGAACTGCAGAAAGCGTTTCCCGGCAAGATTTCCTACGTCGTGAGCGCGACCAGCGACGGCATGATGCTGGTGATATTCACGGCAGGAGATCGCGACCCCGGTACGTTCTATCTGCTCGATCGCCGGACCAGCAAGGCCAGCCTGCTCGCGCACGCGAAACCCTGGCTCAACGCCGACAACCTCGGCAGGCAGCAGGCGTTCGAACTGAAGGCACGCGACGGCAAGTTGCTGCACGGAGTGCTGACCCTGCCGCCGCGCGCCGACGGCCGCAACCTGCCGATGATCGTGCTGCCGCACGGCGGCCCTTACGGGGTGCTCGACAGTTTTGGATACGACGCCGAGGCGCAGATCCTGGCCACGCACGGCTATGCCGTGCTGCAGGTGAACTTCCGCGGTTCCGGCGGCTACGGTCGCGAATTCCTGATGAGTGGAATGATGCAGTGGGGCCGGGCGATGCAGGACGATGTCACCGACGCGACGCATTGGGCGATTGCGCAGGGCATCGCCGACGGTCATCGCGTCTGCATCTATGGCGCCAGCTATGGTGGCTATGCCGCGATGATGGGCGCCGTTCGCGAGCCCGGCCTCTATCGCTGCGCGGCGGGTCTGTCGGGCGTGTTCGACCTGGCCAAGATGTACAAATGGGGCAGCATCCGCCGCAGCGACCTGGGCATGGAATACCTCAAGCACGCCATCGGCCAGGACAAGGTCGAGCTGGCAGCACGCTCACCGGTGCAACAAGCCGACAAGATCACCGTGCCGGTATTGCTTGCGCACGGAAAATGGGATGGCCGGGTCGACATCATTCATGCCCGTGCGCTCAAGCGCGCACTGAGCAAGGCCGGGCATCCGGCCGAGTTGATCGAATACGAATACGAAGGCCATGGGCTTGCGCAGGAGCCGCATCAGCGTGACTTCTATGCGCGCCTACTGGAGTTCGTCGGCAAATACATCGGCCCGACGGCGGCAGCGGCGAACGTGGCGGCAGCGGCGCAATAGTCGTATGCCGTGGCGGTTGCGCGCAAAAAAACGGCCCGGAATTCCGGGCCGTTTCTGTTTGGCGATTTGCTGCTCCCCTCACCCCAACCCGTTGCCAGGTTCGGCTCTGCCTCACCAAGCAACCCCAGCCGTCGCGCGTGGCGCTCCGGCGTTTGCGTGCGCACGAGCCGGTGGCTCGTAACCGCGCTCGCTCACCCCCGCAGGCGGGGAGAGGGGGCTTCAATGATCGGGGTTGCGAAATGTCGATCAGATCGCGTACTCGAGCGGGTGGGTGAAGGATGCGCAGCACTGCCGCGCATCCTTCGAGAACGCCCGCCGCGTTGCGGCGGGCCGGACATCCGCCGATCAGATCGCGTAGTACATCGCGTATTCCAACGGATGCGTGGCCGCGCGGAACTTGGTGACTTCGCCCATCTTCAGCGCGATGTAGCTGTCGATGAAGTCGTCGGTCATCACGCCACCGGCCTTGAGGAATTCGCGGTCCTTGTCGAGAGCTTCCAGCGCCTGGTCCAGCGAGTGGCAGACGGTCGGGATGTTCTTCTCTTCTTCCGGCGGCAGGTCGTAAAGATCCTTGTCGCTCGGTGCGCCCGGGTCGATCTGGTTCTTGATGCCGTCGAGGCCAGCCATCATCAGCGCGGTGAAGGTGAGGTAGCCGGAGTTCATCGGATCCGGGAAACGAATCTCGATGCGGCGCGCTTTCGGATTGGTCACGAACGGAATGCGGCAGCTCGCCGAGCGGTTGCGTGCCGAATACGCCAGCATCACCGGCGCTTCGTAACCCGGCACCAGACGCTTGTAGCTGTTGGTGGTGGAGTTGGCGAAAGCGTTGATCGCGCGCGCGTGCTTGAAGATGCCGCCGATGTACCACAGCGCCATCTGGCTGAGACCACCGTAACCGTCGCCAGTGAACAGGTTGACGCCGCCCTTGGCCAGCGACTGGTGCACGTGCATGCCGCTGCCGTTGTCGCCGACGAGGGGTTTGGGCATGAAGGTCGCGGTCTTGCCGTTGCGATGCGCGACGTTCTTGATGATGTATTTCATCGTCTGCAATTCGTCGGCCTTCTGCACCAGCGTGTTGAAGCGCGTACCGATTTCGCACTGGCCAGCGTTGGCGACTTCGTGATGATGCACCTCGACTTCCTGGCCGGCGGCGATGAGTTCCTTGCACATCTCAGCACGGATATCGTGCAGCGAATCGACCGGCGCGACCGGGAAATAACCGCCTTTCAGACCGGGACGGTAGCCGGTGTTGCCACCTTCGTATTTCTTCTTCGAGTTCCAGTGCGCTTCCTCGGAATCGACTTCGAAGAAGGTGCTGCCCATCTCGTTGCCGAAACGCACGGAATCGAAGATGAAAAATTCCGGCTCCGGGCCGAAAAACGCGGTGTCGGCGATGCCGGTGGATTTGAGGAAAGCTTCGGCGCGCTTGGCGATGCCGCGCGGATCGCGCGAGTACGCCTGCATCGTCGCCGGATCGAGGATGTCGCAGACCAGGATCAGGGTCGGGTCGGCGGTGAACGGATCGATCACCGCGGTATTCACGTCGGGCAGCAACACCATGTCGGATTCGTTGATGCCCTTCCAGCCGGAGATCGACGAGCCGTCGAACATCTTGCCTTCCTCGAACAACGCCGGCTCGACGATCGAGGCCGGGAAGCTGACGTGGTGCTGGACGCCACGGACGTCGGTGAAGCGCAGGTCGACGAATTCGATGCCGTGGTCTTTGATGAGTTTCTGGACGTGTTCGTAGGACATGGCGCGCTCCGAGAGGGAAAGGGACTCTGTCCGATAGCAAGCGCCGTGCCAGCCCGATAGCAGTTCAAGTTGTTGATTTTAAAAACTCCATTTTTCGATCCGAAGCAGTTGAGCACCTTTTTGGTGCGACCACTTTTCAATTTGCCCCATTAATATGCAATTCTGCGAATCGATGCCTTCGCGTATCCTTCGGCGGTCGCGCCGCTCGGCGCTCCCCCGGATTTCGGCCCGCCATGCACGACCTGCTCACCGCCCTGCTGCTCGGCATCATCGAAGGCATCACCGAATTCCTGCCGATCTCCAGCACCGGGCATCTGCTGATCGCCGAACACTGGCTGGGCGCGCGCTCGGAGTTGTTCAACATCGTCATCCAGGCCGGCGCCATCCTTGCGGTGACGCTGCTCTACCGCCAGCGCCTTTGGCAACTCGCCAGCGGCCTGCATAGGCCGGAAAACCGCGACTACGCGCTCAAGCTCGCGGTCGCGTTCGTGATCACCGCGGTCTTGGGCCTGATCGTGAAAAAACTCGGCTTCGAACTCGATGACGCGGTGCAGCCGATCGCCTGGGCGCTGATCATCGGCGCGATCTGGATGCTCGCAGCCGAACAGGTCGCCGAAAAGAAAGCGCCGAACACGAATATCTCCTGGACCGCGGCGATCGGCGTCGGCTTGGCGCAGGTCGTCGCGGGCATCTTCCCGGGCACCTCGCGTTCGGCCGCGACAATTTTCGTGGCGATGCTCGCCGGCACCAGTGATCGTGGCGCGGCGACCGAATTCGCCTTTCTGGTCGGCATCCCGACCATGTTCGCTGCCAGCGGCTACTCGCTGCTCAAACAGCTGCACGGCGGCGTCAGCGAGGACTGGTCGGCGCTGGCGGTGGCTTTCGTCGCGGCGACGATCACTGCGTTCGTCGCAGTGAAGTGGTTGCTCGGCTACATCCAGACGCATCGCTTCACCGCGTTCGCGATCTACCGCATCGTTCTCGGCGTGTCGCTGCTGCTGTTTCTCTAGCCGGACTTGGTCCACCGCACCTTGCCGGCGTATCGCCAAAGAGGTTTCCCTGGCAGACCTTGGTCTTCCGTACCTTGCTGGGTGCGTCGCTGCCACTGATTCTCTAGCTAGCCTTGGTCGCGATCTGCGACCATGTCGACATGCCGATCAGCCGCCGCCGCCTGCTAAAACTCGCCGCGACTTCGGCGGCTGGCACCGCCTTGCTTGCCGCCGGTTGCGCGCGCAGCGCAAAACGCAGCGAACGCCCGAACATCGTCTTCTTTCTGGTCGATGACCAGCGCAACGACACGCTCGGCTGCACCGGCGATCGCATCGTACGCACGCCGACCATCGATGCGCTCGCCGCGCAGGGCACGCTGTTCCGCAATGCCTTCGTTACCACCTCGATCTGCCCGTCCAGCCGCGCCAGCCTATTCACTGGCGTCAGCGAAACTCGGCACCATTTCACTTTCAACACGCCGCCGATCGCGCGCGCGCTTGCCGAAGCCAGCTACCCGGCGCTGCTGAAACAAGCCGGCTATCGCACGGCGGTGATCGGCAAGTTCGGCGTGCAGATGCAGGACGAGGTGCAGAAGAATTTTCTCGACGTCTTCGATCCCCGCGACCTGCCGATCGAAAAACGCGGAGCCGATGGCCGCCTGCACCACAACGACGAGGTCAACGTCGAGCACGCGCTGACCTATCTGCGCGGCTGCGATCCGGCGCAGCCGTTTCTGCTGTCGTTGAACTTCAGCGCCACCCATGCCGAAGACGAGGACATGGCACGGCAATACCACCCGATCGCCTGGGCCGAACATCTGTATTCGGACGTGACGTTTCCGCCGCCGAAGCTCGCCGACCCGAAATATTTCGACAGCCAGCCGGACTTCCTCAAGCACTCGCTCAATCGCACGCGCTATTTCTGGCGCTTCGACACGCCGGAAAAATACCAGCGCAGCCTGCGCGACTACTACCGGATGATCAGCGGCGTCGATCACCAGATCGGGCAGGTGCTGGCCGAACTCGATCGCCTGGGCCTGCGCGACAACACCGTGATCGTCTATGCGGCCGACAACGGCTACTACATGGGCGACCGCGGCTTCGCCGACAAGTGGAGCCACTACGAGGAATCGCTGCGTGTGCCGATGATCATCGTCGATCCGCGCCATCACGGCGCCGGCGGCGTCGATGCGATGGCGCTCAACGTCGACGTGCCGGCGACGCTGCTCGATCTCGCCGGCATCGCGCGTCCTGCGCATTACCAGGGCCGGTCACTGCGACCGATGCTGACGGGCAAGACGCCCGGCGACTGGCGTCACGACTTTCTCTGCCAGCACACGATGAACGACCCGGCGATCCCGAAATGGATCGGCGTGCGCGACGAGCGCTATGTCTATGCGCGTTATTTCGAACAGCAGCCGGCTTACGAATTCCTGCACGACCTGCAGACCGATCCGACCGAATTCGTCAACCTGGCCAAGGATCCGGCGCAGGCCGATCTGCTGGCGAAGATGCGTGCGCGCTGCGATGCATTGAAACTCGCGTGGTCGTGATCAAGCTTGCCTCAGCAGAGGCTACGCCTCAGGCCGCGTGCTTGCGTTGATCAGAAGTCTGGTTGCGCCGCAAACGGATCAAATCGCGGCATTGCCCGCTGCCACGAAATCAAGCGATCGCCGCACTCAATCTCGCCGCCACCCAGCGTTCGGAATAACCGCGCAGGCTCGCGCCTTCGATGAAGCCACAATGGCCGCCATGCTCGGCGATTTCCAGGGTGGAGTGCGCCGGTAATTGCAGCGCTTTCAAGGTGTCGATCGGAATCACCGGGTCGTCGGCTGCGGCAAGCACGCTGACCGGAATCTGCAGCGCGGCCAGGCGGCCGCCGGCGACGGCATAGCCGGCGAAGTAGTCCTCGACGTCGTGTTTGTCGGTGTGGCGCTTGACCAGCCAGTGGGTGAGGCCGCGCATGTCCTGCGCGAGCGTGGCTTCGTCGAAATCATGATGAAGCGGAAACAGCGCGCGCTTCTTGCGCAACGAGCCGCGCCATTTCTTCATGAAATACCAGTGATACAACGCCGGCCCGGATTCGAGCGTGCGCATCACTGCCGACGGATCCACCGCCGGGCACACTGCCGCGGCATGCAGCAGCGGAATGCCGGCGTCGGGCGCCGCCAGCGCCAGGCGCAGCGCGAAGTTTCCGCCCAGTGAATAACCTGCCGCGAGAAAACGCGGCGCCGGAAAATTTTCCGCGACCCATTTCGCCGCCTGCACTACTTCCGCCAAGCGGCAGGAGTGGAACAGGCCTTCGTTGAGATGATGGGTATCGCCGTGGTCGCGGAAGTTGAGCCGGAACACGTCGAAGCCTTCGCCGATCAGATGCGCCGCGGTGTGGCACATGTAGCCCGATTGGCTGCTGCCTTCCCAGCCATGCAACAGCAGCACCAGCGCGCGTGGCGCACGACCGGGCACGGCGCTGTGCGTGCCGGCAAGACGCACGCCGTCGCCGGCATCGATGATGTGTTCGCTGCTGACCGCGCCGCTGCGTTGCAAGGCGCGCTGGCCTCCGGCGCGACGCATCGGCAGCGAGCTGAGCATCGATTGCAGGTGCGGATTGCGCAGCAGCCGTGGCGCCTTGTACGGACGCGTCGGCATCACAGCGCCATTGCCGCGATGATCCGCTCCCGGCAGGTGTCGGCGAGGCGGCGACGGCCATCCTCGCTGGCCGCGACCGGTTCGAGGAAATGCACTTCCGCGACGCGACCCGGTTCGCCGAGCAGGCGAAAAATGTTCGCGGCAAACGATTCGCGGTCGGCGAACGCAATGATCGTCTGCGCATCACCACCGTTGCCGTATTTGAGCGCGACCGGCTGCGCCGGCACGCCGGCGAGCACTGCCGGCTGGAAGATGCGCGCGTGGAAGACGCCGATGCTGTCGCCGCGCGTGGTGCGGCCTTCCGGAAACACGCCGACGGCCTGGCCGCTCTGCAGGCGCTCGACCATCTGATGCATCACACCATGCAGGGAATCGTTGCTGCCGCGATGGTGGTAGATGGTGCCGCCGCGACTGGCGACCCAGCCGATCAGCGGCCAGCTGGCGATCTCGGCCTTGGCGACGAAACCCATCATGCGCTGGCTGTGCATCAGTTCGATGTCGATCCAGCTGACGTGATTGGCGACGAACAGCGCCGCTCCCGGCAGTGGCGTGCCGTAGCGGCGCGAACGCAGGCCGAATACGCGCAACAGGCCAGCCGACCAGATTCGGATCACCCAGTGGTCGAGACGCTCGCCGCGCAAGCTGATGCGCGCGCACAGCGGATTGATCATCGCCAGGGTGATCGGCAGGCCCACGAGCGCGTGCAGGAGCAGCAAGGGCACGCGCCAGAGATAGCGCAACGGCCGGCGCCAGTCGAAGGACGGAGTAGTCGCTTCAGGAAGGGATGACATTGCGGCGATTGTGCCCGAAGCGTTCTAGAGCATGCACCCGACGCGGGCGTATGCGCGTCAGCCGCCGCGGACCGCCAGGGTCAGGCGCGAGACGCAGCAGAGCCGGCCCTGCGCGTCTTCGATGCGGATATCCCAGACTTGGGTGCTGCGACCGACATGGATCGGTCGCGCGGTGCCGGTGACCTGGCCTTCGGTGACGGCGCGAAGATGGTTGGCGTTGAGTTCGAGGCCGACCGCCTGCTGCTTCATCGGATCGTCCATGCACAGATTGCCGGCGACGCTGGCCAGGGTTTCGGCGAGCAATGCCGACGACCCGCCATGCAACAGGCCGAACGGCTGTTTGGTGCGGGCATCGACGGGCATGGTGCCACGGATGAAATCATCGCCGATCTCGGTGATCACGATGCCCAGCGATTCCATCGCGGTCCCCGCGCTCTCGGCGTTGATCTGCGCGAGGCTGGGGCGACGGCGAAACGGACTGCTCATGCCGACGGTGCGATCAGCGCACGCGCAACATTCCCGGACGCCAGGCCGTGGTGTAGCCGCTGCGCGCGTAGCCGGAGCTGTCGCCGTAGCCGGTGCCGGCCTCGCGATTGCGGCGGCGATGCATGCGGTCCTGCAATTCCTCGCGACGCGCTTCCAGCCAATCGGCGCGGCCGACGCTGGCCGGATTCATGCCGCGGCGGGTCGCTTCGCCCTGGCGGTATTCGCAGAATTCGTCGTAGGCGTCGATCTCGTGCTTGAGTTCCTTCACGCAGATCTCAATCGCGATCGCGTCGTCGAAATAGCCCAGCACCGGAATATTGTCGGGGATGATGTCGGTCGGATCGGCGAAATACACCAGTGCCGACAACACGTGCTGGCGATCGTCGTCGCCCAGCGCCCAGCCCTCGTCCCGCACCATCGCGATCAGCGCATCGAGCTTGTCCAGGCGCTCGGCGATGAAATCGGGCAGGGCGACCTTGTTCGCGTCCTCGAGCAGCTTGCTGGCCGCGCCGACGATCTCGTCCGTGCTCTTGCTGCCGGCACTGTCGCGTGCCGCCTTGATGGCCTGGTTGAAGTGTTCGAGATCGCGGTCGGAGAGTTCGAAGCTGATGGCGAGAGGCATGGCGGGTTCCAACAGACGTTTGCGAGATCCCGAAGCCTAGGCGCCGGCGCCGGCGCCGTCAATGCGGCGGACGGGGGAGCGGGGCGGCGACGGTGCTTGGTGGCTGGGGACGGGAGACGGACTGAGCGGTGAGCGGTGAGCGGTGAGCGGTGAGCGGTGAGCGGTGAGCGGTGAGCGGTGAGCGGTGAGCGGTGAGCGGAAAAAGCATATGGGCTTTCGTCATCCCCGCGAAGGCGGGGATCCAGCGTCTTTGCTTTTGTGTTCCCGGGCGACGAAACAGAAAGTCACTGGATCCCCGCCTTCGCGGGGATGACGAGCAAAGTTTCGACGCTCACCGCTCACCGCTCAGTCCGTCTCCCGTCTCCCCACTCCCCATTCCCCGCTCACCCCTCACAAAATCGGAATCAAACTCGAGCCGAACGCGGTCAGAAACCGCGTGTAGATCGACTTCAGGCTCAAATTCACTTCCGGAAAATCGCCGACCGCGTCGTAGCACTTGTCGAAGTCGGCAGCGCCGGGATGCAGGGGCTGACAGCCGGGCTTGAGTTCGTAGCTGGTCGCGTAGGGCAGGGGCCAGACGTCGAAGATCGGCAGTTTTTCCGAGAACTTGCCAAGGTTGTAATTGAGTTGCGCGAGTACCGGCAGCTTCGCGCGCGGTGCGATCAGCCATGCATTTTCCGGCGCCATGTCGCCACGGATGCTCGCCGCCAACGCCTGCGCGAAACGCGTGTCGTGGATCACCACCATGCTCTCGGTGTTGTAGTCATCCGAGCGCGGATCGAAGTTGTGGCTGCCGACCACGCCGATGCGCTCATCGATCACCATGCATTTGGCATGCAGGCCGATGCGCAGGCCGGCGCGCTTGAGCGGCACCGGGCCCTTGTCGCGGTCGTAGTCTTTCGGTGCCGGCAGCGGCTGCCCGGCGTCCGCCGTCGCGCCGGTGGCGGCGAGGTCGATCGGCGCGCTGACCGGGAACGGCTTGAATTCGTGGATCTCGAAACCGAGTTCGCGCAGGTACAGGCGCTTGTACTTGTGCGACATCGCGTACACCGGAAAGGCATCGGTTGCCGCCAGCGAATTGGTCGAAACATAGATCAGCGGCGCCTGTTCGCGATGGTGCATGCTGCGGAACACGCCGCGCGCCTGTCGCGACATCACCAGGTACGGCGTCTGCAGGATCAGCTCGGACTGCGTGCTGGCGACCAGATTGAGCAGCGCCTTCGATGCCTCGCTGCGACTTTGCATCGCGGCATCGTGCTTGTTGGGCAGGTCGGCGAAGAAATCCACGCGGCCGACTTCGAACAGATACGGCGACAGCCGCGCGAACACCGCCGGCGAATCCAGCGCCGCCGCCTGCATCGCCAGCACCCGCGCCGACAGCACCGGTTCCGGAATTGCCGGCGGCCCATGGTTGGCGATCAACACCTTGCCGACGTCGGCGAGGACGGCAGCGTGCAGAGAACGATGATCGTTCCAGAACGCGTCGAAATTACTGGCCATCGCCGCCGTCACCGGACCGGCGACCAGCAGATCGCGGTCGCGGTAATCGTAGGTGTCGTGCCAGTCGAAATATTCGTCCTGGATATTGCGCCCGCCGATCACCGCGACCCGACCGTCGACGATCATCACCTTGTTGTGCATGCGCTGGTTGAGGTCGCGAAAATGCAACAGCATGCCGGCAAGGAACTCAATCGGCTGCACGCGCGCCTGGTCGAACACCGGGTTGTAGACGCGCAGTTCGAAGTTCTCGTGGAACGCGGCGAGCTGCGCCTGCACGTCGGGATCGGCCAGGCCGCCGAGCTGATCGAGCAGCAGACGCACCTTGACGCCGCGTTGCGCGGCGGCCTTGAGTTCGCCGAGCACGAGGATGCCGGCATCGTCGCTGTCGAAATGGAAAGTCTGCAGGTCGATCGTGTGGCGGGCGCTGCGGATCAGATGCACGCGTGCGAGCAACGAATCCTGGCCGTGGTCGAGCAGGATCACCGCATGGCTGGGCGCGGCCGGCGTGGTGCGCGCATAGGCGGCATCGCCAAGATCGAGCAGCGGCGAGGGCAATACGCAGCCCTCGGACGGACAGGTGATCGCGCTGCTGCGTGCGTGTTCGGCGTAGTCGCTGGCCTGCAGTTTCTGTTCACGGGAAAGATGCGCGCAAGCCGACAGCTGCAGGGCGAACAGCACCAGCAACAGGCGCGGCAGCCCCTTCATGAGGTCGGCTCGGCGCGGAAGCGCACGTTGAAACTGAAATCGACGTCGTCGCGCAGGGTCAACCGGTAGCTGGTCATGCCGAAAGCGCGCCGGCTGATGCTGCCGCGCACCTGGATGTCGCAGTCGTGGCCGGGGCGGGCGCAGGTCGATGGCAGCAACTGGAAACCAACGTCGCGGCGCAGGCCGCGCAACTGCAGTTCGCCGCGCAGTTTGCCGCCCTTGTGCAGCAGGCTGTCGGCGAAGCGCAGCGAGGTGAAACCGATGGCCGGGTAGCGATCGACCGCGAGGAAATCTTCCGAGCGCGTGATCCGGCCCATCCACGCCGGACCGTCGTACTTGAGGCTGCTGCCGTCGATCTGCACATGCACCACCCAGCCGCCGCCGGCATCGCCCTGCAATTCGCCACTGACGCGGGTGAAGCGGCCCGAGGAGCGCATCGGCACGCGCGGATGCACGTCGAAACGCGCCACCGCGCGGGCGCTGTCGAAGGCCAACGCGGGCGCCTGTGCCTGGCTGGCGGAACTCATGGTCAATAGCGCGAACAGCAGGGCTGGGCCCGCGCCGAAACGCGCCCGGCTCATTGCCTCATGGCCACCAGAACGCCGCCAGCTCGGCGATGCCGGGTTCCAGCAACGCATCGGCAGGCAGGCGCAGCACCGCGATCCCGCCGGCCGGCATGCCGCGAAAATCGCCGGACTGGCCGGAATTGAGCAGCGCGGCCATCTGTTCCAGGCCCGGGTTGTGGCCGACCAGCAGGATGCGGCCGAGCTCGCGGTGGTCGTCTACGATCTGCATCAGCGTGCCGGGCGTGGCTTCGTAGACGCGCGCTTCGGCGCGTTGTTCGACCACACCGATCACCGACAACACCTGCTCGACGGTTTCGCGGGTGCGCCGTGCCGGCGAAAACACCACGCGGTCGGGCAGGTAACCATTCTTCTTCAGCCAGACGCCAGCAGCCTCGGCCTCCGCCTGGCCCTCACGTGACAGCGGTCGGTCGAAATCTTCGGTGCCGGGCGCAGGAGGCTCGGCATGGGCATGGCGCAACAGGATGAGTTCTCGCATTCAGAGCGCCTTTTTGAGCCATTTCAGCAGCGGAGCCCAGTCTTCCTGGTGGCTGCGGATCTGTTCGGAGTGGTAATCGAAAACGCTCTTGCCGAGAGCGACCATGAGCACATAAGCCTGGGTGTCGCGCAGTTCGCCGGCGACCGGATAGGGCCAGCTTTTAAGTTGGGCGACGGCCTGTTGCGAGGCCGAGGTCCAGGGCTTGAGGCGATTGCCGACGATGCCGACCGGCAGCTTGCCTTTCTTGACCCGGGCCAGTGTCGCCAGGGTGTTGAGGAAAGGCACGGTGGCCTCGAGATCGATCATCGACGGATTGACCGGCACGATCACCGCGTCGGCACGTTCGAGGAAACTTTCCAGATCGTCGGCCATGGCGCCGGCGGGGGCATCGATCACCGCGGCCTGGATGCCGTCGGGCAGTTGCTTGTCCCAGTTGCGCCGGGTGCCATCGATCGGCAGCACTGCCGAGGCGAGGCTGGCGCGTTTTTCGCACCAGTGGGTGGAGGATTTCTGGCGATCGGCATCGATCAGCACGGTGCGCTTGCCCTCGAGGGCGAAGTGCGCCGCCAGGTTGGTGGCGATCGTGGTCTTGCCCGCGCCGCCCTTGGAACTGGCGACCAGTACCGTGCGCATAAGCTCCACTCCACTCCGGGGGATACCGCACTCTACAACGCCGCGCGCGCGGGAAGGAAGCGCGCGGCAACGGGCGCTTCGGCCAGTCCTGCGCCGGGTTCCAAAGCGGCTCTGGCCAAAGAGCAGAAACTCTAAGGCGCTGTGTGACGGTGGAGCCGGTACGCACCGCCCCCGGCATTCGCCGCGGCCCGCGGACGCGGCCCTACCGCCACCGGAGGGACGATGAAGCAGCCATCGTCCCGGGGTCTGTATGCCCCGGGCTTCGAACGCGACAGCTGCGGTTTCGGGCTGATCGCCAACCTCGACAACCGTCCCTCGCGCGGACTGGTGGTCTCGGCGTTGACGGCCCTTGCGCGCCTCGCGCATCGCGGCGCGGTCGGTGGCGACGGCCGCAGCGGCGATGGCTGCGGCCTGCTGATCCATGGCGCCGATAGCTTCCTGCGCACGATCGCCGCCGAGGCCGGCATCACCCTCGAGAAAAATTTCGCCGCCGGCATGATCTTCCTGCCGGTCGATCCCGACGCCGCCACCGACGCGCGCAGCGTGCTCGCCGAGGCGCTGCTGAGCCAAAACCTGCGCATCGCCGGCTGGCGCGTGGTGCCGGTGTCACGCAACGACTGCGGCCCGATCGCCTTGGCCGGCATGCCACGCATCGAGCAGGTGTTCGTTTGTGCCGATGCCGACATCAGCGCCAGCGATTTCGAGCGCGGCTTGTTCCTTGCCCGCCGTTCCGCAGAAAAAAATCTCGCCGCGCATGACGATTTCTACGTCGTCACCCTGTCGGCGCAGACCCTCGGCTACAAGGCGATGGTGCTGCCCGACGATCTGCTCGCGCTCTACCCCGATCTCGCCCGCGCCGATCTCGCCGCCAGCGTCGTGGTTTTCCATCAGCGCTTTTCCACCAACACCGCGCCGGCCTGGAAGCTCGCGCAGCCATTCCGTCTGCTCGCGCACAACGGCGAGATCAACACGATTGAAGGCAACCGGCATTGGTCGGTGGCGCGCGGCGCGCGCTGGTCGACACCGCGCGTGGACTTCGCGCAATTGCAGCCGCTGGTCGCGCTGCAAGGATCCGACTCGCAGAGCCTGGACAACATGCTCGAGACTTTGCTGGTCGGCGGCATGGACCTGCTGCAGGCGATGCGCATCCTGATTCCGCCGGCGACGTCATCGCTCGAATACAAGGATCCCGATCTCGCGGCGTTCTACGAGTACTACGGTCTCTGCGTCGATCCCTGGGACGGCCCCGCCGGCATCGTGATGTGCGACGGCCGCTACGCCGCCTGCACGCTCGATCGCAACGGCCTGCGCCCGGCACGCTGGCTGCTCACCGACGATCGCCACCTGGTGATCGCCTCGGAAGCCGGCGTCTACGATTGCGCGCCGGAAAACATCCTCGCCAAGGGCAAGCTCGGCCCCGGCGAAATGCTGGCGATCGACCTGCGCCGCGGCGTGCTGCTGCAAAGCGAAGACATCGACGCGATCAACAAGGCGCGCGCACCGTTCAAGGCGTGGCTGAAGCAGGGCGTGACTTATCTCGCCGCCGACCTGATCGATCCCTCGCTCGCCGCCGAACCCTTCGACAGCGCGACACTGCGACGCTTCCAGAAACTTTTCCAGTTGACGCGCGAAGAACGTGAATCGGTGCTGCGCGTACTCGCGGAAACCGAGCAGGAAGCGACGGGCTCGATGGGCGACGACACGCCGTTCGCTGTGCTCTCGCATCACGTCCGCCCGCTCTACGATTATTTCCGCCAGGCCTTCGCCCAGGTCACCAATCCGCCGATCGATCCGCTGCGCGAACAGGTGGTGATGTCGCTGACCACGCAGATCGGCCGCGAGGGCAATGTCTTCGCGCTCACGCCGGCGAACGCCAAGCAGGTGATGCTCAACTCGCCGGTGCTGTCGCAACGCAAACTGCGGCAGTTGCTGGCGCTGGACGATTTCGCCGATGCGCACGCACGCCTGGATCTTTTCCTCGCGCACGGCGAATCGCTGCAGCAAGGCCTGCACCGTTTACGCAACGAAGCCGAGGCCGCCGTGCGCTCCGGCAAGGTATTGCTGCTGCTTTCCGATCGCTACCCCGAGCCCGGCTGCCTGGCGATCCACGCACTGCTCGCGACCGGTGCGATCCATCACCACCTTGTGCACCTCGGCCTGCGCTGCGACTGCAATCTGATCATCGAAACCGGTACGGCGCGCGATCCGCACC
The DNA here is from genome assembly GCF_035312645.1 of Arenimonas sp. Taxonomy (GTDB): domain Bacteria; phylum Pseudomonadota; class Gammaproteobacteria; order Xanthomonadales; family Xanthomonadaceae; genus Arenimonas. The sequence continues at coordinate 22,936 of NZ_DATGBO010000099.1, forward strand.
AGGTCGCCTGCCTGATCGGCGTCGGCGCGACCGCGATCTATCCCTATCTCGCGTACCAGACATTGGCCGCGCTCGGACGCAACGGCATCCTCGAAGGCAAGCGCGGCAACGAAGCCGCGGAGCTCGGCCGCAGCTATCGGCGCGGCCTGAAGAAAGGCCTGCTGAAAATTCTGTCGAAGATGGGCATCAGCACCATCGGCAGCTATCGCGGTGCGCAGTTGTTCGAGATCGTCGGCCTCGCCGATGAGGTCGTCGCGCTGTGTTTTCCCGGCATTCCCAGCCGCATCCAGGGCGCGGGGTTTGTCGATCTGGAAAATGATGCACGGCAACTCGCCACGCGCGCCTGGTGCGAGCTCGACGACATCGAGCCCGGCGGCAAGCTCAAGTACGTGCACGGCGGCGAATACCACATGTACAACCCGGACGTGATCGCCAGCCTGCAGCGTTCGGTGCGCAGCGGCGAGATCGCCGATTACCAGGCGTATGCCGATCACGTCGACGGGCGCCCGGCGTCGACCTTGCGCGACTTGTTGCCGCTGCGCCGCGATGTCGCGTCCATTTCCATCGACGCGGTCGAGCCGACCGAAGCGATCCTCGCGCGTTTCGATTCCGCCGGCATGTCGTTGGGCGCGCTGTCGCCGGAAGCGCATGAAGCGTTGGCGACGGCGATGAATCGTCTCGGCGGCCGCAGCAATTCCGGCGAAGGCGGCGAAGATCCCGCACGCCACGGCAGCGAGAAACGTTCGAAGATCAAGCAGGTCGCGTCCGGACGTTTCGGTGTCACGCCCGAATACCTGATCAATGCCGAAGTGCTGCAGATCAAGATCGCGCAGGGCGCCAAGCCCGGCGAAGGCGGGCAACTGCCTGGCCACAAGGTCAACGAACTGATCGCGCGCCTGCGTTACGCGCGCCCCGGCATTGGTCTGATCTCGCCGCCGCCGCATCACGATATCTATTCGATCGAAGATCTTGCGCAGCTCATCTACGATCTGAAGGAAGTCAATCCGACCGCGCTGGTGTCGGTGAAGCTGGTTTCGCACGCCGGCATCGGCACGATCGCCGCCGGCGTGGTCAAGGCCTATGCCGACCTCATCACCGTGTCGGGCTACGACGGCGGCACCGGCGCCTCACCGCTGTCGTCGATCCATCACGCCGGCACGCCCTGGGAACTGGGGCTGTCGGAAATCCAGGAGACGCTGCGCCGCAACGACCTGCGCCACCGCGTGCGCGTGCAGGTCGATGGCGGACTGAAAACCGGGCTCGACGTGATCAAGGGCGCGATCCTTGGCGCCGAGAGTTTCGGCTTCGGCACCGCGCCGATGGTCGCACTCGGTTGCAAATATCTGCGCATCTGCCATCTCAACAATTGCGCGACCGGTGTCGCCACGCAGGACGCGCGCCTGCGCAAGGATCACTTCACCGGCCTGCCGGAAATGGCGATGAATTTCTTCCGTTTCGTCGCCGAAGACGTGCGGCAATGGCTGGCGAAGCTCGGCGTCGCGCGCTTGCAGGACCTGATCGGCCGCACCGACTTGCTGCAACTCGCCGATGGCGAAAACCCGCGTCAGCGCGGCCTCGACCTGAGCCCCATCCTCGCTGCCAGCGGCTTGCGCAGCGATGCCGCGCAATATTGCCGCGAAGCGCGCAATCTTCCGCGCGATCCCGGCACGCTGGCGACCAAGATGCTGGCCGACATGCGCACGGCGATCGTCGAAGCACGTGGCGGCCAGTTCCAGTATGCGATCCGCAATTGCGACCGCAGCATCGGCGCACGCCTGTCCGGCGAGATCGCCCGCGCGCACGGCGACCTCGGCATGAGCGAAGCGCCGATCCAGATAAATTTCACCGGCATCGCCGGGCAGAGTTTTGGCGCCTGGAATGCCGGCGGCCTGCAGTTGCATCTGGAAGGCGACGCCAACGATTACGTCGGCAAAGGCATGGCCGGCGGTCGCATCGTGCTGCAACCACCGAAAGCGGCGCGCTTCATCGCACGCGATACGCCGATCATGGGCAACACCTGTATGTACGGCGCCACCGGCGGTGAGTTGTACGCCGCCGGTCGCGCCGGCGAACGCTTCGCCGTGCGCAATTCCGGTGCGACCGCGGTAATCGAAGGCGTTGGTGACCATGGCTGCGAGTACATGACTGGCGGCAGCGTCGTCGTGCTCGGCCGCACCGGCCTGAATTTCGGTGCCGGCTTCACCGGCGGCATGGCTTACGTGCTCGACCTCGACCGCGATTTCGTCGACCGCTACAACCACGAACTCATCGACGTGCTGCGCATCACGCCCGAAGGCATGGAGAACCATCGCCAACATCTGCGCCAGCTGATCCGCACGCATGTTGGCCATACCGGCAGCGTCTGGGGCCGGCAACTGCTCGAGGATTTCCGCGATGTCGCCGGCCGTTTCTGGCTGGTGAAACCGAAAGCCGCCAGCCTGGAATCGCTGGTCGAAGCGCTGCGGCGGGCGGCATGAAAGCGCAGCCGTTCCAGTTTATCGACCTGCCCCGGCGCATGCCGCGCGAACTCGACGTCGCCGTGCGCGTGGTCGGCTGGCAGGAAATCTACGGTCACTACGAAGCGCCGCAGGCCGCCGAGCAATCCGCGCGCTGCCTGGACTGCGGCAATCCGTATTGCGAGTGGAAGTGCCCGGTACACAACTACATTCCGAACTGGCTCACGCTGGTGCGCGAAGGGCGCTTGTTCGAAGCCGCGGAGCTCGCGCACGAAACCAATCCATTGCCGGAAATCTGCGGCCGCGTCTGCCCGCAGGATCGCCTCTGCGAAGGCGCCTGCACGCTCAACACCGGTTTCGAATCGGTGACGATCGGCTCGATCGAGAAATACATCGTCGACGAGGCGTTCAAGCAGGGCTGGCGACCGGATCTTTCCAACGTGCGCGCCACCGGCAAACGCGTCGCGGTCATCGGCGCCGGTCCGGCCGGCCTCGCCTGCGCCGATCGCCTGGTGCGCGCCGGCATCGAAGCGCATGTGTTCGATCGCCATCCGCAGATCGGCGGCCTGCTGACCTTCGGCATCCCACCGTTCAAACTGGAAAAGTCGGTGATGCTCACGCGCCGCGGCGTGCTCGAGGCGATGGGCGTGCGTTTTCATCTTGGCATCGACATCGGCCGCGATATCGCCTTCGAAACTCTGCTGCGCGATTTCGATGCGGTGTTCGTCGGCACCGGCGCTTACACGGCCGTCGATGGTCGCTTGCCCGGGCAGGAGCTTCCCGGCGTGACGCCGGCGCTGCCGTTCCTGATCGCCAATGCGCATCGCATTCTCGCTCCCGAGGCGATTCCGGATCCGATGCTCGATCTCGCCGGAAAACGCATCATCGTGCTCGGCGGCGGCGATACCGCGATGGATTGCGTGCGTACTTCCATTCGACTCGGTGCGGCGGAAGTCAGCTGCGTGTATCGCCGCGGCGAAGCGAACATGCCCGGCTCGCGCCGCGAAGTGAAAAACGCCCGCGATGAAGGCGTGCGCTTCCTGTTCGATCGCCCACCGCTGGCGATCGAAGGCGGCGCGCGTGTTCGCGGCGTGCGCGTCGGCATTGGCGGCGGCGAGGAAGTGCTCGCCGCCGACGTCGTCATCATCGCCTTCGGTTTTCGCCCTAGCCCCGCGTCCTGGCTGGCCGAGCACGGCATCGCGCTGCGCGAACAAGGCCACGTGCGGATCGATGGCGGCCTGCCCTACCAGACCTCGAATCCACGCGTCTTCGCCGGCGGCGACAACGTCCGCGGCGCCGATCTGGTGGTGACCGCAGTCCACGATGGCCGCGATGCCGGCGTGGCGATAGCGAAGATGCTGCTGGCGTGAGCGGGTTGCTCGCGTAGACAGTGGATCCCCTCCCCTGCAAGCAGGGGAGGGTTAGGGTGGGGTGGAGTCTTGCCACGCAAGCATCTGCCCCTCCCTGCCCCTGTTAACAGCGGGAGGAGCGCGTTGTTTGAATGGCCAGTTGCGTTTGCGCTTCGTCCCGCGATGGTATCGTTGCCACCCCGAGAATCGCTGTTGGTCCGCATGTCCGAACTGCAAGATCTGTCTTCGCTGATCCGCTCCAACACGCCGCTGATCGTGATCGAAACGCCGGACGAGGCGCGCGTCGTCGATCTGTTCCGGCATCTGCTGGCGAACGTTTTCCGCGCGTTGTATCGCTGGTCGATTACCGAAGGCATGCGCCGCGTCGACATGGACCGCGAGGACGAGGCCGAAACCGCACCCGACATCAGCACCACGCTGCACGCGATCAAGGCGCACGACCAGCGCGGCATCTATCTTCTGCTCGATGTCATGCCCTACCTCGGTTACGCCAGCACGCAGCGCATGCTGCGCGAGATCGTCGACCGTCGTGGCTGCCTCGAACACACGATCGTGCTGGTCGGCAACAAGATCGAGCTCGCGCCGGAGCTGGAAACTCTGGCCGTGCGATTCTCGCTGCGCCTGCCCGACGAACATGCGCTGCTGAAGATGGTCAACGACGAAGCGGCGCTGTACATGCGCGAAAACGGCGGCAAGCGCGTGGTCGTGGACAAGGACGCGCTCGCCGTGATCGTGCGCAACCTGCGCGGCCTGGCGATGACCGAGGCGCGGCGCATCGCCCGTCATCTGGTGTTCCGCGACGGCGCCATCGGTGCGCATGATCTGCCGGAACTGGCGAAGCTGAAATTCGAGCTGCTCAATCGCAGCGGCCATTTGCATTTCGAATACGACACCGCGCAGTTCGCCGACGTCGCCGGCCTGTCGCGACTCAAGCAATGGATCGGCCTGCGCCGCGAAGTTTTTTCCAGCGGCGAGTTGCCGGTCGGACTGGACGCACCCAAGGGCGTGTTGCTGCTCGGCGTGCAGGGCTGCGGCAAGAGCCTGGCGGCGAAAGCGGTGGCCGGCGGCTTCGGCGTACCACTGGTGCGTCTGGATTTCGGCACGCTGTACAACAAATTCCATGGCGAGACGGAAAAAAACCTGCGCGACGCGTTGTCGTCAGCCGAACAACTCGAACCCTGCGTCCTGTGGATCGACGAACTCGAAAAAGGCCTGGCCAGCGCCGGCAGCAGCGAGGACGGCGGCGTGTCGCGGCGCGTACTCGGCTACTTCCTCACCTGGATGGCCGAGCGCAAATCGCGCGTATTTCTGGTTGCCACCGCCAACGCCGTGCAGGAACTGCCGCCGGAACTGCTACGCAAGGGTCGCTTCGACGAAATCTTTTTCGTCGACCTGCCCAACCATGGCGCACGCAGCGAAATCTTCCGCCTGCACCTGGAAAAACGCCGCGTCGACTGGGGCTCGTTCTCGCTCACGCACCTGGCCGAAGCCAGCGCCGGTTTTTCCGGCGCGGAAATCGAGCAGGCGATCGTCAGCGCGCTCTACACTGCGCACGCGGAAAAGATCGCGGTCACCGAAGCCAAGTTGATCGAGGAAATCCGCAACACCCGCCCGCTCTCGGTGCTGATGGCCGAACAGGTCGAAGGCCTGCGCGAATGGGCGAAAACGCGGACGGTGCCGGCGGATTGAGGCGGTGCCGCTGTCGTGCGCCGACGGCGCGCGCACGATCTCGCTCAGTCGGTTTTCTTCGCTGCGTCTTTCGCCGATTCCCGGGCGGTGTCCAACGCCGCTTGCAGCGCCCTGATTTCTTCCGCGCGCGATCGCCAGCCGGTCGGCGGGTCCAGCGGCAGGTTCTCGATTTCCAGCGTGTGCCTGAGCGCGACGAGCTCGGTCTCCTGCGTCGTCAGCAGCAGATGCCGGCGGAGACTGGCGCTGATTTGGGTCGCGTCGCGGGCTCCGTCCTGCCACAGCTTCGCCATCTGGCTTTGCTGCCATTCGATGCGACGGCGTTCGCGTACGGCCTGTTCCTTGTCGGCATCCGTCGCCGCGCCGAGTTCGATCAGACGCAGGGCAATGATGGCATCCGCGACATTGTCCGAGCCCGCGAACAGGTGCTGGCCGAGGCGCAGGCAGTCGACGCGCCTTGCCTGATCGGCGCTCTTGCAAAGCTTGAGCACGGCACCGTTGCCGGGGATCGCGAACGCGGCAGCGAAGCCGCTGGCGGAAATCACTGCGGCCTCCTGGTCATCGAGATTGCCGCGATCCCCCGGCGGCAGGGTCTGCGCCCAATGCAGCGCGAGAAAGCGTTGATAAAGCGCTTTCTGCACCAGCTCATAACTGCTCCGATAGCGGGTCGCGTTGGCGGCCTGCGCAAGAATCTTCTGCTCCAGCGCAGCGTCTCCCTGTATCTCTGGCTGACCCAACAGGGCCAACCCGAAATAGGCGTTGTCGGCGATCGACTTCACCAGCAGATCGATGGCCGCTGCGCGTTGCCCGGACGCCTCTTCGCGACTCATCGCGGTCAAGTCCAGCGCCTGCACCATCGGATCGGTTGCGGCATCGTGAGTGGCCGCCTCGCGGATCGCCCGGCCGGTCGCGGCCGGAACCGAAAACACCGGCATTCCCGTCGTCGTTTGCAACTGCAAGGCCTGACCCAGGACAACCCGCACCAGCGGCGATGCATCGGGCGCCGCGGCTTTCAGCCAATACGGCGAAACATCGTAGGGTTTGGTTTCGTCGACAACTTGCGCAGCCGCGGATATCGAGAAAATGGACAGCGACGACAGCAGCGCAAGTCTCGCAAGACCAAACATGTTCATACCAATCGATGGAAAACGAGCAGCAGCCTGACCCACGCGAGAAAGCCGGTCAAGATCGCGATGGCGTGGTGATGGCTGGAGGAGGTTGGCGTCGCGATGCGGGCTGAACCGGCTCGCGATCACGCATTTCCACGCACCCGAATTCGCGGCCACGTCCGCTCCTGCGATCAAAACAGGGCAACCCCCATGCTCCATGCCCACAGCGGCAGCGTGAGCAACGACAAAAGGATGCCGTAGCCGACCAGCGCAGCGGCGAGGCCGGGGGCGAGGCGGTGCGAGATCGCGAGGGCGCCGGCGGTGATCATCGGTGGCATCGCCGATTCCAATACCACCGCGTGCGCTTTGGTCGCATCGAAGCCGAGCCAGGGGACGATCGCGAAGGCGAGCAGCGGCATCAGCAGCAACTTCAGCGTCAGTCCGGCGGCGAGGGGTTTGAGTTCATCGCGCGGCAATTTGAAACGCAGGCTCAGGCCGATCGCGAGCATCGCCAGCGGCAGCAGCGCATCGGATACGCGTTGCAGGATGCCGGCGATCGCCACGGGCGGCTCGGCGGGCATCACGCTGATGCCGATCAGCAAAGCGATCAACGGCGGAAAGCGCAGGATGCGCAACGCGATTTCGCGCGCGGTCGGCGTGCGATCGCCACCGTAGCGCGCGAGCACGAACAGACCGAAGGTCGACAGGATCAGGAAGGCGCCGAACTGGTCGTAGATCACCGCGTAAGGCAGCGCGGCGTCGCCGAGCAGTGCGCGCACCAGCGGGTAGCCGAGAAAACTGGTGTTGCCCAGCGCAACGCAGAGCAGCAGCACCGCATGTTCGTCGCGACGCAAACGCAGCCAGCGCGTCACAGCGCCGACCGACAGCACCGTTGCGCCCAGCAGCAACCAGGGCACCAGCGCGATACCGGCGACGGAAATATCCAGATGCAGTCGCGGCGCGTAACGCAGCACCGCCGCCGGCAGGCAGACATACAACACCACCTGGTTGAGCGTCTCGGCGGCGTTGTCGGGAAACACGCGCAGACGCTGGAACAGCACGCCCAGCGACAGCATCAAAAGGATCAGCAGGAAAGCATCGAGGGCCACGTCTACCTCAGCAGTAACTACACCCAAGGTCGCATGATTGCGTTGACCAAGGACCTACCCGAAACAAGATTCGTCGCATGATTGCGTTGACCAAAGTCCTACCCGAGGCAAGATTCGTCGCGTGCTTGCGTCGACCAAGGACCTTACCTCGACAAATCAAAAAATCGCAGCCATGCCCGCCCCTACGACGCGGCTTCCTGCTGGATATGCCAACGCAAACGATCGGCGGCGGTCTGCACATCCGCCGATAGCGGCAGCAGTTGCGGCCAGTCGGCGGCTTTGGCGGCGAGTTCGAGTTCGGCGGCGGCGTGGGCGAGTTCGCTGGCGCCGATCAGCCGCGCGGCGCCCTTGATCTTGTGCGCCTGCCGCGCCAGTTGCGCGGTGTCGCCGGCCTCGCGGGCCTGGCGCAGCTCCTGCAGGTCGCCGTTGGTACTGGTGATGAAGTCATCGAGCAACGCGCGGGTTTCGCTGGCGACGCCACCAGTGAGTTCGTTGAGCACGCTGCGATCGAGCGGGGTTGGCGGAGCCTGCAGTTGCGGCAGGATGACTTGCGAAGAAGCGGAAGCAATCGCGGTCATGCCCGTTCCCACGGTGCCAGCGGCGGTCTTCGTATGCGGCAGCCATTTCTGCAAGCAGGCCGCGAGCACCGGGATGCTCACCGGCTTGGCGAGGTAGTCATCCATGCCGGACGCGAGACAACGCTCGGCTTCGCCCTTGAGCGCAGCGGCGGTCAACGCCACCATCGGCGTGCGCGGCTTGCCGCCGCGTTGCTCTTCCTCGCGCAGGGCGCGCGCCATCTGGTAGCCATCCATCACCGGCATGTGCACGTCGGAAAGCACAAGCGCGTAACGGCCGCTGCGCCACTTCTCCAAACCGAGTTGGCCATCGTCGGCCGATTCGCTGGCATAGCCGGCGAGCGCAAGTTGCCGCGCGACGACGAGACGATTGGTCGGATGATCGTCGACGATCAGGATCAGGCTGCGTTCGGCCTCGGCCTGCGCAATGCCGGGCAAAGGCCGCGGCACGAAACTGCCGGGCTGGCCGGGCTGGAAGCGATCGGGCTCGATGTCCGCAACCTGCCCGCGCGGCAAACTCAACGCCAGACGCAGCGTGGTGCCGGCGCCGGGCGTGCTGTCCATGCTGACATCGCCGCCCATCATGTCGGCGAGGCGGCGGCTGATCACCAGACCCAGGCCAGTGCCGCCGAAACGGCGCGTGGTGCTGCCTTCGGCCTGGCTGAAAGGCTGGAACAGTTTCGCCTGCTGCTCGGGCGTAACGCCGATGCCGGTGTCGGTGATGCGGAATACCAGCTGGTCGAGATCCTGTTCGCGGCCTTTCCATTCCAGCGCGACTTCGACAAAACCATTCTCGGTGAACTTGATCGCGTTCGACAGGAAGTTCGACAGGATCTGGCGCAGGCGCAGGCCATCAGCGACATGCGCCGGGCCGACGCGCGGATCGACGGTCACCGTCAGCACCAGGCCCTTGCTCGATGCCGACCCGGTGAAATTGGCTGCGGTCGATTGCAGCAGTTTGGCCAGGTCGATCGTCGTCGGCGCGAGCTCGAGGCGGCCGGCATCGACCTTCGAGAAATCCAGGATGTCGCCGATGATCTGCAGCAGCGATGCCGCCGACTGCTGGATCACGTGGATGGTGCGGCGTTGTTCGGTATCGAGCTCGCTGTGCGACAGCACTTCCAGCATGCCGGTGACGCCGATCATCGGCGTGCGGATCTCGTGGCTCATCGCGGCGAGGAAGGAACCCTTGGCGATGTTGGCGTCGCGCGCGGCGGTCTCGCTGGCGCGCAGCTTTTTTTCCAGTTGCTTGATCTGGGTCAGGTCGGTGGCAACGGCAAGATAGCCGACGTTCTTGCCGCTTTCGTCGCGCATCGCCGAGGTCGCCAGCAGCACCGGTACGTGGCCGCCGTCCTTGCGCACGATCGTCCACTCCTGCGGCGGCATGCCCTGTTCGATCATCACCGGGATCAGGCGCGTATCGGCGGGCACCGTGCGATCCAGCGCCGAGGTCAGCTGGCCGGCGATCAAGGCCATCTCGTCGGGCAGGAACATGCGATTGGGGATGGTCTCGCCCTTCACTTCCTCGGCGCGATAGCCGGTGAGTTTTTCCGCGAACGGATTGAAGCTGGTGAAGCGCCCGTCGAGGTCGATCGACATCACCGCCACGCGCGCCGCGGCGAACAGGGAACGCTGGAACACCTCGCTGCGCTGCAGGCTGGCGCGCACGTTTTCGTTGTTGAGCAGCTGTTCGTTGAGCTCGTTCTCGAAGCGGCGGACGTCGTCGCGCATGGTCAGGAAGCCGTCGAGCACTTCGCCGAGCTCGCCCTCGGCACGGAAGCGCGGCACCGCGTGATAGTCGTGCCGGCGCATCTGCTGCGACAAGTCGCGCAGGCTTTCCACGCCCTTGTAGATGTTGCGCACGATCTTCTGCGCGATCAGCGCGAATACGCCCAAGCCGCCAAGGATTAGCGCGATGCGCAGGATCGCCGCTTCGCGTGCGCGCAGCAGCGACGCCTGCACGCGGCGGTCGGCTTCGATCAGCTGCAGGTCGCTGAAATATTTCAGGCGCGTGGTGACCGGATCGATGGCCGGATACAACTCGGTGTCGGCGAAATGCCCAAGCTCGACGATGTTCTTGCGCTGCAGGATGCCGCGCAGCGTCATCGCGGCCCGGTCGGCGCGGACCTTGGCGCGATCGATCTGTCCGATCAGCTCTTTTTGTTCGGCACTTTGCGGTTGTGCGGACAGGATCTGCCAATGTTCGTCGATGCGCAGGCGCGCGCCGTCGATCACCTGCACGCCCTCTTCCCAACTCATCAGGTAGTTGCGCACGCGGAAAGTGGTGTCGACGTAGTCGAGGCCGTAGGCATCCGACACCGCCTTGATCCGGCGCAGGCTGCTCAGCGATTCGCCCTTGAGCTGTTGCAGGGCAACGTTGTTGTTCTGCCGCTCCCACTCATCGAGCAGCAGCACACCGACACTGGCGAACAACATCAGGGCGAACAGGCCCAGCAACTGCTGGCGGATGCTCAAGGTCCGGCCGAGAGCGATCATGCGGTGCTCAGTGGCGGGTGTTGCGCCAGCGCAGGATCGCGTCGGGAAGCATCTCGCCGGGCACCGGCTGCGAGATCAGGTAGCCCTGGGCGTAATCGCAGCCCAACTGCGCCAGCAGCTGCCACTCTTCCATCGTCTCCACGCCTTCGGCGACGACGCTGAGGTCGAGTTTGCGCGCGAGGTCGAGACTGGTTTCGATCACCGCGCGCTTGCGCGGCTGATCGGGCGCGCCACCGACGAAGCCCTGGTCGATCTTGAGTTCGGTGAACGGAATCTGCGACAGCTGCGTGAGTGAGGAATAGCCGGTGCCAAAATCATCGACCGAGAGTCCGAAGCCTTTCAGGCGCAGGCGCGCGAGCAGGCCGAGGCCGCGGGCAGTGTCGCTCATCACCGAGCTTTCGGTGATTTCCAGGATCACGAATTCCGGCGCCAGGCCGTGTTCGCGCAGGATGGCCTCGTAGCGATCGGCGACTTCCGGACCACTGAGGTTGTGTGCGGACACGTTGACGGAAATGCGCAGCTGCTCGAGGCCGGCTTCGCGCCATTTTCTGGACCAGCGACAACTTTCGATCAGCATGTGGTTGGTCAGCGCCTCGATCATGCCGCCGCTTTCCACCATCGGAATGAACACCGACGGCGGCACCATGCGGCCGTCGGCGAGACGCCAGCGTGCCAATGCCTCGACGCCGACGATCTTGCCGTTGGCGAATTCCGCCTGCGGCTGGAAATGCGGAAAGATCTCGTTGTTCGCCATCGCCGCGCGCAGCTGTTCGAAATCGACGGCGACAGCATCGTCGTTGCCGACCACGACCGGGCTGGACTCGTACAGCGAAAGAATGTGCGTGAGCTTGCCCGGCGACAACGGTTTCTCGACCGCGCCGAGCACGCGCAGGCCCGAGGCCTTGGCCATCACCTGCACGGTGTGCAGCAGCGCCGGATCCATCGCGCTGACCACGGCGATCGAGCGCGCGAGATGTTCCTGGGCGACGTGGCCGATGAACTCGACGCCATCCATGCCGGGCATGTCGAGATCGACCAGCACGACATCGGGGGGTTGCGGCAGCGAACGCAGCAGTTCCAGTCCCTGGAAACCATCGGCGGCCTCAAGCAGGCGGGTCAGGCCGAGGTCGGCGAGCAGGCGCAGGCCCAGCCGACGCTGGAAGCCATGGTCTTCGACGAGGAGGACTTGCAGTTCGCTCAGACTCATCTGGCTCCCTCCTGGAGCTGGTTCCCCGACTCTAACCGGCGCCCGCGGGGTGCGGAAGCCCGCAACGCAACATACCCGATATTTTTGCCGGCGCCGTCACCCGATTACCGTGCCATGCGTCGCATTGCCGGGCGAAACGGGTCCGCAACGCGAGCGCAGGCAGAATCGTCTTCTTGTTCGTCACGGCACGGCAAAGCGTCTGCGGTCACGACCCGCGAAGCCAGCGCGCATCGCGTTACCCATGCTCACCGGGCGCGGTCATTCGCCGCATCTCGCTATCGCCCATCAGGATCGACCACAGCCGGGCAAAGCGTTTGAAAACGCTCTCCTCGATGTAGGGCACGCCGTGTCGGCGACAGATCGCCTTGAGCTGCGGCGCGGCCTGGCGGTACTTGAGCATCGGCAGGTCGGGCCAGACGTGATGTTCGATCTGGTAGTTGAGATAGCCCATGAGGAAATCCTTCGCATCGCTGCCGCCGGGATAATTCACCGAGCCGACCACCTGCTGGAAATGGAACTCCGCCTTGTTCGCACAGCGACCGTCGAAACGATAGACGTCGTCGCCGGTGTGGTTGGGCGCGATGATCACGAACGACACGACGTTGGCGACGATTTCGGCGAGCAGCGAGTTGATCAGCACGGCGCTCCAGGCCTGTACGCCCAAAGGCAGGAACAGCGCGGGAATTACTCCGAAACGAATCACCGCATACGGCAGCACGCAGCGCAGCCAGAACTCCAGGCCCCAGGCCGTGACCGGCAGCACCACGCGCTCGCCGGGAATCACCCAGCGTTTGACCGTGCCCATGGTCGGCAGCGGTTGCGTGCGTGATTGCTCCGGCGTCTGCGCGCGAATTTTCTGGTGTTGCTTCCACGCCCAGAAAGTATTGGGCGCGTAGTAGGTGAGCTTCCAGGTCATCATCAACACCGCCACCAGCAGCCACTTGAAAACGCGCGGCATCGAACGGTGACGGATGAACCAGGCGTTGCGTTCGACCAGATCGGGATCGTCGCGCTGGCCAGTGTTGTAGTGGTGCAATTGGTTGTGTTCGTGCGCCCAGGCTTCCGGATGCAGCCAGTCGAGCCAGTCGATGAAACGTCGCCAGCCGCCGAGCGCGAAGCGTTTGCTGTGGTAGCGATCGGGAACGCCAGGCACCGCGTCGTAGCCACGATGCATCACATGGTGCGTGACCGACGACCAGCGCCCGACATTGCCCATGCCCAGCAACAGCGCCGCGACCGGATTGGGCAACAACCAGGCGAAGGCATAACCGAGCAATGTGCAGATCCGCGCCCAGCGCGCCATCTTGCGCAGATGGGCGACGTCAGCGGCACCGAGGCTGGCCTTGAGCTGTGCGTGCAAAGCATCGACGTCGCGGGAAAAGGCCTTGATGTCGATGCCGGCGAAGGCGGCCTCAGTGGGCGTCGCCGGTTCGTCGCCGGGCTCGTTCAGCTGGGAATCTTGCAGGGGCCCGGACATGCATCACCGCTGGTTGTGGGGGGAGGCGCAGGGGCCACGGCGGCATGATCGCATCCGCAAGCTGCGATAATGCGGCAGCCGGTTCCAGATCGGCCGATTGCTTCCAGCGGGGCGGCACCGCCGACCCTCCGCTCCCGGACCTCCAGCGGTCCGATCAACCCCTTGGATTTCGCTTCGTGACCACGACCAAACTCGATTCCCCGTCGGCCGATGCCGCGCCTGATTTGCTGACGCGCCTGCGTGCCGCGACCGAGCTGCTCGAAAGCATCGCCGCCGATCGCGCCCTGCTCGATACGCTGCCCGAAGCCGACGGCAAGCGGCTCAAGGCGGCGGTGACGCGCATCCACCACCCCGACCCGATCGCCCATCGCCAACTCAAGCGCGCCGCGCGGCGCGAGCAGAAGGCGGAAAAAATCCAGCGCGAGGATGCCGTGCTCAACGACACCGGCATCCGCGCCTTGCGTCGCAAACCGGTATTCACCACGCCGAACTATTTTCCGCCGGAAGGATTCGTGGCGCAGGACAACGACAACGACGAGCCCGAATGCCGCGAAGCGATCGAACCGCAGCACTGCTATGTCTGCAAGAAGAAGTATTCGCGGATCCATCATTTCTACGACCAGCTTTGTCCGCAATGCGCGGACTTCAACTTCCTCAAGCGCACCGAAACCGCCGACCTGCACGGCCGCGTCGCGCTGCTGACCGGTGGCCGCGTGAAGATCGGTTACCAGGCCGGCCTCAAACTGTTGCGCGCCGGCGCACAACTCATCGTCACCACACGCTTCCCGCGCGATTCCGCCGCGCGTTATGCGCAGGAGCCGGATTTCTCCGACTGGGGCCATCGTCTGGAAATCTTCGGCCTCGACCTGCGCCACACGCCCAGCGTCGAAGCGTTCTGCCAGACGCTGATCGCCACGCGCCCGCGCCTGGACTTCATCATCAACAACGCCTGCCAGACCGTGCGTCGTCCGCCGGAGTTCTATGCGCACATGATGGCCGGCGAGACCGCCGCGCATCACGACATGCCTGAGACCATCCGCAAACTTCTCGGCAGTTACGAGGGCCTGCGTGGCTACGATCTGCTGCCCGACGGCAATGCGTTGTCGACGCCGAACGAAGGCCGTCTTGCGCAAGCGCCTGGATTGACTCGCGCTGCCGAGCTGTCGCAGCTACCGCTGCTCGCCGACGAATTGCTCGGGCAAAAACATTTGTTTCCGGAAGGCCGGCTCGACCAGGACCTGCAGCAGGTCGATCTGCGCGGACGCAATTCCTGGCGCCTGCTGATGGCGGAAGTCCCGTCGGTGGAGTTGCTGGAGGTGCAGCTGGTCAACGCGGTCGCGCCGTTCCTGATCAATGCGCGCCTGAAGCCGTTGCTGCTGAAAACGCCAGATCGCGACAAGCACATCGTCAACGTATCGGCGGTGGAAGGACAGTTCTATCGCAACTTCAAGACCACGCGACATCCGCATACCAACATGGCCAAGGCCGCGCTGAATATGATGACGCGCACCGCCGCCACCGATTACCACGGCGACGGCATTCACATGAACAGCGTCGACACCGGCTGGGTGACCGACGAGGATCCGATCGAGATCGCCACGCGCAAGCAGGCCGAAGAACGTTTCCATCCGCCACTGGACATCGTCGACGGCGCCGCGCGTATCGTCGACCCGATCATCGCCGGCATCAACAGCGGCGAACACGTCTGGGGCCAGTTCCTCAAGGACTACCGACCCACCGATTGGTGAGCCCGGTCACGGGAAGGGCGCAGCGACCGGGGTGAAAGTCCCGGCCCGCGACCCCCTGCTATAATTTGGAGTCTTTGCTCCACGTCTTTCACAGGTTGCCGCCATGTCCGTGCCCGCCATTCCCAATCCCGTCCTCGACGGCGACTACACCCTCGAACACAAGTACACCCGCAACGAGGGGCGTATCTATCTGTCGGGCGTGCAGGCGCTGGTGCGACTGCCGCTGATGCAGCAGATGCGCGACCGCGCCGCCGGGCTCAACACCGCCGGTTTCATTTCCGGTTATCGCGGCTCGCCGCTCGGCGGTTTCGATCTGGAATTGTGGAAGGCGAAGAAGCACCTCGCCGCCTCCAGCATCGAGTTCACGCCCGGCCTCAACGAAGACCTCGGCGCGACCATGGTCTGGGGCTCGCAACAGACCAATCTTTTCGCCGGCGCGAAATACGACGGCGTGTTTTCCATGTGGTACGGCAAGGGTCCGGGCGTGGATCGCTGCGGCGACGTGTTCAAGCACGGCAACGCCGCCGGCACATCGACGAATGGCGGCGTGCTCGCACTGGCCGCCGATGACCACGCCTGCCGCTCGTCGACGCTGCCGCATGGCTCGGAGCTCGAATTCGTCAGCGCGATGATGCCGGTGCTCAATCCTGCCGGCGTGCAGGACATCCTCGACATGGGCCTGCTCGGCTGGGCGATGTCGCGTTTCTCCGGGCGCTGGGTCGGCTTCAAGACCATCGCCGAAACCGTCGAATCCTCGGCTTCGGTCAACGTCAATCCGCATCAGTTGGATATCGTGCTGCCCGGCGATTTCGAAATGCCGTTCGGCGGCCTCA
>NZ_DATGBO010000100.1:0-5176 GCF_035312645.1 Arenimonas sp.
CAGTTCCGGGCCATCGTCGAAGGCATAGACCAGACGCGCTTCGCCACTGGCTGCAGCGAACTCGCAACGGACGAAACGGAATGCGCGGATTGTCTCACGCTGGAAATTCATCTCAGACATCCAACACTTCCTCGACCGGCAACGCCCGCAAGTTGTAACGATTGGCCATCACGAATCCGTAGGCGCCTGTGGTGGCGATCAACAGCACGTCGCCTTCGATCGTCGCGTCCGGCAATGCGCGGCGGCGACCGAGCACATCGCTGGTTTCGCAGATCGGGCCGACCACTTCCGCCGGCAAACCGTCGGCGTCATCGAGGCGCGTCAGGTTCACGATCTCGTGCCAGGCGTTGTACAGCGCCGGACGCATCAGCGCGTTCATGCCGGCATCGACACCGATGCGGCGCACGCCAAGTTTGGCGACCACCTGCGTGACCTTCGCCAGCAGCACGCCGGATTCCGCGACCAGGTAACGGCCCGGTTCGATCCACAATGCGTACTGCGGCCAGGCCGATTTGATCTCGGCCATCGCGGCGGCGAATGCGGCGATGTCGAAGGGCTCGGCGTCGGGCGCGTACGGCACGCCGATGCCGCCGCCGACATCGATCGCCGCGACCGTGCCTATCTGTTCGGCGAGATTCACCAGCTGCGCGTAAACCTGCGGCCAGTGCTTCACATCCTGGATGCCGCTGCCGACATGCGCATGCAGCACGGTGATCGTGGTTTTGTTCGCGCGCGCCGCGACGATGAACTCCGGCAGCGTCTCCGCGGGCAGGCCGAACTTCGCTTCCTTGCCGCCGGTGCGCACTTTTTCATGGTGGCCGAGGCCATAACCAGGATCGATGCGCAGCGCGATCTGGCGGCCGGCGAACAATTCCGGCCATTGCCGCAGCGGATAGAGACTGTCGAGCGTGACCCAGACGTCGCGTTGCATCGCGGCAGCGAACTCGGCGCGCGGCGCGAAGCTGGGCGTGAACATCACGCGGGTCGGGTCGAGTTTCGGCAACACAGCGAACAAGTGTTCGAGCTCGGCCTGCGACACGCACTCGAAACCGAAACCTTCCGCCTCCAATGCCAGCAGAATCTGCGGATGCGAATTCGCCTTGAGCGCATAGAAACGGCGATCGACGGCACCGACGTCGGCCAGCGCACGCGCGCGTTCGCGCACCGTCGGCAGGTGGTAGACATAGCGCGGCGTGCCTTTTTTTGCGGAGTCGAGCAAGCGCTGTTGCTGGCCATGCCACCAAGCCGGCCGGCGCGGACGTCCCTGCGATTCGATCTGCCGCCAGCTCGGTCCGAAGACTTCGCTGACATCCACCGGCATCGCGCCCGAATGCGTCAGCAGGTCGTGTAGGCGCGGCATCATGCCGTCGACCAGGCCTTCGTCGACGACGAAGGTGAGGTTGAGATCGTTCGAGCTCTGCGAAATCAGATGCACTCGCTCGCGGCCAAATTCGCTCCACACATCCGTGAGCTTGTGCAACAGCGAGCGCATGCCGCGGCCGACCAGGGTGATCGCGCTGCAAGGCGCAATCACCTTCACCCGGCACACTTCCGCGAGATCGGCGCAGAGCGCATCGAGCACATTGGAATTGACCAGGTTGTCGGAAGGGTCGAGCGAGACGGTGACGTTGGCTTCCGACGAACCAATCAGGTCGATCGACAGGCCGTGGCGCTTGAAACGCTCGAACACGTCGGAAATAAAACCGACCTGCTGCCACATGCCGATGGTTTCCATCGACACCAACACAATGCCACGACGCGAACTGATCGCTTTCACGCCCGGCACCGTGGCGGCGCGATGGTCGATCACCGTGCCGGCCATTTCGGGGCGCTCGGTATCGCGAATCCAGATCGGCACGCGCGCTTCGCGACAGGGATGGATGCAGCGCGGATGCAGGACTTTCGCGCCGGTGGTGGCGATTTCCTGTGCTTCCTCGTAGTCGAGCCGCGACAGCAGACGCGCATCGGGCACGGCGCGCGGGTTGGCGCTGAACATGCCGGGCACGTCGGTCCAGATTTCCACGCGCCGCGCCTGCAGCAGCGCGCCGAAATATGCGGCCGAGGTATCGGACCCACCGCGGCCGAGGATCGCCGTGCCACCATCCTCGGCGCGGGCGATGAAGCCCTGCGTGATCAGCAGCGGCGCATTCGCGTTGAAACGCGCGCGCAATGCGCTGTCGCCGATATAGCGACAGGACACCGAGAGCCGGCGCGACCAGTCGTTCTGGTTGGGCAGCGACTGCGCATCGAGCCAGTCGCGGGCGTCGAGCCAGTCCACGGCCAGACCCTGACTGCGCAGATAGGCGACGCCGAGCGTCGATGACAGCAATTCGCCCTGCGCCATGACCTCTGCCTGCCAGGCCAGCGAGCCGGCGCTGCGCCGCGCATCGTCGCCCAGTGCGCGCAACGCCGCGAGGCGTTCGCCGAGTACAGCGTCGGCATCGATCGCGAGCTCATCGCAATAGCTGCGATGACGAAGCACCAGCGCCTCGATGCGCCGCGCGACCTCATCGCCATCGGCGTGATGATCGGCGATCGCCTGCAATTCGTTGGTCACGCCCGAAAGCGCCGACACCACCACCAGCACGCGGGCGGGTTCGTCGCCCCTGCCCTCGTGGCGTTCGCGCATCAGGCGCCCGATCGTGTCCCAGCGGTTGCGGCGGGAAACACTGGTGCCGCCGAACTTGAGGACGATCCAGTCGGCGGGGGCGGCGTCGGAAGGCATGGGCGGGGCGCTATGATCGGCAGGCGCGCAGTGCGCAGAATCCGGAATCATAAACGATGCATCCGCCCCGCCGCTTTCTCCAGCTCGACGTTTTTGCCGATCGTCCCGGCGCCGGCAATCCGCTGGCAGTGGTGATCGCCGCCGAGGGACTGGATACCGCCGACATGCAGGCCTTCGCGAACTGGACCAACCTCTCCGAAACCACCTTCCTGCTGCCGCCGACCACCACCGAGGCGAGTTATCGCGTACGCATCTTCACCCCGCGCCAGGAGCTGCCCTTCGCCGGCCATCCCAGCGTTGGCAGCGCCCACGCTGCGCTCGAAGCCGGGTTGGCCACCAGTGTCGACGGCAAGCTGGTGCAGGAATGCGCGGCCGGCCTGTTGCCGATGCGGGTGGAGGGCGAAGGCGCGGCGCGACGGATTTTTGTGCGTGCCCCACGTGGTCGCGCGATCACCGCGACGCCGGATCCAGCGATATGGGAGGCCGCGTTCGCAGACCTCGCATTGGGCGCGCTGCCCGCGACCATCATCGACATCGGCCCGCGCTGGTGGATCGTCGAACTCGCCGACGAAGCGACGGTGCGCAGCATGCAACCGAAACTGGCCGCAATCGCCGCGCTCACCGAAAGCACCGGCGCGGTCGGCCTGTGCGTGTTCGCCTTTTCCACCGATAGCGATTACGCCCTCGCCGTGCGCGCGTTCTGCCCGGCCGACGGCATTCCCGAAGACCCGGTCACCGGCAGCGCGAACGCCGCGATCGGCGCCTGGCTGCACCAGAACCAGGCCCTGCCCAGCCAGCAATATGTCGTGAGCCAGGGCCGCGAGCTCGGCCGCGATGGCCGTATCGAGGTCGAGGTCGACGATACCGGCGGCATCTGGATCGGCGGCCAGACCCAGACCGTGATCACCGGCACGCTCGCATGGTGAGGCGGGCGCGGGTGCGACCGTTTTTCCAGGTCGATGTCTTCGCCACGCGCGCCGGCGTCGGCAACCCGCTGGCGGTGGTATTCGACGCCGCCGATTTGAGCGGCGAACAGATGCAGGCGATCGCCGCCTGGACCAATCTCGCCGAAACCACCTTCGTGCTGCCGCCGACGACGTCTGAAGCCGACTACCGCGTGCGCATCTTCACAACTCAAAAAGAAATCGCCTTCGCCGGCCATCCCAGCATCGGCACCGCACATGCGGTGCTCGCCGCAGGTTTCGCGAGACCGCGCGCTGGCGCGCTGCTGCAGGAATGCCAGGCCGGCCTGCTGCCGGTGCGGATCCTCACGCAGGAAGATCGACAGACTTTGTCGGTGCGTGTGCCGCGTTCGCGGATCGTGCGTTATGCAGGCAGCGAGGATGACCTGTTGCAAAACATCCTCGCGGCGACGCCAGCAGGAGTCACTGCGCCTGCCGTGGTCGAAGGCGGACGGCGCTGGTGGCTGGCCGAACTCGCCGATGAAAATGCCGTGCGCACTTTTCGTCCCGATCGCAACGCCATCCGCGAACTGGCGCAGACGACGCAAAGCCTGGGTCTGTGCATCTTCGCGCGCTGCCCGGAAGTGGAGTACGACATGGTCGTGCGTGCGTTCCCGCTCGGTGTCGGCATCGATGAGGATCCCGCCTCGGGTGCAGCCAATGCCGCGATCGCCGGCTTCCTCGATGAAGCGAACGCGCTCGGGGATCTCGGCAACCGTTATGTCGTCAGCCAGGGCCGCGAAATCGGCCGCGATGCCACGCTGGAATTGCAGATCGATGCGCAGCACGAGGTCTGGGTCGGCGGCGAAAGCCAGACGCTGATCTACGGCGACATCGCCTGGTGATTTTCGCAGGAGCGGCCCTGGCCGCGACCGCTGTTGATCCAGCGATAGCGCGCATAAGCGCGACGGCTGTGAATCAATAAGCGTGCCCATGCAATTTGCGGGAAATCGCGCTCATGCGCGCTCCCGCGGGGAAGCGAAAAAGGCTGGGGTCATGCGTCTGGCAGCGAACACGACATCAGGCGCCCTGCCGGATCGCACTGGGACTCATGCACGTTGCACCGAGTTCGGGGATGAGTACACTCACCGCAGCCCATGAAGTCCTCCTTCCGTCCCTTCCGCTCGCGCTTCCTTCGCCTTCTGGCCTCCGTGCTGGTGACGATGGCGCTGTTGGTCAATGGCTTTGCCGTGGCACAAGCGGCCTCTGGCGGCATGAAGAAAGATTGCTGCGCCGAGATGATGGGGCACAAGAGGCACGGTGGCGATTGCGATCAGGCAGGCAAGCCCTGCCCCGCTCCCAGCGCCAATTGCGATGACCAGTGCCTGATGCGCTGCCAGGCCAATAATGCATTGCTGTCGCTTGCCCTTCTTTCGCTGCCGGGCATTTCCTTGCCCCGGCCTGCATTGCCGGTCATTGCCATCGGCAGCTTTGTCTCCGCCGATCCCGGCCCCGGGTTACGACCTCCGATTTCCGCTTGACGCTCGAC